>JBEEPT010000072.1:0-26969 GCA_041190985.1 Pseudomonadota bacterium
AACTCAACCCGGCCGAACTGCTGTGGCACGAATTGCGCCAGCGCTACCTCAGCAACAGGGTCTATGCCGACCTGCAAGAACTCGACTTGGCGCTGGAGGATGCCTGGAGGCGCCTGAGCGACACCCCCGAGCGTTTGCGGCAACTGACCAACTTCGACTGGATCCGCGTGGCCGTTGATTCACACAACCGCGGCAGAAAAGAAGGTCCGGATACTTCTTGAGATCCGTATAATGCCGCTGCGGGTCAGTCCAGGATCATCTTGTTATCATGTCAATTTACCCAGGCGCTTACAGGTAGCGGTCGCAGACCGCTCGCAGTTCGGCTGCGACGGACTCGATCTTGGTGGCAATGGCCCGCAGGCGTTCCGGTCCGAACGAGCCGCCGCCACCGTTGACCGCATGGCCCAGATCGGCTGCCGCGTCCTTCATCGCCTCGTCGGCTTCTACGATGTGATCCCAGTCCAGGCTGTCCCAGCCGGAGCGCTCGTAGTCGAGGGGCTTGCTCTCCTTGCTCATGCCGTTCTCCTGATGTTGTCTGACCCGAACTGTATCGCCTCTGGTAGCGATTGGGGAGGGTGATTGGGATCAGGGGGCCGGGATCTGCCTCTCAATCGCTGCCGGCTGAGCTAGGATGGCCGGATGTGGCGCGCGGAGTGCGCCCGCAACCGAGGGCTGTGCCTGATGAAGCAGAGGAACCCTGGCAGCGTGCTGGTCACGCTGCAGTTCGGCATCTTGTTTGTCCTGCTGTGGTGGGTGGTGTGGAATCTGAGGCTTGCCGCACTGCCGCCGTCGACCTGGCTGCTGTGGGGCGGCGGCACGCTGCTCGGCGTCTGGGCGCTGGCCGCGAACCGGCCCGGGAACTTCAATATCCGCCCCGTGCCCAAGCCGGACGGCCAGCTGGTCGAGCATGGGCCCTACCGCTGGATCCGCCACCCGATGTACAGCGCCGTGCTGCTGCTCGCGGCCGGCTGCGCCACCTTCCTGTCCGCTCTGCTTGGCTGGGTGCTGGTGCTGCTGCTGGCAGGGGTGCTGGCGGCCAAGGCTGCGCTGGAGGAGCGCCTGATGCGGGAACTGCACCCGGGCTATGCGCCGTACTGCTCGCGCACCAGGCGCTTCATCCCGTATCTGTATTGACGGCGGTGCGCGCGGCTGACTGCAGCGCTGAGGAAAACCAGTTGTCCAGAAGCTGATGCGGCGTCATGAAGATTCACCAGATGTCCGTCGCCGAAGCGCTGGCCAGCGTCCGTGGAGGGACCGACGGCCTGAGCTCGGCCGAGGCCCTGCGCCGCCAGGCCGAGTACGGCCCCAACCTGGTGCGCGCCGTCGAGCGGGCACCGCTCGCCGCACGGCTGGCGCGTGAGTACTTCCATTTCTTCTCGCTGATCCTGTGGATGGCCGCCGCTCTGGCCTTCGTGGCCGAGTGGCGCGATCCGGGCCAGGGGATGGCCAAGGTCGGGATATCCATCGTGGCGGTGATCCTGGTCAGCGGCACGTTCTCCTTCTGGCAGGAGTATCGGGTCGCTCAGTCCCTTGACTCACTCAGGAGACTGCTGCCCCAGCAGGTCCAGGTGCTGCGCGACGGGGTGGTCGCGACCCTGGCGGCCGAACAGCTGGTGCCGGGCGACATGCTGCTGGTCGAGGCGGGGCAGAGCGTGCCAGCCGACTGCCGCCTGGTCGAGGCGCATGCGCTGCGTGTCAACACCGCGACGATCACCGGCGAGTCCGCGCCCAAGGCCCGGGACGCGCTGGAGTCGCAGGAGGAGCAGTGGATCAACAGCCGCAACATCCTGCTGGCCGGCACCTCGGTCGTCGCCGGGCGCGCCCGTGCGCTGGTGTTCGCGACCGGGCAGCGGACCGAGTTCGGCAAGATCGCGCATCTGGCCCAGACGGCGGGCGACACGGCTTCGCCGCTGCGGCTCGAGCTCGCGCACTTGAGCCGGCGCATTGCGGGAATCGCGATTGCGATCGGAGGGGGCGTCCTGGCCGTCGGCAGCCTGCTGGGCATTCCGTTCTGGCGCGACCTGATGTTTTCGATCGGCATCATCGTCTCGATGGTGCCCGAGGGGCTGCTGCCGACGCTGACGCTGGCGCTGGTGCTGGCGGCGCAGCGCATGGCCCGGCGCCAGGTGCTGATCCGGCATCTGCCGGCGGTTGAGACGCTGGGCGCCGCCACGGTCATCTGCACCGACAAGACCGGCACCCTGACCGAGAACCGGATGCGGGTGCACAGCGTGACGCTCGGGCTGGAACAGCACGCACTGTCCGAGCTCGAGCAAGACAGCGCGCTCGTGCGGCGCGCCGGCCTGCTGATCGAGGCCGCCGCTGTCTGCCACAGCCTGGCCGGGTTGGAGGTCCGGGGCGCCGTCGCGCTCCAGGGCGACCCGATGGAGATTGCCCTGGTCGAGATGGCGCAGCGCCTCGGCGGGACTTTCCCGGCGGCGCGGCGGGTCGAGGAATACCCTTTTGACAGCGACCGCATGCGCCAGTCGGTGCAGATCGAGATGCGGGGCGGCTGTATCCTGTTCTGCAAGGGCGCGCCCGAAACCGTGCTGCCGCTGTGCGTCGGGATCGTCGAAGGCGGGGCGGCGCGCCCGCTGGAGCCGGCGCAGCGCGCGGCCATCGTGGCCGCGCAGGAGCGCATGGCCGCGCGGGGCCAGCGGGTGCTGGCCTTTGCCTGTAGGCGATACCGCGGTCGCTGCGAGCAGCCGATCCCGGAGCAGGAGCTCGAATTCCTGGGACTGGTCGGCCTGGAGGATCCGCCCCGGCCGGAAGTGCCCGATGCCATTCGCCGCTGCCGCGCGGCCGGCATACGCGTCATCATGGTCACGGGCGATCACCCCCGGACCGCGGTGGCCGTCGCGCGCGCGATCGGGCTGGTACAGGCGAACGATCCGACCGTGATCACGGGCACGGCCCTGCAGCGCCTGTCGGCGACGCAGCTGCAGCTGGCGCTGGACACGCCCGACGTCGTCTTTGCCCGCCTGGCGGCGGACCAGAAGCTGCGCATCGTCAACGCCTTGCGCGACAAGCAGCATGTCGTGGCGGTCACCGGCGACGGCGTCAACGATGCACCCGCGCTGAAGGCGGCGCACATCGGCATCGCCATGGGACGCTCGGGCACCGACGTCGCGCGCGAGGCGGCCGACATGGTGCTGCTGGACGACAACTTCGCCAGCATCGTCAATGCCGTCGAGGAGGGGCGGGCGCTGTTCGGCAACATCCGGCGTTTCCTGACCTATGTGCTGGTCCACAATGTGGCCGAGCTGGTGCCCTTTCTGGCGTTTGCGTTGTTCGGCATCCCGGTGGCCCTGACGCCGATACAGGCGCTGGCGATCGACATGGGCACCGATTCGCTGACCGCGCTCGGGCTGGGCGCCGAGCGGCCCGACGCGCAGTCGATGCGGCTGCCGCCCAGGCGCCGCGGCCAGCGCTTGCTCGATGGGGCGCTCGCGCTGCGGGCCTACCTGTTCCTTGGCCTGATCGAGGCCGGCGCCGCGATGTCGGCCTTCCTGTACGTGCTGCACCAGGGCGGCTGGAGCTGGGGCCAGATGCCGGCGCCCGACGCGCCGCTGTACCTGCAGGCCACCACCGCGACCCTGTGCGCGATCATCGCGCTGCAGGTCGTGAACGTGTTCCTGTGCCGCAGTTCGATCCGCTCCATCCGCATCACCGGGCTGGGCGGTAACCGCTGGATCCTCGCCGGCGTCGTGCTCGAGCTCGTGCTGCTGGTGCTGATTGCCTACACCCCGCTGGGCAACGAGATGTTCGCCACTGCCCCCCCGCCGGCCACGGTCTGGCTCTGCATCCTGCCGTTCGCACTGCTCATGCTGTTGCTGGAGGAGTCGCGCAAGGCCTGCGCGCGAAGGGGGCTGACGAGCCGGATGCCGGGGCGCTGGCCGCCACCATCAGGTCAGACCAGACCGGCGGCGCCCAGCTCGGATTTGACGTAGGCGTAGATCACCGGTGCCGTCACCAGGCCCGGGATGCCGAAGGCCGCTTCCATGACCAGCATGGCGGCCAGGATCTCCCAGGCCCTGGCGGCGATCTGCGAGCCCAGTATGCGCGCGGCAAGGAAATATTCGGCCTTGTGCAGCAGGATCAGGAAGGCCAGCGAGGCGAGCGCCACGCCCAGTCCGAGCGAAGCGCTGACGACGACGATGACGAAATTGGAAACCAGGTTGCCCAGCACCGGAACGAAGCCCGCCACCAGGGTGAGCAGCAACATGGTCTTGACGAAGGGCAGCGCAATGCCGAACAGCGGCAGGATGAAGATGAGGTAGACCGCGGTGCAGCCGGTGTTGATCAAGGCGATCCGGCCCTGGCCCACGAACACCCGCTCGAAGGCGAGCGCGAAGCGTCGGACGCGCTCGATGAGCGCGGTCTGCAGCGGGCCGCCGGGCTGCGCCGCATCGACCGAGCCGACTGCGACGATGCCGCCGATGATGCTGCCGATCAGGGTATGCACGAGGCCGACGCCGACCTCGCGGCCCAGTCCCTGCAGCTGGGCGGCGTGCTCCTTGAGCAGCCTGACCACCTCGGCTTGCACATCCTCGGCGGAGCCGGGCAGCTTGTCGATGACCCAAGGCGGCAGGAGGCCGCGGGCGCCGGCGACGATTTCCGCGACCTTGGTCCAGAGCCCTGCCAGGCCATGTACCGACGAGGGGTGCAACTGGCTCGCCAGCAGCGTGACCGTCGCGACGATCAGGGCTCCGCTGAGCAGGGCGATGGTCGCGGTGAGCGCGACCCGGGCGTGCCGGCTGTGGAAGCGCCCCTGGATGAAACTGGCCAGGCGGCTGACCAGCGCGTAGACCATCAGTCCCGGCAGCACGGCCGGCACCAGATGCAGCGTCAGCATGGCGAGCACGGCCGCGGCGGCCAGCAGGTAGCTGCCCAGTTGAACGGATGGGTGCCGGTCCATGTCTGTGTCAGTCCAGGTCAATGGGGGGGGCGGGAGCCCCGCCACCGGCGGAGCTCCCGTTTGGCGCAAGGATAGCCCGAGCCACCCTTCATGCACAGCCTGGGCTGCGTTCGCCAAGGTCGGCCGCGCAACCGGGAATAGGGCGCCGGTGGCGCAGGCTGGCGATGGTGCCGGCCGGGGGCGCTCATGGCTTGCGCTGCCAGAAACGCTCCATCGAGACGTAGGCGAACGAGGCCGACCAGCCGATCAGCAGCAGGCCGTTGAGCGCCTCGACGCCAGACAGCAGCCGCAGCGGGCCCCGGGGCACCAGGTCGCCGTAGCCGAGCGAGCTGAAGGTCTCGGCCGAGAAGTACAGCGCGACATCCAGCGAGGACGAGCCGGCGCCCCCGAGCATGCCGGCCCGTCCCCAGCGCATGAGCGAGTAGGTCGCCAGTCCGTAGATCCCGATTTCCACCGCGTGCGCGACGAAGGCTCCCAGGATCACCAGCAGCAGCTTGGCGCGCGGGGCGACGCGCAGGGAGGGCAGGGCCGACGACATCAGCACCAGCGCTTCGTAGTGGAGGACCGTGGTCAAGACCACCAGCAGCGCGCAGGTCAGCAGGACGGCAGTCATGCGGGATCAGGAGAGCGCGACCGGCACGAAGATCTGCTGCTGGCCGCGCAGGATGAGCAGGGCGACCGTCCTGGCCTTGGGCGACAGCGCATTGCGCAGTGTGTCGACCGAGCTGGCGGGCTGGCCATTGACGGCCAGCACGATGTCGCCGTTCTCGACCCCGGCGCGCGCCGCCGGCCCGGACACGCCCTCGACCAGCAGCCCCTGCGCAATCCCCACCGCGCGCAGTTCCGACTTGCTCAGCGGCCGCAGCGCCAGGCCGAGCTGCAGCCCGGTCTGGCCGCCGCCGTCGCCTGACGCGCTGGCCTCAAGGCGGTCGTCCATGCCGCCGAGCTTCACTTCCACGTTCTTCCAGCCGTGCTCGCGCCAGACCTTGAGCCTGGCCGCATCGCCCGGACGCGCCATGCCGATCAGCGTCGAAAGCTGTCCGGAGCGCAGCACCGCCTGACCGTTGACCTCGGTGATCACGTCGCCGGCGCGCAGGCCGTAGCGGGCCGCGGCGCTGCCGGGTGCCACCTGCGACACGAGGGCGCCGTCCGGCGCTGGCATGCCGAACGATTCGGCCAGCGGCTGGGTCAGGTCCTGCACCGAAACGCCCAGCCTGGCATGGGCGGCCTTGCCGGTGGCCACGATCTGCTCTTTCACCTTGAGTGCGACGTCGATCGGGATCGCGAAGCTCAGGCCCTGGAAGCCGCCGCTCTCGCTGTAGATCTGGGCATTGATGCCCACGACCTCGCCGTGGCCGTCGAACAGCGGGCCGCCCGAGTTGCCTGGGTTGACGGCTGCATCGGTCTGCAGGAAGGGCACGACCACGTCGCCGGGCAGCGAGCGCCCCTTGGCGCTGACTATGCCCTGGGTCGCGGTCTGCTCCAGGCCGTAGGGCGCGCCGATCGCCATCACCCGGTCGCCGACCTCGATGCGGCCGGGGTCGCCGAGGCGAACGGTGGGCAGGTCGCGCGCGTCGATGCGCAGCACCGCGACGTCGGTGACGGGGTCGGCGCCCAGCACCCGCGCCGGATATTCGCGCCGGTCCGACAGATGGACCGTGACCTCCCTGGCCTCGCGCACGACATGGGCGTTGGTCAGGATCAGGCCGTCCGGGCTGATGATGAAGCCCGAGCCCTGGCCCCGGAACGGGGTTGCCTGGGCCCCGCGGCCGGGCATGCGAAAGCCTGGCATGCCGCGGAAGAACTGCAGGAAGGGGTCGAGCTCGGGCGAGGCGGCCTGCTCGTCGGCCGACAGCTTGTGCATGCCCGAGACCGTGACGCCGACCACGGCCGGCCCGTAGCGCCGCACGATGGCGCGGTAGTCCGGCACCAGGCCCTGGGCGTCGAGCGTGGGCACGGGTGGCGGACTGGCGTGGTCGGCGCTGCCCGGGGCCTGCTGTGACGGGACGGTGGCGGCCGGTCCGGTGCCGCCGAGCCAGTGGGGCAGGCTGAACGCGGCGCTGGCGCCTGTGATTCCGATGGTCAGTGCCGCGACGCCGGCGGCAAGCACGGTACGCTGTTTCATGGGGGTCCCTCTCGTCGATCGCGCGCGGAACATTCCGCACGGGATCGATGTTCGGGCATCGAGTTGAGACCGCGATTAGGCCAGGATGAAGCGAGCGTTAAGGCGTGGCCGCAGCAGTTCCCGCCGCAGGGCTGGCATGAGTTCGCGGTGCGAAACGCACCGTGACCCGCAAGCCGCCGAGCGGCGACTTGTCCAGGCCGAGGCGGGCGCCGTGCCGTTCGGCGACGGCGCGCACGATGGCCAGTCCCAGGCCGCTGCCGGGCACGTCCGCGCCCGCGCGCCGGAAGAAGCGGTCGAAGACCCGCTCCCGCTCCTGCACGGGAATGCCGGGGCCGGAGTCCTCGATCACCAGCGACGGTGCGGCGTTGCCGTCGGGATCTTGCGACAGGCCCAGCTGCACCCTTACCCGGGAGTGCGGCGGGCTGTGGATGATGGCGTTCTCGACCAGGTTGTGCACCAGCGAGGCCAGGCTAGGCGGGTGGCCCGCGATCTCCAGCGGCCCTGGCGAGTGCAGCGAGACGTCGGTTTGCCTGCGGCGCGCCACGGGAGCCAGGAGCGCGATCTCCCGCCGCACCAGTTCGTCCAGGTCGAGCGCCTGCACGGCCTGCGCCGGCGCATCCGGCTCGTTGCGGGCCAGCAGCAGCAACTGCTCCGCCAGCCGGCTGGCGCGCTCTATGCCCTCGCTCAGGTCGTCCAGCGCAGCCTCGCGTTCCGGCCCTTCGTGGGCGTTGCGCAACAGGTGCAGCTGCAGCTTGAGCGCGGTCAGCGGTGAGCGCAGCTCATGCGCGGCGTCGGCGACGAAGGAGCGCTGCGCCTGCCAGGCCGTCGCGAGCCGCGCCAGCAAGCCGTTGAGCGCATGCGCCAGTGGCGCGATCTCGTCCGGCAGCCCGGCCAGCGAAACCGGCTGCAGGCTGGCGGCATCGCGCGCGCGCACCTCGCCGGCCAGGCGCTGCACCGGTCGCAGCGTGACGAGCGCCAGCCACCACGCGGCCAGTGCCAGCAGCGGCGCCAGCGCCAGCAGCGGCGTCACGCTGCGCAGCGCCGAATCGGTTGCCATGCGGCGGCGGACCGCCTCGGGCTGGGCCACCTGTATGACCCGCCCGGGCGTGGCGACGCCGTAGGTCCGCCACAGCTGCGAGCCGACACTGATGTCGGCGTAGCCGAGCTGGGCCCGGTTCGGCAGCGCCTCGTGGGCATGCGAGGCATAGATCACGCGTCCGTCCTGCGACCAGATCTGGATCACGAAGTCCAGCCGCTCGTCGCTCAGCAGCTGGGCGCCGGGTACAGCCACCTCGCCCTGGTCGCGCAGCGACAGCGCCATCTGCCGCAGCTGGTAGTCGAACAGGGCTTCGGCCTGGGCGAGCGTGCTGCGGTAGGCCAGGCCGCCCATGACCGCGGCGGCGCAGGCCAGCAGCGACAGCAGGGCCAGCAGCAGGCGCGCGCGCAGCGAGCGGATCACGGCCTCGCCCCCGGCTCGGTGGCCAGGAAATAGCCCACGCCCCTCATGCTCTGGATGAAGTCGCTGCCCAGCTTCTTGCGCAACTGGTGGATGTAGACGCTGATGGCGTTGCTCTCGATCGCCTCGCTCCAGCCATACAGCCGGTCCTCGAGCTGGGCGCGGGTCAGGACCGCACCGGGCCTGGCCATCAGCGCCTCCAGCACCGCGAACTCGCGTGCCGACAGCAGCAACGGTTTGCCGTCGAGCGTGACCTGCCGCGTCGCGGGGTCCAGCCTGACCCCGCCGTGGCACAGCACGGGCTGGGCATGGCCGCCATGGCGCCGCGTCACCGCGCGGATCCGGGCCGAGAGCTCGGCCACGTCGAAGGGCTTGGTCAGGTAGTCGTCGGCGCCGCTGTCGAGACCGAGGATCCTGGCCTCGGGCGCATCCCGCGCGGTGATCACGATCACCGGCGTCGGATCGCGGCGCCCGCGCAGCTCCCGCAGCAGCGTGATGCCGTCGGCCCCGGTCGCCGCCTGGGCGGAATCGGCCGCTTCGGGCAGCCCGAGATCGAGCAGCACCAGGTCGAAGCTCTCGCTCGCCAGCGCCGCGCGCGCCGACCTGATGTCGCGCACCCAGTCCACGGCGTGTCCCTCCGATTGCAGGACCGCGCGCAGGCCACTGCCTATCATGCGGTCGTCTTCCACCAGCAACAGTCTCATCGGGCTTGCCTTCCTCCTCGCACCTTCCGCCATCGGAACCGGTGCGCAATGCCCCTCGGCGTCCCGGCGGATTTTCCCGGCCAGTATGGCCGAGAAATACCCGCCGCTGAATCAGGTCGGCAGGGCCGCCAGCGGAGCCGGCAGCTCGAGCCCGCTTCGGCTGGGTCCGGACGCGGCGGCCCTGGGCGGGCGCCGGATCTCGTGGCGTCGCAGATAGTCCAGCGTCTCCTCGCACACCCTGAGCCGGTCATGGTCGAGCGTGATCATGTGGTAGCTGTTCTCGAGCACCACGGCGTCGAGGCGCTCTTCCTGCCAGTGCCGCGCGAGCAGCTCGACGTTGGCGAGGCTGGCCACTTCGTCGTCACGGGCATGCAGCGCGAGCGCCGGCGGGCGCGGCGTAGGGCTGGCAAGCTTCTTTCGGACCCAGCGCTGCAGGCGGTGGAATTCGCGCAGATGCGGCACGCCCAGCACCGCGGCGCCGGCGCTCGAGACGCGCCGCGCGCTCATCTCGTTCTCGATCGAGGAGCGCACCCGCTCGTCCTTGACACCGTAGGGGGCGGACTCGCGATAGCGCCAGATCCGCCCCAGCGGGGTATAGAGGACCAGGGGCAGCAGGAACTGGTAGGAAGGAATGTTCCAGCCGTCGAGCTTGAGTGGCAGCGACATCAGGATCAGTCCGTCCGCGCATTCGGGATCCATGAGGGCGGCCCCCAGCGCGACGGTGGCGCCCGCCGAAATGCCGGCGAGGTAGACGCGTTCGTGCTCCTGGCGCAGGCGCCGGGTCGTCTGGACCACGGTCCTGAGCCAGTAGCCGAACCGGCTGGCTGACTGGCGGGTCTGGGAGGCGTCATAGGTGTAGCCGTCCAGAGCCAGCCGGACGGGGCGGTGGCCAGCCTGCTTGAGCGCTCGTTCGAGGATGCGGGTTTCTTGATGGGTGCTGCACAGGCCGTGCAGCAGGACAACGGCCGTCTGTGCCGACATTTTCAAACGCTGACTGATATAAGGTAGAGGGAAGCTATGGACGTCCTAATCAGATGTCCTATGATTAACCATAGGATGCCACCAGGAGCCTGACTGCCAACTGACCTGGGATTGGTGGCCGCACGCAGGCGGGAATGGCCCTGTCATCGGCCGGCTTGCTGCCGGGTGGATGTGGCGAAGTGAGCCCGGCAAGCCGGCGTGGCAGCCGACCGCATGGATGGAGTGCCGGCTGGCGCCTGGGCTCAGTTGGCCAGCTTGTACAGCGCGGGGATCAGGAAGGCGCCCAGCACCCCATGCGCGCCCATGGCCAGGCTGGCATAGGCACCGCATTCCGCGCTGATGCTGAAGGCCCGCGAGGTGCCTATGCCGTGCGCCGCCACTCCGGTGGCGAAGCCGCGCTGCCAGGCGCTCTTCATTCCGAGCAGGTCGAGCACCCAGCGCGCCAGGATCGCGCCCAGGATGCCGGTCACGACCGCATAGACGGCGGTCAGGGTCGGCGACGCGCCTATGCGCTCGGCGATGCCCATGGCGATGGGCGCGGTCACCGACTTGGCCAGCATCGGCAGCACCAGCTTGCGGTCTATGCCCAGCCACCAGGCGAACCCGATGGAGCTCAGGATCGACACCGCGCCCCCGGCGCACAGCGACAGCAGCAGCGGCAGGGCGCGGCCGCGGATCGCGTCCAGGCCGCGATAGATCGGCACCGCCAGCGCGACCGTGGCGGAACCGAGCAGGAAGTGCACGAACTGCGCCCCGGCGAAATAGGTGGCGTAGGGCATGTCGATGGCCTGGATCAGGCAGGCCACCAGCAGCACGGCAATCGCAACCGGGTTGGCCAGCGGATTCTGGCCGCTGCGCTGGTAGGCCAGCAGGCCGAGCTGATAGGCCCCCAGCGTGATGAACAGCGCGAGCAGCGGACTGCCGCTCAGGTAGACCCAGATGTCGAGGATCGAGTGGGATTCCCTCATTGGTCGGTCTCCCGCCCGGCCAGGAGCCTGAGCACCCAGGCCGAGGCGGCGATGGTCGCCGCCACGCTGAGCACCAGGGCGGCGAGTATCGCCAGGCCATGGGCGCGCAGCTCGGGCAGGTAGCTGACGACCCCCACTGCCGCGGGCACGAACAGCAGCCCCAGGTATTTGCTGAAGCCGTCGGCCACCAGCGCGAGGTTGGGCGGGACGGAGCGGCGCAGGATCAGCCAGACCAGCAGCAGCGCCAGGCCGATGACCGGCCCGGGCAGCGTGGGCAGCAGCGCTTTCGAGATCAGCTCCCCCAGACCCTGGAAGAACAGGATTTGAACCAGGCCGGCGATCATCGGGCCACTCTAGCAACAGGAGATCGCCCGGTCAATCGGGTCAGGCCCGCCAGCCCGTGGGAGTCGAGGCCGGGCCCCGGCCACCCTGGGGGTGGCTGCCCCAGCTCGCGGCAATTTCCTGGCCGCAGGGGGCGGCCGGCAGCTGCTCTCGTCAGTCCAGCTTGGCGCCCGAGGCCTCGACGATGGCCTTCCACTGGCTGTATTCCGACTTGAGCTGGGCGGCGAACTTGCGCTGGGTCATCGCCTCGGGTTCGGCGCCCTGGGCATGGATGGCGGCGCGGATTTCCGGGTTGGCGAGCAGCTTGTTGATCTCGGCATTCAGCGTCGCCACGACCGGCGCCGGCGTGCCGGCCGGAGCCAGCACGCCGTACCAGGTGCTGACGTTGAAGTCCTTGTAGCCCGACTCGGCAATGGTCGGCACATCAGGCAGCGAGGAACTGCGCCGGGCCGAGGTCACCGCCAGCGGGCGCAGCTTGCCGGCCTTGATCTGGCTCAGGGCGGAAGGCACCGACGACACCAGCAGGTCGACGTTGCCGGACAGCGCATCCATCATCGCCGGGGTCGAGCCCTTGTAGGGGACATGGACGAACTGGATGCCGGCGGCCTTCTCGAACAGCTCGGCCGCCAGGTGGATCGAGGTGCCGTTGCCGGGCGAGCCGTAGCTCACGCGGCCGGGCGCGCCCCGGGCCGCGCTCACCACGTCGGCCAGGGTCTTGAAGCGGGAGTTGGCGCTGGTCGCGATCAGCACCGGCGTGTAGGCCACATGCGCCACCGGCGTCAGGTCGTGCGTCGGGTCCCAGGGCAGGTTCTTGTAGAGCCAGGGCGCAATCACGAGATTGTCCTTCTGGCCCATGACCAGCTCGTAGCCGGTGGGGGCGGCCTTGACCGCCTCGGTGATGCCTATGGTGCCGCCGGCGCCGGGCCGGTTGTCCGCCACCAGCGTCCATTTGTTCTGCTCGCCGAGCCGGGTCGCGATCAGGCGCGCCAGGATGTCGGTGCCGCCGCCGGGCGGGAAGGGCACGATCAGGCGGATCGGCTTGTTTGGATAGTCGGTCGCGGAAGAACTGCTCTGGGCCTGGGTGCTGCCGGCCACGGCAAGGGCCAGGGCGGCGCAGGTGAAGGTACGGCGCAACATGTCGGCCTCGGGGTTTGAACGGGGAAAGCGCGGCCTCGCAGCCGACCGACCTCAAGATGGAGGTCCGCCGCGCCGAGGCCAGGTTGCCCATTATGACACCCGGGCGGTGTCCGCACCTCGCTGCGCCGCCCCTGTGCAGGAGGATCGCCTGGCAGTGTCCATTGCCCGAGCCGCTATCCGCCAGGACCAGTCTATGCTCCACTTGTCAGCTGTTCATGAAACCCATTCTTTTCCGGACTGGGGATAAGACAATGATGCATGGGATAGATGAACTGCGTCGGCCTGCCTTGAATCTTGTCCAGCCGTGAATACAGGAGTCAGCATGAACCTTGGCATGCGCCACACCCTGCGCTGCATCGCGATTGCCGCCGCCAGCCTGGCCATGGCCGGCGCTGTGTTCGCCCAGAACGCTTCCGGCAAGCCGGTCACGCTGCTGGTGCCTTACCCGGCCGGCGGCGTGTCGGACGTGATCGCGCGCATCGTCAGCCCGGCGCTGGCCAGGCAACTGGGCCAGACGGTGATCGTCGAAAATCTGGGCGGTGTCGGCGGTGCGATCGCCGCGCAGAAGCTGCTGAACTCCCCCGCCGATGGGCACCTGATCTTCCAGGGCTCGCCCAATGAGCTGATCCTGACGCCGATCGCGGTTTCCGCGGTCAAGTACAAGTCGGAGGACTTCCGCCTGGTGCAAGCCATCACCACCAACGAGATGGTGCTGTTCGGGCGCAAGGACCTGCCGGCGAACAATGGCGACGAGTTGGCGGCCTACGCCGCCCGGATGGCGAAGGAGGGCAAGCCCCTGCGCTACGCCAGCGTGGGCAACGGGTCGCTTTATCACCTGCTGGGTGAGCACTTGGCCAGCAAGCTGGGCGTGCCCATGAGCCATGTGCCCTACCAGGGCAGCGCTCCGGCGCTGCAGGATTTGATGGCCGGGCTGGTGGACATCTTCATCACGCCCTACAGCAAATCCTACCTGGAGATGGTCGCCCAGGGCCGGATCAAGGCGGTCGCCGCGCTGTCGGCCCAGCGACAGGACAGCTTCAAGTCCGTGCCCACGCTCAACGAGAGCAAGGCACTCAAGGGCTTCGTGTTCGACACCTGGTCGGGCTATTTCGTGCACAAGGACACGCCCGAGCCGGTCGTGCGCGTCCTGCACAAGGCATTGGGCGAGGTGGCAAGCGATCCCGGCGTGCGCGGCGCGCTCGAAGCCCAGGGCATGGTGGTGCCCAGGCCCGCGGCGCCGGAGCAGCTGGCCAGGTTCTACCGTGAGGAGGTCGCCCAATATCGCGCCATCGCCAAGTCCATCAGCCTGCAGGCGCAATGAACATCAAGACCGGGCTGATCGAGGCGCTGGGCGCACAGGTGAGCGCGCGCGCCACTTGTTGACAGCTTCTCAATCCGCGGCAGCGATGCCGCGGCGCAGGCGCATCGCGCGGCCGATGCGGTCGAGCGCGGCATCGTCCAGCAGCCTGGCCGCCATGGGCAGCAGCTCGGTTTCTTCGCGTTCGATGTGCGCCTGGTAGGCCGAGACGAAAATCTCGACCAGGGCCGCGGCCAGCGTCGTCGCCTGGCCCCGCGCCACCGCCGTCAGTGCCTGGCGCAGTTCATGCCACAGTCCGGCGATATGGCGGTGCTCGGCCAGCAGGGTCTGGATCAGGTCCTGCAGGCAGACGGCATCGGAGCCGGCGACGGCCTCGAGCAGCGCGGGGAACAAGTCCTGCTCCTCGTCGGCATGGTGGTCCTGCGCCGCCGTGTCGAAATAGCGCAGCACCGCCTGAGCCGCCTGCTGCGCCTGCTCGTCGCAGCCGTGGGCGAGCAGGTGGGCGCCCAGGCGCTGCAGGGTCTGGCATTGTCTTTCCACCCGTCCGTGGCAGGCCGAGAGCATCTCCAGCGGGACTTCGGTGCTGGCCGACGGGCTGGAAAAACCGGGTAGGGCGTTGGCGTTCATGTGGGTTTCCTGTCGGATTGTGGCATTCGAGGTGCGGGGGATGCGGCAGTCCTGCGGGACTCATGCGCCGGCCCAGAACGCCAGCCAGCCCCAGGGCTGGCGCGTGCGGGCGATGCTGTACATGGTGTAGACGCACAGCAGGGCGGCGCCGAGATAGAGCAGGCGGCTGTGCCGCGTGCGGGCCCGCTTCAGCGCGCAGGTGCCCAGGACGACGTAGAGCGGCAGCAGACCCAGCTTGGCCGCGAGCCAGGGTTCGCGCAAGGGATTGTGCTGCAGCAGCGTCCACAGGCCCAGACCCGCCAGCGTCAGCAGCGAGTCCACGCCCACGCTGGCGAGGCGGCAGGCCCGGCTCATGGGCCAGGCCCGCTCGAGCACGCAGCCGAGCCCGCGCGCGCAGAACAGCCCTACGCTCAGGCCCGCCAGCGCCATATGCACTGACCGCAGCAGCGGGTAGAGCCAAGGCGCGGCGGCAAGCAGGGTCATGCAGCGCTCGAACAGGCAGGCAGGCGAGCGGTGCTCGGCACGCGTGCGTTTCAGCCGCAGCCGCAGCCGCCTGCGCCGCCGCAGCCACTCCCGGTGCCCGCCGTCTCGAACATCGGGAACAGCACGTTGTTCTCCAGATGGATGTGGGCGATCAGGTCTTCCTTGAGCTGGGCCAGGCCGGCGTAGAGCGCGCGCCAGGTGGTGCAGGCCCCCTCGGGTGCCTGCTGCTCGTGCGTCAGCTGGTCCAGCCGCTCGAGCGCCGCGCCATGCTCGACATGCTCGTGGCGCATCATCGCGATCGGATGCCTGACCATGGGGTGGCCGCCGCGCTGCAGCATCGGGAACAGCACGGTTTCTTCCTTGGCCATGTGGTCGAGCAGTTCGGACTCCATCTGCTCGAGGTGCGCGGCCAGGCCGGCCGGCACGGCGGGATGCCCGGCGTGCACCGCCTCGACCCGGCGCGCCATGCGCACGAGCTCGGGCAGCTGGGCGCGGTGGACCGCGTGGTAGCGGGTCAGGATATGCTCAATCAGTTCCACGGGCTGCGTCGGTATCCGCTGCGGCGCGCCGGTGTGGGGCAGTGCCGCCAGTTCGGCCAGCACCGCCGCTGTGTCCAAGCCCTTGTCGCGCGTCGCCTGCCCGAGGCTGACCTGGCCGCCGCAGCAGAAGTCGAGCTTGAGGCGGCGAAAGATCGCGGTGGCGCCGGGCAGCTCGACGGCGATCTGGCCTAGGGCCTGGCTGGCGTCGAGCACGGCGGGGGACTGGTCTACGGTCGGGGTGTTCACGTTCACGCTCCTGGTGTGGCTGGAAAATGCCCATCCAGTGTGTCCCCGTTCTGGCCTGCCGACTAGCTGTACCAAGGACCTAGTCCAGCCGGCTGAAGTAGGCGCCGGTGTCGGGTCGTGGCTTGGGCCGCCTGGACTCAGCCACGCTGCCGAAGTTGAGGAAGCACAGCGCCTCTTCGTCCACGTCCAGACTGAACAGCCGCCGCAAGGCCAGTGACTGCAGTGCCTTGCCGCTGGTCAGGGCCGAGCCGTAGCCCAGCGCGGTGGCCAGCAGCAGCATGTTCTGGATCGCGCATCCCGCCGACAGCAGGCGCTCGGCGGCGGGGATGGCCGGGTCGCCGCCGCGGACGCGGCAGACCGCCAGCAGCAGCCACGGCGCGCGGCCGGCCTTCTCGCGTGCCTGCGCCAGTTCGGTCTCGCCGGCCTGCGGGTCGCGCTCGAGCAGTGCCGCCGCGAAGGCCTCGGCCAGTCGGCCGCGCTGGGTTTCGGGGACCTCGACGAAGCGCCAGGGCAGGGTCTGGTCGTGGTCGGGAGCGGCGGCGGCAGCGGCGAGTATGGCCGCCTGCTGCGCGGCGTCCGGGCCGGGCGCGATCAGGCGCTTGGGCAGCGTGGTGCGGCGTCCGTGCACCAAGGCCTCGGCCAGGCGCTGCGCCTCGCCGCCCGCTTCTCTGGTCTGTGTGTCTGCTGGGAGCGTCATGCCGATAATGTCGCAGATCGTGAGGCTGCGCGAGCCACGATGCCTGGTTCCACCCGCTCGGCTAGTACCAAAGAACTAGGATGCGACCCCGTGGTTTCGCCGTCTGGCCGATGGACGCCGTGAGCGGCATGCGCCAGAATCGGGCGCGCAGCCTGCGTCGTCCGGGCGTCTCTTCGGCCCCGTCTTTTCTCTCCAGCTTCAGCATGCCCCGCCGCAGCCAACTCTCCTTCAAGTTCCTGGTTCTCGGTCTGTCGCTGCTGCTGCTGGCTCTGCTGTCCATAGGCATGACCATGTGGATCACGCGCCAGCTCGATGGCGGCGCGGCGGCGGTCAACGAGGCCGGGCGCATCCGCATGCAGGCCTGGCGCCTGGCCGGCGCGGCCTGCGGTGGCCGCAGCGAGCAGGAGCTCGGCGCCATGTTCGAGCAGATGGGCGCCAGCCTGGAGCTGCTGCGGCGCGGCGACCGCAGCCGGCCTCTGTTCGTGCCCTGGAACGATGCTTCGCAGGCCAGTTTTCGGGCACTGCGCCAGTCGTGGCAGGAGCTCGAACCCCGGCTGTACGTGGACAGGCCTGCCCTGCCTCAGCAGGTCACGCCGCGGGTCGACCGCTTCGTCGCCGAGGTCGACCAGCTGGTCTCGGCGATCGAGCAGACCATGACGCG
This sequence comes from Pseudomonadota bacterium, assembly GCA_041190985.1. GTDB lineage: Bacteria > Pseudomonadota > Gammaproteobacteria > Burkholderiales > Burkholderiaceae_C > Malikia. Next base: position 17,203 of record JBEEPT010000072.1, read on the forward strand.
CCTGACGGCGGTGCTCAACCTGTTCCAGTTCGTCATGATGGGCCTGGCGGTGGCTGCGGCCGTCTTCACGCTCTACGTCGGCTACCTCTATGTGATCCACCCGCTGCAGCGCCTGCGCGAGGGCTTGCAGCGGGTCGAGCGAGGCGATTTCCAGGTGCGCGTCGACGACAGCGTGCCCGACGAATTCGGCGACGTCGCAGCCGGCTTCAACCACATGGCCGGACGTCTGCAGGCGCTCTACGAGGGCCTGGAGGCCAAGGTCAGGGAAAAGACGCGCGACCTCGAGGCGCAGCGCGCCAGGCTCGCCGCCCTCTATGAGGTCAGCAGCTTCCTGACCGAGGCCCACACGCTCGAGGACCTGGCGCAGGGCTTCGCGCAGAAGATGCGGCGCCTGGCCCATGCCGATGCGGCGGCAGTGCGCTGGTCGGACGAGGCCAGCCAGCGCTACCTGATGCTGGCGAGCGACTGCCTGCCTCAGGAGCTGATCGAGGAGGAGCGCTGCCTGGTGCCGGGCGCCTGTGCCTGCGGCCAGCCGATGGCGAACGCCCGCACCCGGGTCATTCCGATCATCCCGGCCGACGACCAGCTGCTGGGGGGCTGCGTCAAGGCTGGCTATTCCTCGCTGGTCAGCGTGCCGATACGGCTGCAGCAGCGCGTGCTCGGCGAGGTCGACCTGTTTTACCGCCACGAGGCCAGCCTGAGCGCCGAGGAACGCGGGCTGTTCGATACGCTGGCGGGTCACCTGGCCAACGCGGTCGAGAACCTGCGCACCGAGGCGCTGGTGCGCGAGGCCGCGGTCAGCGAGGAGCGCGCCATGATCGCACGCGAGCTGCACGACTCGATCGCGCAGTCGCTCGCCTTCATGAAGATACAGCTCAGCCTGCTGCGCGCCGCCGTGCTGCGCTCCGACCGCGAGCAGATGCTGCAGAGCGTCGACGAGCTCGACACCGGCGTCAAGGAGAGCCTGCAGGATGTGCGCGAACTGCTGGTGCATTTCCGCACCCGCACCAACAGCGACGAGATCGAGCAGGCGCTGCGCACCACGCTCAAGAAGTTCGAGCACCAGAGCGGGCTCGAGGCCCATCTGGAGCTGCATGGCCACGGTGTCGCGCTGCCCTCGGATGTGCAGTTGCAGGTGCTGCATGTGCTGCAGGAAGCCCTGTCGAACGTGCGCAAGCACGCGCAGGCGAGCCAGGTCTGGCTCACGGTCGACAAGGGACCGCTCTGGGCCTTCTCGGTGCGCGACGACGGGCGCGGCTTCGAAGTTCCGCCGGCCCATGGCGAGGGCATGAGCTTCGGCCTGCAGATCATGCGCGAGCGCGCCGAGCGCATAGGCGCGCGCGTGAGCGTCAATTCGGCTCCGGGGCTAGGCACCGAGGTGGTCCTGACCCTGGCCCAGTGAAGGAAACATGACAGCGATGACACCGATACGACTGCTGGTCGTCGACGACCACAACCTGTTCCGCCGCGGCCTGATTTCCCTGCTCGGGCAGGACAGGCGCTTCAGCATCGTCGGCGAGGCCGCGGACGCCGGCGAGGCCCAGCGCAGCGCCGCCGCCTTGCAGCCGGACGTGATCCTGCTCGACAACCATCTGCCGGGGGTCTCGGGCATAGACGCGATCGCCAGTCTCAAGGAGGCCGTGCCCGCAGCCCGGGTCGTGATGCTGACCGTCAGCGAAAACGAGGATGACCTGGCGCGCGGCCTGCGCTCCGGCGCCGATGGCTATCTGCTCAAGACCATAGACACCGAGGACCTCGCCAACTCGATCGCCCGCATCTGGGACGGCGACTCGGTCATCAGTCCGGAGATGATGGGCAAGCTGGTCGGACTCTTGCGCGCGACGCCCGCGCCGGCTGCAGCCGGCGCCGAGCCGCTGCCGTCCGCGTCTGGCGCGGCGGCGCCCATCGCCAGCGACGATCCGATCCGCAGCCTGTCGCCGCGCGAAGGCGAGATCCTGCGCCTGATCGCGCGCGGTGCCGCCAACAAGGTGATCGCGCGCGAGCTCGACATCGCCGAGACCACGGTCAAGATCCATGTCCAGCACATCCTGCGCAAGCTCGACCTGAGCAACCGCGTCCACGCCGCCGTCTATGCCTCCGAGCGCGGTTGGGTTTGACATGGGTGTCCTGTATGTGAAATAGTCAAAATGCACCAAGATACTGCGAAAGGAGTATCCAGGGTCGTCATTCTTTGGCGGCCCCTCTGGGCTTCAGGAGGATGCCCAGTCTGCTGCCCCATCGATACATTTGCTCCAAGTGCTAATCGAATGGAGGCGAGCAAATGGCAAATGAATCGCAAAGGAGCCGGCAGGCCTGGTCGGTGCTGATCGTCAGCACCCTGGCCTTCACGACCTGCTTCATGGTCTGGATGATGTTTGGCGTGATCGGCATCCCGATCAGGAAGATGCTGAACCTCAACCAGACCGAGTTCGGCCTGCTGACCGCCACGCCGGTGCTGACCGGCTCGCTGGTGCGGGTGCCGCTGGGCATCTGGACCGACAGGTACGGCGGCCGCATCGTGCTGGCCTGCCTGATGGCCGTGACCGTGCCCGCGATCTGGCTCATGGCCTACGCGACCGTGTACTGGCACTTCATCGTGATCGGGCTCTTCGTCGGACTGGCAGGCGGTGCCTTCTCGGTCGGCACGCCCTACGTCGCGCGCTGGTTTCCCAAGCACCGCCAGGGCATGGCGATGGGCGTCTACGGCGCCGGCAACTCGGGGGCTGCGGTCAACAAGTTCGTCGCGCCGGTGCTGCTGGTGGCCTTCGGCTGGGCCATGGTGCCACAGGTCTACGCCGCCATCATGCTGGGCGTGCTGGTGCTGTTCTGGCTCTTCAGCCACAGCGATCCGGCGCACCTGGTGCCGAGCAACGTCAGCTTCGCCGCCCAGCTCAAGGCGCTGAAGGACCCGCGCGTGCTCAAGTACTGCCAGTACTACTCCATCGTCTTCGGCGGCTATGTCGCGCTCAGCCTCTGGATGGTGCAGTACTACGTCGGCGAGTACGGCCTCGACATCCGTGTCGCGGCGCTGCTGGCAGCCTGCTTCTCGCTGCCCGGCGGCGTGTTGCGCGCCATCGGCGGCGTGCTGTCCGACAAGTATGGAGCCCACAGCGTGACCTGGTGGGTGATGTGGGCGAGCTGGATCTGCCTGTTCCTGCTGTCCTACCCCCAGACCGACTTCACCATCCTGACGGCCAGCGGCCCCAAGACCTTCCACATCGGCCTCAACGTCTATTCCTTCACCGCGCTGATGGCCATCCTGGGCGTGGCCTGGGCCTTCGGCAAGGCCAGCGTCTTCAAGTACATCAGCGACGACTACCCCCAGAACATCGGCGCCATCAGCGGCATCGTCGGCCTGGCCGGCGGCATGGGCGGCTTCGTGCTGCCGATCCTGTTCGGCGTGCTGATGGACCTGACCGGCATCCGCTCCAGCGCCTTCATGCTGCTGTACGGCGTGGTCTGGGTCTCGCTGATCTGGATGTACTGGACCGAGGTGCGCAGGGCGCCGCTGCTGGGCGACCAGGGCGCATGAGCTGAATTTCACGAGGACTGACATGAATACCAAGACCACATCCGGCGCCGATATCACGGACTGGCGCCCCGAAGACGACAAGTTCTGGGAAAGCACCGGCAGTCGCATCGCCTACCGCAACCTCTGGATCTCGGTGCCGGCGCTGCTGTGCGGCTTCGCGATCTGGGGCATGTGGGGCATCATCACGGTGCAGATGCTCAACCTGGGCTTCCCGTTCAGCAAGGACCAGCTCTTCAGCCTGACCGCGATCGCGGGCCTGGCCGGCGCGACGATGCGCATCCCGGCCTCCTTCCTGGTCCGCCTGGCGGGCGGGCGCAACACCATCTTCCTGACCACGGCCATGCTGCTGGCGCCCGCGCTGGGCACTGGCATCGTGCTGCAGCACAAGGACTGGCCGCTGTGGGCCTTCCAGCTCATGGCCCTGTGGTCGGGCGTGGGCGGCGGCAACTTCGCCTCCTCGATGTCCAACATCGGCACCTTCTTCCCCAAGCGCCTGCAAGGCACGGCGCTGGGCCTGAACGCCGGCCTGGGCAACTTCGGCGTCACGACCATGCAGATCGTGATCCCGCTGGTGATGACCATGAGCCTGTTCGGTGGCTTCGGCGGCGAGTCGATGACCCTGGTCAAGGACAGCGGCTGGATCTTCGGCAAGATCCTCGCCGGCACGCCGACCTGGGTCCAGAACGCCGGCTTCGCCTGGCTGCTGTCGCTCGTCCCCCTGGCGGTGATCTGCTTCTTCGGCATGAACAACCTGACATCGGTCTCGCCCAACATCGGCAGCACGATCGCCGCCTTCATCAAGATCATCTGGCTCTACACCCTGTCCTTCGTGCCGGCCGGCATCGGCCTCTACCTCTACCTGCCCAAGCCCACTGGCCTCGGCCTGCTCAATATGTGGCTGGCCATGCCGCTGATCATCGTCAGCACCCTGATGGTGATGAAGCTCACGGCCTTCGGCACGATGAAGGACAACATCGCCAAGCAGTTCGCGATCTTCGGCAACAAGCACACCTGGTCGATGACGGCGCTCTACCTCGTGACCTTCGGCTCCTTCATCGGCTTCTCGATGGCGCTGCCGCTGTCGATCACGGTGATCTTCGGCATCAGCCACGTGCCCGACGCCGCCGGCGTGATGCAGCACATGCTCAAGAACCCGAACGCACCCTCGGCCCTGACCTACGCCTGGATCGGTCCCTTCGTCGGTGCCGCCGTGCGCCCGATCGGCGGCTGGATCTCCGACAAGGTTGGCGGCTCCATCGTGACCCAGCTCATCTCGGCCGTGATGGTGGTGGCCTCGGCCGCGGTCGGCTACGTGATGCTGCAGGCCTACCAGTCGGCCACTCCCGAGCAGTACTTCCTGCTCTTCATGGTGCTGTTCGTCGTGCTGTTCACGGCCAGCGGCATCGGCAACGGCTCGACCTTCCGCACCATCGCCATGATCTTCGACCGTCAGCAGGCCGGTCCCGTGCTGGGCTGGACCTCGGCCATCGCCGCCTACGGCGCCTTCATCGCGCCGGTCGTGATCGGTGACCAGATCAAGGCCGGCACGCCCCAGATCGCCATGTACGGCTTCGCGGTCTTCTACGCCCTGTGCCTGGTGCTGAACTGGTGGTTCTACCTGCGCGGCGGCGCCGAGATCAAGAACCCCTGATCCTTCTCAACCCATTCCCCTTTCACATCGAACAAGGCAAGTCATCATGAGTCACTTTCTTGACCGACTGACGCATTTCAAGCTGCCCCGGGAAGCCTTCTCAGGCGACCACGGCCTCACCACCAACGAGGACCGGACCTGGGAGGATGCGTATCGCAACCGCTGGGCCCACGACAAGGTGGTGCGCTCCACCCACGGCGTGAACTGCACCGGCAGCTGCTCCTGGAAGATCTACGTCAAGGGTGGCATCGTCACCTGGGAGACCCAGCAGACCGACTACCCGCGCACGCGCTGGGACATGCCGAATCACGAGCCGCGCGGCTGCGCGCGTGGCGCCTCCTACAGCTGGTACCTGTATTCCGCCAACCGCGTCAAGTACCCGATGGTGCGCGGTCGCCTGCTCGAGCGCTGGCGCGCGGCGCTCAAGGTCGCCAAGACGCCGGTCGACGCCTGGGCCCTGATCGCCGAGGACGACGCGGCCAGGCGCGACTACCAGCAGGTGCGCGGCATGGGCGGCTTCGTGCGCTCGAGCTGGGACGAGGTCAACCAGTTGATTGCCAGCGCCAACGTCTACACGATCAAGAAGCATGGCGCCGACCGCATCATCGGCTTCAGCCCGATCCCCGCGATGTCCATGGTCAGCTACGCCGCGGGCAGCCGCTACCTGTCGCTGATCGGCGGTGTCTGCATGAGCTTCTACGATTGGTACTGCGACCTGCCGCCGTCGAGCCCGCAGATCTGGGGCGAGCAGACCGACGTGGCCGAGTCGGCCGACTGGTACAACTCCAACTTCATCATCGCCTGGGGCTCCAACGTGCCGCAGACGCGCACGCCCGACGCGCACTTCCTCACCGAGGCGCGCTACAAGGGCACCAAGACGGTCGCCGTCACGCCCGACTACTCCGAGGTCGCCAAGCTGTCCGACCTCTGGCTGCACCCCAAGCAGGGCACCGATGCGGCGCTGGCGATGGCGATGGGCCATGTCGTGCTCAAGGAGTTCTACTTCAAGGACGGAGGCAAGGGCCGCAGCGCCTACTTCGACGACTACGCGCGCCGCTACACCGACCTGCCGCTGCTGGTGATGCTCAAGGAGCACAAGCTGCCTGACGGCAGCATCACGCTGGTGCCCGATCGCTACCTGCGCGCGAGCGACTTCAACGGCAAGCTGGGCCAGGGCAACAATCCCGAATGGAAGACGGTCGCCTTCGACGCCGACGGCCGGGCCGTGCTGCCGAATGGATCGATCGGCTTCCGCTGGGGCGAGAAGCTGGGCGAGGGCGAGACGCCCAAGTGGAACCTGGAGTCCAAGGAGGCGCGCCACGGGCAGGACGTCAAGCTCAAGCTCTCGGTGGTCGAGGAAGGCGAGCAGGAGCACGAGATCGCCGAGGTCGCCTTCCCGTATTTCGGCGGCGTCCAGACCCCCAATTTCCCGGCCAACTCGGCGCAGGGCGAGATCAACCGCGCCAAGGTGCCGGCGGTGCGCCTGCGTCTGGGCAAGGAGGGCGACGAACGCTACGCGCTGGTCGCGACGGTGTTCGACCTGCAGGCCGCACAGTACGGCATCGACCGCGGCTTCGGCAGCGGCGCCGCGAGCTACGACGACAACGCGCCCTACACCCCGGCCTGGCAGGAAGCGATCACGGGCGTGCCGCGCGACCAGGTCGTCACGGTTGCGCGCCAGTTCGCCGACAACGCCGACAAGACCCAGGGCCGCTCCATGGTCATCATCGGCGCGGCGATGAACCACTGGTACCACTCGGACATGAACTACCGCGGCGTCATCAACCTGCTGATGATGTGCGGCTGCATCGGCAAGAGTGGCGGCGGCTGGGCGCACTACGTGGGCCAGGAGAAGCTGCGCCCGCAGACCGGCTGGGCTCCGCTGGCCTTCGCGCTCGACTGGATCCGTCCGTCGCGCCAGATGAACAGCACGAGCTTCTTCTACGCCCACACCGACCAGTGGCGCTACGAGAAGCTGGGGATGGAGGAGGTGATCTCGCCGCTGGCCGACCGCAAGATCTATGACGGCAGCATGATCGACTACAACGTGCGCGCCGAGCGCATGGGCTGGCTGCCGACCGCGCCCCAGCTCAAGACCAACCCGATGCAGGTGGTGCGCGACGCGGCCGCCGCGGGCCTGGACGCCAGAGACTACGTGGCCAAGGCGCTCAAGGCCGGCACGCTGCAGATGAGCTGCGAGGACCCGGACGCCCCGCAGAACTGGCCGCGCAACATGTTCGTCTGGCGCTCCAACATCCTGGGCTCGTCGGGCAAGGGCCACGAATACTTCCTCAAGCACCTGCTGGGCACCAGCAACGGCGTCCAGGGCAAGGACCTGGGCGCGGGCGACGCCAAGCCGAGCGAGGTCAAGTGGCACGCCAGCGCGCCCGAGGGCAAGCTCGACCTGCTGGTCACGCTCGACTTCCGCATGAGCACGACCTGCCTGTACTCCGACATCGTGCTGCCGACCGCGAGCTGGTACGAGAAGAACGACCTCAACACCAGCGACATGCATCCCTTCATCCACCCGCTGTCGGCGGCCGTGGATCCGGTCTGGCAGTCCCGGAGCGACTGGGAGATCTACAAGGGCTTCGCCAAGGCCTTCAGCGAGGTCTGCGTCGGCCATCTCGGCGTCGAGAAGGACGTGGTGCTCACGCCGCTGATGCACGACACCCCGGCCGAGCTCGCGCAGCCCTTCGAGGTCAAGGACTGGAAGAAGGGCGAGTGCGAGCTGATCCCGGGCAAGACCGCGCAGCAGATCACGGTGGTCGAGCGCGACTACCCCAACACCTACAAGCGCTTCACCGCGCTGGGTCCGCTGATGAACAAGCTGGGCAACGGCGGCAAGGGCATAGCCTGGAAGACCGAACTCGAGGTCACCCAGCTGGGCCAGCTCAACGGCGTGACGCTGGAAGAGGGCGTCACCCAGGGCATGCCCCGGATCGTGAGTGACATCGACGCCTGCGAGGTGATCCTGCAGCTCGCGCCCGAGACCAACGGCCATGTCGCGGTCAAGGCCTGGGACGCGCTGGGCAAGGTGACCGGGCGTGAGCACAAGCACCTGGCGCTGTATCGCGAGGACGAGAAGATCCGCTACCGCGACATCCAGGCGCAGCCGCGCAAGATCATCAGCAGCCCGACCTGGAGCGGCATCGAGAGCGAGACCGTCAGCTACAACGCCGGCTACACCAACGTGCACGAGTACATCCCATGGCGCACGCTGACCGGGCGCCAGCAGTTCTACCAGGACCACCCCTGGATGATCGCCTTCGGCGAGGGCTTCAGCAGCTACCGGCCGCCGGTCGACCTCAAGACCACGGCCGAGATCGCCGGCGTCAAGCCCAACGGCAACCCGGAGATCCAGCTCAACTTCATCACGCCGCACCAGAAGTGGGGCATCCACTCGACCTACAGCGACAACCTGCACATGCTCACGCTCAACCGCGGCGGGCCGGTGATCTGGCTGAGCGAGGAGGACGCGGCCAAGGCCGGCATCGTCGACAACGACTGGGTCGAGCTGTTCAACGTCAACGGCGCGATCTCGGCGCGCGCGGTGGTGAGCCAGCGCGTCAAGCCGGGCATGACGCTGATGTACCACGCCCAGGAAAAGCAGATCAACACCCCGGGCAGCGAGATCACCGGCATGCGCGGCGGCATCCACAACTCGGTCACGCGCATCGTGCTCAAGCCGACGCACATGATCGGCGGCTATGCGCAGCTGAGCTACGGCTTCAACTACTACGGGACCATAGGCACCAACCGCGACGAGTTCGTGGTGGTGCGCAAGATGAACAAGGTGGACTGGCTCGACGAGCCGGCCGGCACCGCCGGCTCCGGTCACTGAAGCCGCCGATCAAGAAGGAGAAACACATGAAAGTACGCGCACAGATCGGCATGGTGCTGAACCTGGACAAGTGCATCGGCTGCCACACCTGCTCGGTGACCTGCAAGAACGTCTGGACCAGCCGCGCCGGCGTCGAATACGCCTGGTTCAACAACGTCGAGTCCAAGCCCGGCATCGGCTATCCCAAGGAATGGGAGAACCAGGACAAGTGGAAGGGCGGCTGGGTTCGCAAGTCCGACGGCTCGATCGCGCCGCGCCAGGGCGGCAAGTGGTCGCTGCTGATGAAGATCTTCGCCAACCCGAACCTGCCGCAGATCGACGACTACTACGAGCCCTTCACCTTCGACTACGAGCATCTGCACAAGGCGCCCGAGATGAAGGCGACTCCGACCGCGCGCCCGCGCTCGCTGATCACGGGCCAGCGCATGGAGAAGATCGAGTGGGGCCCGAACTGGGAGGAAATCCTGGGCGGCGAGTTCTCCAAGCGCAGCAAGGACTCGAACTTCGACGGCTTCGAGGCCGCGCAGAAGGCCATGGTGGGCGAGTTCGAGAACACCTTCATGATGTACCTGCCGCGCCTGTGCGAGCACTGCCTGAACCCGGCCTGCGTCGCGTCCTGCCCCTCGGGCTCGATCTACAAGCGCGAGGAAGACGGCATCGTGCTGATCGACCAGGACAAGTGCCGCGGCTGGCGCATGTGCGTCAGCGGCTGCCCCTACAAGAAGATCTATTACAACTGG
>JBEEPT010000073.1:0-2582 GCA_041190985.1 Pseudomonadota bacterium
GCCGCACTGGCCCTCGATCGCGCTGGCCAGCGGCATCGGCGCCGCACTGGCGCTGGTTGTGGCCTACGGGCCCTCGCTGATGACGAGGGCGTCGTGATCGCCGACCCCCACGACGGCCCGCCCACCTGCAGCCGCTGCGTGCACCGCTACGCGTGCCCGACGCCCCAGGCCTGCGAGCAGGCTGAAGAGCAGCGATCCCGGCGCGCCTCGCGGCGCGACCTCCTCGTGGCCGCGGTGCTGCTCGTCGCAGTGCTCGGCACCGCCTTGATCCTCAACTGGAGACCATAGTGAACGCACCCCTGCGCGCCCAACAGGCGCAACAACACGCCGAGCAGCTGACCGGCAACGTGATGACCGCGCGCGACGCCGACTTCGAGCGGCTGCTGCAGCGCGAGTGGTCCCCGCGCGAAGTGCTCGAGGACGAGAACCTCGCCAAGATGACCAAGGTGGCCGAGATGCTTGCGTCGTCGCGCGTGTCGGTGCCCGACCACCTGCGCGGCAACGTCGGCGACTGCCTGGCCATCGTCACGCAGGCGATGCTGTGGAACATGAACCCGTTCGCGGTGGCGCAGAAGACGCACCTTGTCAACGGGCGCCTGGGCTACGAGGCCCAGCTGGTCAATGCGGTGCTTCAGGCCTCCGGCCTCGTGCGCAGCATGCCGCGCTACGAGTACCGCGGCGATGGCGAGGGCCTGGAGTGCCGCGTCGCGTTCGTGCCGCGCGGCGAGTCGGAGCCGCTGTGGGGCGAGTGGCTGCCGCTGCGCGCGATCACCACGCGCAACAGCCCGCTGTGGAAGACGAACCAGCGGCAGCAGCTCGGTTACCTGCAGATCAAGAACTGGGCGCGCGCGTTCGCCCCGGGCGCGATCCTGGGGGTCTACACCACGGACGAGCTCTACGACATGGAGCCCCCCTTCGGCGGCTCGGTGAACCAGGAGACCGGCGAGATCCACAAGCCGCCGTCGCCCCCGGCCGCTCCGGCGCTGCCGCCGTACAACGCGGAGGCCTTCACCAAGAACCTGCCCGCCTGGGCCAAGGCAGTCGAGAGCGGCAAGAAGACGCCCGGCGAGGTGCTCTCCATGGTCAGCAGCAAGGGTGTGCTGACCGAGGAGCAGAAGGCGGCCATCCTGTCGCTGAAGAAGCCGGCGCCGACGGGCGCGGCCGCGGGTGACGACAACAACGGCGCCACGCCGCCGGCCAACGACACGCCGGTGCAGGGCGGCGAGCACGACGACTTCCTGCGCGGCCTGGACCAGGCGGTCGCCGCGCGCTTGGCGGCTGCCGACGCGTTCGGGTTCCATCCGAACCACGGGAGGACCGCATGAACATCACCGACCGCACCACCCACGACGTGCAGCAGGGCACCGGCCCGTGGCTGCGCCTGCGCCAGGACTACGACACCGCATCCGAGGCGCCGGCCGCGATCGGTGTGAGTCGCTACGTGACCCGCGCGCAGCTGATGCGCCAGAAGCACACCGGCGTCGCGCGCGAACCGGACGCAGCCACGCTGGGCAAGTTCGCCGCCGGCCACGCCGCCGAGGCCGCGGCGCGCCCGATGGTCGAAGAGTTGGTCGCCGGCGAACTGTTCCCCGTGACGATGACCGCCACGGTCGATGGGCTGCGGCTGTTGGCCAGCCTCGACGGCATCACGCTCGACGGCGACACGGTGTGGGAGACCAAGCTGTGGAACGAGGATTTGGCCGCTGCGGTGCGCGCCAGTGAACTGCCCGAGCACTACACCGTGCAGATGGATCAGGAACTGCTGGTGAGCGGCGCGCGGCGCTGCCTCTTCACCTGCACCGATGGCACACCCGAGCGCTTCGTGTCGTGCTGGTACGAACCGACGCCCGAGCGCTTCGAGGCGCTGGTGGCCGGCTGGCGCCAGTTCCGCGCCGACCTTGCCTGCTACACCTTGCCACCCGAGCAGGAGCCTGCGGCGGCCGAGCCCATGGAGACCCTGCCCGCGGTCAGCGTGCGCCTGGACGGCGCGTTGCAGGTCACGGGCAATCTGCCGACCTTCGCCGAGGCGCTGCGCGCGTTCATCGCCAAGATCCCTTCGCGGCCGTCCACGGACAACGACTTCGCCACGTGCGAGGCCGCGTGCAAGGCGCTCAAGCGGGCCGAGGAAACCCTCGACGCGGCCGAGTCCAACGCGCTGGCCAGCATCACGAACGTGGAGGAGATGCGGCGGGCAGTGGCAGAGTGCCGCAGGCTGGCGCGCGACACGCGCTTGGCCGCCGAGAAACTGGTGGACCGCCGCAAACTTGAGATCAAGGAGCAGGCGGTGATGAAGGTGCGGCAGGCTCTCGATCAGCACGTCGCCGCGCTGAACGCCGAGATCGCGCCGATGCGCTTGGCCAGCGCGCCGGTCGACTTCGCCGGCGCCATCAAGGGCCTGAAGAGCCTCGCCAGCATCGAGGACAAGCTGGCCACCGCGCTGGCCGCGGCGAAGATCCACGCGGACGGCGCCGCGCGCGGCATCCGGGCGAACATCGCCACGTTCAAGCAGGTGGCCGAGGAAGAGCACGCGGCGCTGTTCCCGGACCTGCACATGCTCGTGCACAAGCCGGCCGACGACTTCG
>JBEEPT010000074.1:0-6727 GCA_041190985.1 Pseudomonadota bacterium
ACCGGCGAGGGCAGGGCGTGGCTGCGCTCGACCCAGGGCTCGGCGCTCAGGTATTCGAGGTTGATCCAGACCCGCTGCGGCTCGCCCGGGGCGGGATCGGGCTGCAGCGCCTGCACCCAGGACGGAGCGATCTCGCAGCCGAAGGCCTCGACCAGCACGTCGCCGGCGGGCAGCGCCGGGGGCGGGGCGGACGGCTCGGTGCGCGGCCAGTGGCAGACCTCGATGTCTGGATAAGCGCCATCCAGCGCGCCGGGGGCCATCCATTGCAGCGGGTCGGGCTGGTCGGTCCACAGGCGCACGCGCTGGCCGCGTGCGGCGAGGTTGGTCGCCAGGCGCCAGCAGACGCCGAGGTCGCCCCAGTTGTCGATCACGTGGCAGAAGATGTCCCAGGTCGGGCGTTGGGCAGATTCGTGAGTCACGGCCGCGATTGTCTTACAGTCACGGCTTGTTCCCGTTCCGACTCCATGACCACCGCCCATCCCGAAGAACTGCTGCAGGCCGTCGCCGCGCTGCCCTCGCTGCCCGGCGTCTACCGCTATTTCGACGCCGCCGGCATGCTGCTCTACGTCGGCAAGGCCAAGGACCTCAAGCGGCGCGTCTCGAGCTATTTCCTGCGCAGCCACGACGGCACCCGCATCGGCCACATGGTCAGCAAGATCGTGCGCCTGGAGACCACGGTGGTGCGCTCCGAGGCCGAGGCGCTGCTGCTCGAGAACAACCTGATCAAGACCCAGCAGCCGCGCTACAACATCCTGTTCCGCGACGACAAGAGCTACCCCTACCTGCGCCTGTCGGCTAGCCGCTGGACGCCGGCCTTCGAGCGCTCGCCCGCGGCGCTGGAGCCCGGCCACGACCCCGAGCACTACCCGCGCATGTCCTACTACCGCGGCGCGGTCGAGAAGCGGCACCAGTACTTCGGGCCCTATCCAAGCGCCTGGGCGGTCAAGGAAACCATCCAGCTGATGCAGAAGGTGTTCCGGCTGCGCACCTGCGAGGACACGGTGTTCCGCAACCGCACCCGGCCCTGCCTGCTGTTCCAGATCAAGCGCTGCTCGGGGCCCTGCGTCGGCATGGTCCCGGCGGCCGAATACGCGCAGGACGTGCGCGCCGCCAGTGCCTTCCTGCGCGGCGAGACCCAGGCCGTGCTCGACGAGATCGAGGCGCGCATGCTCGCGCATGCCGAGCGGCTGGAGTTCGAGCAGGCGGCGCAGGCGCGCAACCAGATCAGCGCGCTGTCCAAGGTGCTGCACCAGCAGGCGATGGAGAGCGCCAGCGACCAGGACGTCGACATCCTGGCGGTCAGGGTGCAAGGCGGTCGGGCCTGCGTCAACCTGGCGATGGTGCGCGGCGGGCGCCACCTCGGCGACCGGCCCTATTTCCCGGCCCATGTCGAGGACGGCGCCGTGCTGGCCAACCTGGACGACGAGTCCGTGCCGGCCCAGGGCGATGCGACCGACGAGTCCGTGCCGGCCCAGGGCGATGCGACTGAGGCACCCGCGGCGCAGCCGTCCCTGGCGCTGGCGCAGATCGAGCAGCGCGTGCTGGAAGCCTTCATCGCGCAGCACTACACCCAGGCCGCGCCGCCGCCGGTGCTGGTGCTCGGCGCGGCGGTCGATTCGGGCCTGCTGGAGCTGCTGACCGAGCAAAGCGGCATCCGGCTGCACCCGGTCTTCCATCCGCGCGAGCACCGCCGCGTCTGGCTCGAGCTGGCGCAGAAGAACGCCGAGCTGCAGCTGTCCCGGCTGCTGGCCGAGGAGGGCTCGCAGCAGGCGCGCACGCGCGCGCTGGCGCAGGCGCTGGACCTGGCCGAGGACCAGCTCGAGCAGCTGCGCATCGAGTGCTTCGACATCTCGCACACCGCGGGCGAGTCCACCGTCGCCTCCTGCGTGGTGTTCGAGGGCCACAAGATGCAAAGCGCCCAGTACCGCCGCTACAACATCGAGGGCATCACGCCGGGCGACGACTATGCGGCGATGCGCCAGGTGCTGCAGCGCCGCTACGGCCGGCTCGCGCAGGCGCTGCGCGGCGACGACGACGAGGCGCCGGCCGGCGACGGTCACAAGGCGGGCCGCGCCGGCGCGCGCATGCCCGAGATCGTGCTGATCGACGGCGGCAAGGGCCAGGTCAGCGTCGCGCGCGAGGTGTTCGCGGAGTTCGGCCTGGAGCTCGGGCGCATCGTCGGGGTCGAGAAGGGCGAGGGCCGCAAGGTCGGGCTGGAGGAGCTGGTGTTCGCCGACGGGCGCGACAAGGTCTACCTCGGCGCCGATTCGGCCGCGCTGATGCTGGTGGCGCAGATCCGCGACGAGGCGCACCGCTTCGCGATCACCGGCATGCGGGCGCAGCGCGCCAGGACCCGCACCGGCGCCAGCAAGCTGGAGGACATACCCGGGGTCGGGCCCAAGAAGCGCGCCAAGTTGCTGCAGCGTTTCGGCGGCCTGCGCGGCGTCGCCAATGCCAGCGTCGAGGACCTGTGCAGCGTGGAAGGCGTCTCGGCCGAGCTGGCCGACACCATCTACCGGGCGCTGCATTGAGGCCTGCTGAATTCCGTCATCCGCTGCCCTCATAATCCGACGCATGTTCTTCAACCTGCCCACCCTGCTGACCTGGGCCCGCATCGTGGCCATCCCGCTCATTGTCGCGGTGTTCTACTGGCCGGGCCTGTCCGTGCCGATGCAGAACCTGGTCGCGACCGTGCTGTTCGTGGTGTTCGCGGCGACCGACTGGGCCGACGGCTACCTGGCGCGCCGGCTCAACCAGACCTCGTCCTTCGGCGCCTTCCTCGACCCGGTGGCCGACAAGTTCCTGGTCTGCGCCTGCGTGCTCGTGCTGGTCCATCTGGGGCGCGCCGACGTCTTCGTCGCGCTCATCATCATCGGACGCGAGATCGCGATCTCGGCGCTGCGCGAGTGGATGGCCATGATCGGCGCCAACAAGAGCGTGGCCGTGCACATGGTGGGCAAGCTCAAGACCACGGTGCAGATGGTTGCGATTCCCTTCCTGCTCTACGACGGCACGCTGTTCGGACTGCTCGACACCCACCGCTGGGGCACGCTGCTGATCTGGGTGGCGGCGGTGCTGACGGTCTGGTCCATGGTCTACTACCTGCGCAAGGCCCTGCCGGAGATACGGGCCAAGGTGCGCTGAGCCCGCTCCGCGGCGCAAAGAATTGTCGGCGCCGGCCCGAAATGCCCCGATTTCGGCACTATAATCAGATTTTCCGCTGCGTTGCAAGCGGTATGGGTCCTTAGCTCAGTTGGTAGAGCGCCTCCCTTACAAGGAGGATGTCGGCGGTTCGACCCCGTCAGGACCCACCAAGGAATATCAACAGGATCAAGGCTCTGGCGAAAGTCAGGGCCTTTTTGCTGTGGTGCGCCCAGCATGGGCGCACACCTGCGGGTGCAAGTCCCGCTGCGAGCTGGTCACAGTGAGCAAAGTGAAGCGCAACTGCGTGAGGGCGACCGAGCGTGGGGAGGAAGCGTGGAGCGTGGCTTTGTTGACAAAGCCCATTTGACCGACAAGCTGCAGTTCAGCGTGGCGGCCTTTGCCGGCCTGAAGCAGGACGGCGCGGCGGCCCATGATGCGTCGGACCGCCTGATCTACAACACCTCGACCGGGGCCCTGTACTACGACGCGGACGGGCAGGGCGGAGCTGCGGCGGTCCAGGTCGCCCTGATCGGAACTGGCAAGACGCATCCGGTCGTCGACTGGACCGATATCCAGCTGCTTGCTTGAGGCAGCGGCCCGGTTCAGCCCTGTTTCGGGTTGAGGAAGCCGAGCATGGCCGACAGCGAATCCATCAGGCACTGGAAGTCCTGCCCGATGGCCGCTTCCGTCAGTGTCATGCGGATGCGGCAGTAGTGGTCGCGGTAGCTCGTCAGCGCCAGGGCGGAGAAGCGCTGGCCGGCGTCGAAGCTGGCGTAGCGCAGGTTGGGCGACTTGTTCTCCGAGACGACGTGCAGGCCGGGATGCTCGGTCGCGACCGCGGTCAGCGCTGCTTGCATTTCGGCCTGCAGCCCGGCCTCGCGGTCGCCGGAGCCGGCCGGCACCGGATAGAGGTCCAGCGTGACCTCGGTCTGGCGCGCGCGGTAGTCCAGCGTCAGGCCGCGCCCGGGCGCGCCATGGCGTACCAGGCGCTCGAAGTGCAGCCAGCCGAACTGCGTCGGCAGGCCGAAGCCGTAGCCTTCGCCCAGGCTCAGGCCGCAGGCCGGTGTCGAGCGACCCGGCTCCAGGCCCAGGCGCGCGATGTCGAAGTGGAGCTGGCGCTGCTCGGCGACCGGGCGCTCGCCGTCGAGGAAGCGGACCTCGTAATGGCAGCACTCGACCCGTGGCCTCAGCGCATCGGGCTGCTTGGCGACCAGCCGCCACTGTTGCCCGGCGGCGGCACCGAACAGGCAGGCGGCGATGCTGTCCTGGGCCTCGGTGGCCAGATAGAGCGAGTCGGTCGCGATGACGATGGGGTCGGTGGCGGTGCGGCCGGACCCGGCCCCTATGGGCAGGTCCAGTCCGAAGTCTCTGAGCAGCAGGTCGCGCAGCATCGATGTCCTGGGGGTGTGGGGCGGCCGCGGTGGCCGGGAAGGGGGGATTCTGCACCAGTGCGGGGGTTTTCACCGCGGCGGCAGTAGGCAGAACTACAGTAAACTTGGCCTGCATCGCAAGGCGGCCGGACCCGCTTTTCCTGAGGTCAGCCCTTGCTGGGCGTGAGTCGGCGGCCAGACCGGGCTGGCGCTCACATCCGAACAGACGGCGAACCCACGGTTCGCCTTTTTTGTTCTCCACAGGTAAACGGTATGTTCGATTTCTTCCGCAGCAAGATGAAGCTCTTCATGGGCCTCTTGTTCATCCCGCTCGTCATCGGCTTTGTCTTGTTCGGCGTGCAGGGCTACGACCGCTTCCGCGACGGCAACGATGCGGTGGCCAAGGTCGGCGGCAGCGAGATCAGCCGCCAGGAGCTGGACAACGCGCACCGGCGCGAGGTCGAGCGCCGCATGGCGGCCGCCCCCAAGCTGGATCGCGCCCTGCTCGACTCGGACGAGGCGCGCCAGGCGACGCTGGAGCGCCTGCTCAACGAGCGCGTGCTGGCGCTGGCGGCGAGCAAGCAGCACCTGGTCACGCCCGACCAGCGCCTGGTGCGCGAGCTGGCGCAGGACCCGGCCATCGCGTCCTTGCGCACGCCCGACGGCAAGCTCGACCTCAAGCGCTACGAGGACGCGCTGCGCGCCCAGGGCATGACGCCCGAGCTCTACGAGAACTCGATGCGCCAGGAGCTGGCGCGGCGCCAGGTGCTGGTGGGCGTGGCCGCCTCCTCGGTGCTGCCGGCGGCGGCGGCCGACGCCGCGCTCAAGCCCTGGTTCGAGCGCCGCGAGGTGCAGGTGGCGCGCTTCGCGCCGGCCGATTTCAGTGCCAAGGTGCAGGTCAGCGATGCCGACGTCGAGTCCTACTACCAGGCCAACAGCGCGCAGTTCAAGTCGCCCGAGCAGGTCGACATCGAATACGTGGTGCTCGACCTCGACGCCGTGGCGCGCCGCATCACGCTGAGCGATTCCGACCTGCGCGCCTACTACGAGCAGAACCTCGCCAAGCAGGCCCAGAACGAGCAGCGCCGCGCCAGCCACATCCTGCTGACCGTCAGTCCGGACGCGTCGGCTGCCGACAAGGTCAAGGTCAAGGACAAGGCCCAGGCCCTGCTGGCCGAGCTGCGCAAGACGCCCGCGCGCTTCGCCGAGCTGGCCAAGGCCAACTCGCAGGATCCGGGCTCCGCGGGCAAGGGCGGCGACCTCGACTACTTCAGCCGCGGCGCCATGGTCAAGCCCTTCGAGGACGCGGCCTTCGCCCTGGCCAAGGGCCAGATCTCCGATCTGGTCGAGTCCGAGTTCGGCTACCACATCATCTTGCTGACCGACATCAAGAAGCCGACGCCCCAGTCCTTCGAGGCCGCGCGCCCGCAGCTCGAGCAGGAACTCAAGCGCCAGCAGGCGCAGAAGGCCTATGCCGAGGCGGCCGAGCAGTTCAGCAACCTGGTCTACGAGCAGGCCGACAGCTTCAAGCCGGTGGCCGACAAGCTCGGCCTGAGCATCAGGACGGCCAAGGACCTGCAGCGTGGCGGCCCGGCCGGTCAGGCCGGCGACAGCCTGCTGGCATCGCCCAAGCTGCTCAAGGCGGTCTTTGCCGAGGAGTCGCTGCGCGGCAAGCACAACACCGAGGCGCTGGAGCTCGGCGGCAACCAGCTGCTGTCGGCGCGCGTGCTGCAGCACCGTCCGGCCGCCGTCCGCCCGCTGGCCGAGGTCGCGCAGCAGGTGCGCCAGAGCCTGATCCAGCAGCGTGCGCGCGAACTGGCCATGGCCGAAGGCAAGGCCAGGCTCGAGGCCTGGAAGGGCGGCGCGGCCGCCAGCCTGCCGGCGGCGGTCGTGGTCTCGCGCATGCAGATGCAGGGCCTGGCTCAGCCGGTGGTCGCGGCGGCGCTGTCCGCCCCGCTGCGCGAGGGCCAGCCGGCCTGGGCCGGCGTGGACCTCGGCGCGCAGGGCTACGCCGTGGTGCGGGTCAACAAGGCGCTGGGGCGCGAGGCACCGGCGCAGGAGCAGGCCCAGCAGGAGCGCCAGCAGCTGGGCCAGCTCTGGGGCCAGGCCGAGGTGCAGGCCTACCTGCAGGCGCTGAAGAGCCGCTACAAGGCAAAAATTCTGCCCAAGACCTGAAAAAGCCCGGGATTTCTGTATAGAATTCGGTCTTCGAC
>JBEEPT010000075.1:0-6553 GCA_041190985.1 Pseudomonadota bacterium
GACCCGCCATGCCGAGGCCGTTCTGCAAAAGCTGGGCTTGCCCTACCGTGTCATGAGCCTGTGCACCGGCGACATGGGTTTTGGCGCCAGCAAGACCTACGACCTGGAGGTCTGGGTGCCCGCACAAGGCACCTACCGCGAGATCAGCTCGGTGTCGAACTGCGAGGCTTTCCAGGCGCGCCGCCTGCAAGCCCGTTTCAAGAACGCGCAGGGCAAGAACGAGCTGGTGCACACGCTCAACGGCTCCGGTCTGGCGGTCGGCCGCACCCTGGTCGCGGTGCTGGAGAACTACCAGAACGCCGACGGCAGCATCAGCGTGCCGACCGCGCTGCGGCCCTACCTGGGCGGCGCCGCGCAGCTCTGATCACACCAGCCGTTGGAAACGGTCGATCGTGAATGGTCACGGACCGGTTCGGCTTGCTTTAGCCCCGTAGCATCGCGGTGAGCGGCAGTGCCGCCTGGTGCTCCTCGATACGCCTGATCAGCCGCTCTGGCACCTGGGCCGCATGAAACCGGTCTCGCCAGACCTGCAGCACCTGCTGGCCGGCAAGCCGTACCTCGGCCATCACCGAGTCCAGCACCTGGTCTGCAATCCCTACCCGCACCAGAAAGGCGGCAAAGCTGTCCAGCGTGATGTCGGCAAAACGCTTGACCCCGGCCATGTTCAGGGCCAGCGAGGTATCCCGGCTCATGTAGGCCACGGTCGGCACGAGGTCGTAGGCCGGTGCCAGTTGGGGGCGTGTCGGGTCGCGGTAGATCAGCGACCAGTTCTTGATGTGTGCGTCGCCGTTGCCCATCAGCACGTTGAACACCATGCGTCGGGCCATTTCCCGCAGATCGGCCAGTCCGCCAGCGTAGCGCAGCAGAGTGCGGCCGATCATCTCGTGGTTGACCTGCCCGTATTTCTGCTGTGCCCTCGGGTTGAAGACCTGCGCAAAGTCTTCGATGTGGATGCGCGCCTCTCCAGCAGCCGACACGGACCGGTCGAAGCGGCTGATGGCGTAGAACGGCTCGCCGGTGTCGAAGGCTTCCAGGTCGGGCAGGCCGTCGATCTGGCTGGCGGGCACCAGGCGGATCTCGGGCACCTCGATGCCCGCAGCTTGGGCGACTTGCATGGTGGCTGCCTCCACCATGGGCAAGGCCTCGAAGTCGCGCGACGGTGGCTTGACCAGACAGTTGCCCAGTGCGTTCTCACCCGCCAGTGTCAGGCGCTCGCCCTGGCGCAGCATGGAAAACTTCATCTGCATGCCTGCCAGCGAGAACTTGAGCTCGTGCAGCAGATCGCTCTGCTCATCGTCATGCTGCAGGGGGGCAGCAGCGCTTGCGTCACCCGCTCGGCCACGCAGGCGGGACTCGGCCAGGGTGGTGATCACGGCGCCTGGCAGATCGCGGCCCAGCGCCCTCAGCAGCAGGAACTCCCGGTCCTCGTGGACCTTGAGACGCTGCGCAATGGTGTGCCGCAGTCCCCCTTCGGGCAGCAGGTTCGAGAAGAAGGGCGGAGCCTTGACCGAGGCCGACTTGTGCCGGCTGTCGAGCAGCAGCGCCCGGGTGCTGGCTTCGTCGTCCGGACGTGCCAGCGACAGCGATAGGATAGGGCGTCTCGGGCCCAGGTCCAGATAGCCCTCGTCGATCACGAAGTGGGTCTTCTCGTCGGGGTAGTGGGTCAGGTGGCCGACCAGTACCTCGTTCAGGTGCACCGCCAGGGTGCTGACCGAGCTCATGACTCGTCCCTCAGGTCATCGAATTCGTCCAGCAGGTCGAGCGGGCGGTCCAGCGCGTGCACATCAGGGGCCGTCACAGGGCCGGGCTTGAGGTACTGGCCTTGCCCGATGGGGGCCAGCGTCAGTTCCAGGCCCAGCGCCGAGGCGTAGCTGAGCAGCGTGTCCAGGGTGACATCGCCGCCGTTCTCGATCCTGGAGACGGTCGCCTGTCGCATGCCTTCCACCTTGCTCTGCGGAATGCCGAGCTGCTCGCGGCGAAGACGCAGGGCCTGGCCCAGGCGAGAAAGCGTGACAGGATGCTTGATACGCTTTGACGTATTTTCCATGAGATGAATATACGCCAAGACGTTTCGAATTGATGTCAGCCCTGGTTCCAGCAGTCAGGACAGGCAAGAACCTGGGGCAGGCATGCCGAGCAAGTCATCGGCCGCTTCACGTAGCGCGGCACGCCTGAGACGGTACGCGTGGGATCAGGGGCAGCGCGCCTTTCAAGAACACTTGCCTTGGAGCCGCTCTTGGCTGATTTGGCGGCTGAAATGGCGTCTGACTGGTTAAGTCCTTGATTTTGCTTGTATGAGTTCGATCTTGTAGCCATCCGGGTCGATCACGAAGGCGATCACGGTGGTGCCGCCCTTGACCGGGCCGGCCTCGCGCGTGACCTGGCCGCCGGCGGCGCGGATCTTCTCGCAGGCCGCGTGGGCGTCGGGCACGCCGATTGCGATGTGGCCGTAGGCGGTGCCGGGCTCGTAGGACTCGACGCCCCAGTTGTAGGTCAGCTCGATCTCGGCCTGTCCGGGGTTGCCGCCTTCATAGCCGAGGAAGGCCAGCGAGTACTGGTACTCGGGGTTGTCGGAGCGGCGCAGCAGGCTCATGCCCAGCACCTGGGTGTAGAAGGCGATCGAGCGCTCGAGGTCGCCGACGCGCAGCATGGTGTGCAGGATTCTCATGTCCGCCATTGTCGCGCCTATGGCGCGGGGCCGAAGCTCACCCGCACCGTCAGGCCGCCGCCGGGCGTGTCGAGCAGGCTGAGCTCGGCGTGGTGCTGGGCGGCGATCTGGCGCACGATGGCCAGGCCCAGCCCGCTGCCCGTGGTGTCGGCCGGGCGCAGGCGCACGAAGCGCTGCAGCACGCGGGTCTTGTCGGCGCCGGCGATGCCGGGGCCGTTGTCGGCCACCTCCAGCACTGTCAGGCCATCCTGCTGCTGCAGGCGCACGTCGATGCGCGCGCCGCGCGGGCAGTAGCGCAGCGCGTTGTCGATCAGGTTGTCGAGCAGCACACGCAGCGAGTTGCGGTCGCCCTGGACCTCGGGCGCGGCGTCGCATTCCAGTCCGAGGTCGATGTCCTTCTGGTCGGCCTGGGCCGAGAAGGCCGTCACGCGTTCGCGCGCGAGCGGTGCCAGCGCCACCGGGCGCGGCTCCCATTTCTGGGCGTCGGGTTCCAGCCGCGCCATCTGCAGCAGCTGCGCGACCAGGTGCACGGCGCGCTCGATGCCGGCCTCGAGCTCGTCGAGCGAGGCCGGCTGCCCGGCGGCGCCGGCCTGCTGGGCCAGCTGCACCTGCAGCTTGATCGCGGCCAGCGGCGTGTTGAGCTCGTGAGCCACGTCGGCCAGGAACTGGCGCTGCGTCGCCAGCAGGCCGTCGACCTTCTCGAGCAGCTGGTTGAGCGTCTCGACCAGCGGCTTGACCTCGTCGGGCATCTCGCACGGATCGAGCGGGCTGAGCAGCGCGACCTCGCGCGCGCCGATCTCCTCGCGCAGCCGGTGCAGGGGCTGCAGCGCGCCGCGCACCGCGGTCTGGATCAGCACGCCCAGCAGCAGCAGCAGCAGGCCCAGCGGCGCCATCAGCCAGGGCAGGTACTCGAGGAAGGCCAGCCAGCGCCGCTCGTTCGGCGTGGCGACCTGGATCACGCGGTCGCGGTCGCGCAGCGTGTAGGTGCGCCAGAGCCTGCCGTCCCAGTCGGCGCGGCTGAGCCCGGGCTCCTGCATCGGCGGGCCGGTGTCGGTCAGCGAGGAGTAGATCAGCCGCCCGCCCGGGGTCCAGATCTGGCTGACGAACTGGCCCTGGTCTTCCGGCGCCAGCTCGTTGTCGCCTGGCTTGCCGGCCTCGGTGCCGGCCGGCTGGTCCGCCTTGCTGCCGCCGTTGTCGGGCCGCTCGTCCAGCCAGTCCTGCGTGTCGTGGCGCATGATCGAATAGGCGATCTGCTCGAGGCCGTAGTCGCGCAGGGTGTTGAAGCCGCGCCAGGCCAGCTCGTAGGTCAAGGCGCTGGCCAGCAGGCTGGCGAGCACCAGCGCGCCCATCAGCCAGATCAGCAGCCGGGTGCGGATCGAGTTCATGCGGCGGGCTGCGCCGGCGTGGCGTCGACCAGCTTGTAGCCCACGCCGCGCACGTTCTTGATCCAGTCGCTGCCGAGCTTGCGGCGCAGGTGGTGCAGGTGGACCTCGATCGCGTTGCTGGCGACCTCCTCCTGCCAGCCATAGAGGCGCTCCTCCATCTGCTCGCGCGAGAGCACCGCGCCCGGGCGCTCCATCAGGTGCTGGAGCAGGTCGAACTCGCGCAGCGAGAGCTCGAGCGGCTGGCCGGACAGCCTGGCCTCGCGCCGGATCGGGTCGAGCTGCAGCGCGCCGACCACCAGCTGGGGCTGGCTGCGGCCCTGGTTGCGCCGGATCAGCGCGTGGATGCGCGCGATCAGCTCGTTGAGGTCGAAGGGCTTGGTGATGTAGTCGTCGGCGCCGACGTTGAGGCCGCCGATGCGGTCTTCCACCGTGTTGCGCGCCGACACGATCAGCACCGGCAGGTGGTTGGCGCCCTGGCGCAGCGCCTGCAGCACCTGCAGCCCGTCCTGCCCCGGCAGGCCGAGGTCGAGCAGCAGCGCATCATAGGGTTCCACCCTGGCCGCGGCGAGCGCCGCCGGCCCGTCGCGGACCCACTCGACCTGGAATCCGGCCAGTTTGAGGGCCTTGTGCATGCTGGCGCCCAGCATGGCATCGTCTTCGGCTAGGAGCAGTCGCATGGCATCAATCGAAAGGGATGCCCCGATTGTCAACAAAAAAGCGGGGACTCGCCCCGCTTCTGTCTTGGATCGCTGGTGGTCGGCGGGCGCTGGGCCCGCGACAAGCCTCAGGCCGAGGTGGCCGGCTGGGCCTGGGCCTGACGGTTGGTCACGGCGGCGGCAGCCAGGATGGCAAACAGGGACTTCTTCATGTCTTGATCCTTTCGAGGGTTTGTTGCGGGCCGGCCGATGGCCATTGCCGCGTCCATGGCCCGCATTCTGCGGCCCAAGACTTAGGGAAAACTTAATGATCGGCCAGGCTGGCTTGCGTATCCCGGGATATCCCGGGCCGTGGGGAGTCTGCGTGGGGGCTTGACGCGGCGGGTATCCCGACGTCGAATGCGCAGGGGTGGGCCTGGGTGGAAGGCGCCAGCGCGCCGCCCGCAGTCCGAACCAGCCCAGGAGGGAGGCGAGATGGAGATCCCGAGCCGCATCGTCAAGCAGCCCGGCCATGCCGGTCCGGCGCCGCAGCTGGCCGACCACGCTGCCGTCTGTGACTCTTTCAGCTGGGAGCAGGCCGCCGCCGCCCTGGCGGGCCTGCCGGGCGGTCGGGGCCTGAACATGGCGCACGAGGCGGTCGACCGCCACCTGGCCGAGGGCCGCGGCGACAAGATTGCGCTACGCTGGCTGGGCAAGACCGGGCAGCGGCGCGAGTTCAGCTACGCCGAGCTCGCCGCCGCGAGCAACCGCTTCGCCAACGCACTGGAGAGGCTGGGCGTGCGGCCGGGCGAGCGGGTCTTCATCCTGATGGGGCGCCTGCCCGAGCTCTACGTCGCGCTGCTTGGGAGCCTCAAGGCGCGCTGCGTGGTCTCGCCGCTGTTCTCGGCCTTCGGGCCCGAGCCGATCGCGACGCGCTGCGAGATGGGCGACGCGCGCGTGCTCGTGACCACGCCCGAGCTCTACCGGCGCAAGGTCGCGGCCCTGCGCGCTCGCCTGCCGGGCCTGCGCCACGTGGTCCTGGCCGGCGACGCCGGTGCGACCGCGGCGTTCGAAGACCCCTCGGTGCGGGCCTGGACGGAGCTGGTCGAGCTGGCATCGCCCGATTACGCCATCGGCCCGACCGACCCCGAGGACATGGCGCTGCTGCACTTCACCAGCGGTACCACGGGCCGGCCCAAGGGCGCGGTCCATGTGCACGGCGCGGTGCTGGCGCATCTGGTCACGGGTCGCTACGCGCTCGACCTGCACGCGGACGACGTGTTCTGGTGCACCGCCGATCCCGGCTGGGTCACGGGAACGAGCTACGGCATCCTGGCGCCGCTGTGCAACGGCGTGACCAATGTGGTCGTCGAGGCCGAGTTCGACGCCCAGACCTGGTACGGCGTGCTCGAGCGCGAACGCGTCAGCGTCTGGTACACCGCGCCGACGGCGATCCGCATGATGATGAAGCTCGGCACGCAGGCGGTGCAGGGCTACGACCTGTCGGCGCTGCGCTTCATGGCCAGCGTCGGCGAGCCGCTCAACCCGGAGGGGGTGGTGTGGGGGCTGGAAGCCTTCGGCCTGCCCTTCCACGACAACTGGTGGCAGACCGAAACCGGCGGCATCATGATCGCCAACTACGCCGCCATGGACATCAAGCCCGGCTCCATGGGCAAACCCTTGCCGGGCATCACGGCGGCCATTGTGCGGCGCACCGAAACGGGCGTGCAGGTGATCGATGAACCCGGTCAGGATGGCGAACTGGCGCTGCGTGCACCATGGCCGTCGATGATGCGCGGCTACCTCCACGAGGAGGAACGCTACCGAAAGTGTTTCGCCGAGGGCTGGTATCTGACGGGTGATCT
>JBEEPT010000076.1:0-24362 GCA_041190985.1 Pseudomonadota bacterium
GATGCTATCGGCTCGGCCCGCCGCGCCGGTGCGCTCGGGTTTCCACCGGGTACGGACCGATGGCGCCGGGCTTGCGCCGGGTCAAGGCTGCCGGTCCCACCGAGGCAGAACATGGCATCGACGCCCGGGGCACGCCAACCACCGGCACCCCGCCGACCCGGCCCCGGACGCGACGATAGAGCAGGAGAAATCTCGATGACGATGTTCCACGCCGTGGTGCTGATCGATCACCACCAGGCCCAGGTGCTGCAGTTCGACGCCGAGCATGTCCAGGCCGAGAAGATCAAGGCCCGCACCCACCACACCAAGCAGCACGGCAGCGCGGTGCGCACCGAGCACGAGTTCTATGCCGTCGTCTGCGACGCCCTGACCGGCATCCCCGAGGTGCTGGTCACCGGTTCGCACACCGCGCTGGCCGACTTCCGCCACTACGTCGACAAGCACCGCCCGGCGCTGGCCCCGCAGATCGTCGGCTACGAGTCGGTCGATCACCCGAGCGACCGGCAACTGGTGGCGTTGGCCAAGCAGTACTTCCTGAAGTACGACCAGATGAACTGAGGCCGTACGGCGGCGCCAGAATGCCGCCGATGACCGCACTGACCTTCCTCGACTTCGAGACCAGCGACGACGGCGAGGGCCATGTCACGCTCGATGCCATGGCCTCCGTTCGACCCGAGCACCTGCCGGCCTTGCAGGCCGAGGTGGTGCAGGTGCTTGATTGGCTGCACCGCCGCTTCCGCGACGGCCCCGGCCCGCTCGACGAGGGCGCGCCGTGGGACGCCGACCTGCGCGCCAGCACCGAACGCAGCACGCGCGAGCGCCTGCGCTACGAGCCGTCCTCGCGCCGCCTGATCACCGAGCCGGCGACGGGCGGCGAGACCGTGCGCCACACCGTCACCCTGTCGATCGCCGCGACCGAGGCGGTCGCACAGGCGCTGGGCGAGGCGTTCAGCTGGGGCGGCGAACGCTGAGCAGCTCGGCGCACAGGGCGTCCAGCGGCACCGCCTCGACGCCGTGCGCCAGCGGGTAGGCGTCCTGACCGGGATGGACCAGCAGTCGGCGCTGCACCTGCAGGTCCTCGCAGGCGGCGTGGAAGCCGCGCTCG
Source organism: Pseudomonadota bacterium (assembly GCA_041190985.1). GTDB lineage: Bacteria > Pseudomonadota > Gammaproteobacteria > Burkholderiales > Burkholderiaceae_C > Malikia. The sequence goes on from JBEEPT010000076.1 coordinate 1,106, forward strand.
ACCTTGGGACTCAGGCTGCGCTTGATCTCGATGGCCCACAGGCTGCCGTCGGGCCGGCTCAGCAGCAGGTCAATCTCGGCCCCGCCGCTGCTGCGGTAGAAGTGGCCTTGCGTGCCGCGCGGCGAGCAGGCCAGCAGGTTCTCGATCACATGGCCTTCCCAGCTCGCGCCGATCACCGGGTGCGACAGCAGCGTGTCCTGGTTCTCGATGCCCAGCAGCGCATGCACCAGCCCGCTGTCGCGCACGTAGATCTTGGGCGACTTGACCAGGCGCTTGCCGAGGTTGGCATGCCAGGGCGTCAGGCGGCGCAGCAGCAGCAGGTCGCACAGCAGGTCGATGTAGCCCTGCACGGTCTTGACGTCGATGCCCAGGTTGCGCGCGAACTGCGACATGTTCAGCAGGCCGCCCTGGTGATGGGCCAGCATGGTCCAGAAGCGCTGCAGCATGGCCGCCGCGATGCGCGGGCCGAACTGCGGGATGTCGCGTTCGAGGTAGGTGCGGATGAAGTTCTGCCGCCAGCGCAGGCTCAGCGCGTCGCTGGTCGCCGTCAGGCTGTCGGGAAAGCCGCCGCGCAGCCACACCCGGTCGCCCGGCACGCCCGTGGTTTCGTGCCGTGTCAGCGGGCTCAGCTCGAGGTAGGCGATGCGCCCGGCCAGCGTCTCGCCGGACTGCGCGAGCAGGTCCAGCGAGGCCGATCCCAGCAGCAGGTAGAGCCCCTGCCGACGACCGTCGCGCCGGGCTTGGTCGATCAGGCCGCGCAGCAGCGGAAACAGCGCCGGCAGACGATGCACCTCGTCGAGGATGACCAGCTTGTCCTGATGACCCGCGAGGTAGAGCTCCGGCTCGGACAGCCGGGCCCGGTCGCGCTCGGACTCCAGGTCCAGGTAGAGGCTCGGACGCTCCCGGGCCAGCGCGAAGGCCAGCGTCGTCTTGCCCGACTGACGCGGCCCCAGCAGCGCCACGGCCGGCATGTGGGCCAGCTCGTCGCGCAGGTCGGCGGTCAGGAGTCGATCAAACATCCTTGCAATTTTGGAGGTTGACTCCCGGATTTGCAAGGATGAGTGGCTACGCTCAACCGCCCGCCTTCACCTTCAGACGCCAGGCGTGCAGCAGCGGCTCGGTGTAGCCGCTGGGCTGTTCCTTGCCCTTGAAGACGAGGTCCAGCGCGGCCTGGAAGGCGGCGCCCTGGGGGTTGGCGGCGAGGCTCTTGTAGGACGGGTCGCCGGCGTTCTGCTGGTCGACCTTGACGGCCATGCGCGCGAAGGTCTCGCGCACCTGGGCTTCGGTCACGACGCCGTGGTGCAGCCAGTTGCAGATGTGCTGGCTGCTGATGCGCAGCGTGGCGCGGTCTTCCATCAGGCCGACGTCGTTGATGTCGGGCACCTTCGAGCAGCCCACGCCCTGGTCGACCCAGCGCACCACGTAGCCGAGGATGCCCTGCACGTTGTTGTCGATCTCCTGCTGGCGCTCGGCCGCGCTCCAGGTGGCCTGGGCGACGACCGGGATGGTCAGCAGGTCGGTCAGCAGCTTCTCGGTCAGGGCCGGATCGGTGGCGTCACCGCCGGCCTCGATCTGCTGCTGCACGGCCGCCACGCTGACCTGGTGGTAATGCAGCGCATGCAGCGTCGCGGCGGTCGGGCTCGGGACCCAGGCGGTGTTGGCGCCGGCCTTGGGATGGCCGATCTTCTGGTCGAGCATGGCGGCCATCAGGTCGGGCATGGCCCACATGCCCTTGCCGATCTGGGCGCGACCCCGCAGGCCGGCTTGCAGGCCGATCAGCACGTTGCGGCGCTCGTAGGCGGCGATCCAGGCGCTGCCCTTGATGTCACCCTTGCGCATCATCGGACCGGCCAGCATGGCGGTGTGCATCTCGTCGCCGGTGCGGTCCAGGAAGCCGGTGTTGATGAAGGCCACGCGCGACGAGGCGGCGGCGATGCAGGCCTTGAGGTTGACGCTGGTGCGGCGCTCCTCGTCCATGATGCCGAGCTTGACGGTGCTGTCGGCCAGGCCGAGCAGCTGCTCGACGCGGCCGAACAGCTCGTTGGCGAAGGCAATCTCGGCCGGGCCGTGCATCTTGGGCTTGACGATGTAGACGCTGCCGCTGCGGCTGTTGCGGACCGCCTCGCCACCGGGCAGCTTGCCGTGGCCCTGCAGGTCGTGCAGCGCGATCGTGGTCGTCACGACCGCGTCCAGGATGCCTTCGGGGATTTCCTTCAGGCTGCCGTCGGCGGCGCTGTACAGAATGGCCGGGTTGGTCATCAGGTGGCCGACGTTGCGCACGAACAGCAGGCTGCGGCCGTGCATGCGCACCTGGCCCGAGCCGTCCGGCGCGGTGTAGAGACGGTCGGCGCTCAGGCCGCGCGTCATCGTCTGGCCGCCCTTCTGGAAGGTCTCGGTCAGCGAGCCCTTGAGGATGCCCAGCCAGTTGCGGTAGCACAGCACCTTGTCCTCGGCGTCGACCGCGGCGACCGAATCCTCGAGGTCCAGGATGGTCGACAGCGCGGCTTCCATCACGATGTCGCTGACGCCTGCTGCGTCGGACTGGCCGATGGCGGTGGAGCGGTCGATCACGAGGTCGAAGTGGATGCCGTTGTTGGCGAACAGCACCGACTTCGGCGCCGCGGCCTCGCCCTGGTAGCCGGCCAGCTGGGCGGCGTCCTTCAGGCCGCTGCTCGCGCCGCCCTTGAGCGACACCTGCAGCGCGCCGCCGACGATGGCGTAGCCGGTCGCATCGTGGTGCGAACCGCTGGCCAGCGGCGCGGCCTGGTCGAGGAAGTCGCGCGCGAACGCGATCACCTTGGTGCCGCGCACCGGGTTGTAGCCCTTGCCCTTCTCGGCACCGTCGGTCTCGGGGATCGCGTCGGTGCCATAGAGCGCGTCGTACAGGCTGCCCCAGCGCGCGTTGGCGGCGTTGAGTGCGTAGCGCGCGTTGCTGATCGGCACCACGAGCTGCGGGCCGGCCTGGGTGGCGAGCTCGGCGTCGACGTTGGCGGTGGTCGCCTTGACATCGGCCGGCTGCGGCACCAGGTAGCCGATCTTCTCGAGGAAGGCGCGGTAGGCCGGCATGTCGGCGATCGGGCCCGGATTGGCCTGGTGCCAGGCGTCGAGCTCGGCCTGGATGCGGTCGCGTTCGGCCAGCAGCGCGATGTTCTTGGGCGCCAGGTCGGTGACGATGGCGTCGAGGCCGGCCCAGAAGCGGCTGCTGTCCACGCCGGTGCCGGGCAGCACCTCGGCCTCGATGAACTGGTGCAGCTCCTGCGCCACCTGCAGGCGGTGGATGGAGACGCGGGCGGTCGGGTTCGTGCTGGTCATGTTCGAGTCCTCCAAGAGGTATGGTCGGTTCGGGCAAGCACGGCTTGTGCGCAGCTTGCCCACAGTGCGACTGTATGCGAATCGGACCCTTCCATTACTCCACGATTTGCAATTTCAATCGTGACTTCTTATTACATAATAAAAAAAGTTTTCCATAGAATAGGTAGAGAAACACGCTGAATACCCCGGATGGACAAGCTCAAGGCCATGGAAACCTTCGTCGCAGTCGCCGCGCGCGGCAGTCTCGCCGCGGCCGCGCGCGCCGAGGGGGTGGCGCCGGCCATGATAGGACGGCGGCTCGACGCGCTGGAAGAGGCTCTGGGCGTCAAGCTCATGGTGCGCACGACGCGCCGCATCACGCTCACGCACGAAGGCAGCGCCTACCTGGAGGACTGCCAGCGCCTGCTGGCCGAGCTCGCCAGCGTCGAGGCCAGCGTGAGCGCCGGCGGCGTCAGGGCCAGGGGTCACCTGCGGCTGACGGCGCCGGCGGGCTTCGGGCGGCGTCATGTCGCGCCGCTGGTGCCGCTGTTCCGCGAACTGCATCCCGAGGTCACGGTCTCGCTCAACCTCAGCGACCGCGTGGTCGACCTCGCCGCCGAGGGTTACGACTGCGCGGTGCGCGTCGGCGACCTGCCCGACTCCTCGCTGGTCAGCGTGCGCCTGGCCGACAACCAGCGCCTGTGCGTGGCCGCGCCGGGCTACCTGCAGCGCCATGGCCGGCCGCAGCGACCCCAGGACCTGGCGCGCTTCGACTGCCTGACGTTGTCCTCGGACGCCTCGCAGACGCGCGGCTGGGCCTTCCAGATGCCGGCGCAGGACGGCCGGCCCGGCGAGCTGATCCACCTGCGCCCGGGCGGGCCGCTGGACTGCACCGACGGCCAGGTGCTGTACGAATGGTGCCTGGCCGGCTACGGCATCGCCTGGCGCAGCACCTGGGAAGTCGAGTCCGACATCGCGGCCGGCCGGCTGGTCACGGTGCTCGACGACTACGTCGCGGCGCCCAACGGCATCCACGCCGTGTTCCCGCAGCGCAAGCACCTGGCGCTGCGCGTGCGGCTGTGGATAGATTTCCTCAAGGAGAAATATGGGCAGTCCGGCTTCTGGCAGCGCGACGGCGGCTGAAGCCTCATCCGGCTGGAGGACGGCTCAGGCCCGCGAGCAACGGGCCGCCAGCCAGGGCCGCGCGACCAGGCCCGGCAGCAGCCCGATGGCGTCGGCCAGCCAGTCGGCCCATTCGCCGGAGCGCCAGCCCGTGGCGGCCTGCACCAGCTCGATCGCACCGCCCAGCAGCAACAGGCCGACCAGCACCCGCGTCGACCGCGGCGGATAGGCCAGCAGGCCCAGCAGGCCGAGCCCGGCAAAGGACAGCGCGTGCTCGGCCTTGTCCCAGAAGCTGATGGACTCGAGCGGCTTGAGGTAGGGAGCCGGCGACAGGGTCAGCAGCAGCACGGCCGCCACAAGGCCCCAGAACAGCCACCTGGCCCCGGTCTGCCCGCACGCCGGGCAGCTGGCCTGCGACCGCAGCGGCATCAGGCCGCTCCGTCCTGCTGCAGGCGCTCGCTCTTCCAGTAGACGTCGTCGCCGCCGTGCATGCGGTTGAGCACGCGCGCGAGCACGAACATCAGGTCGCTCAGGCGGTTCAGGTACTGGCGCGGCGCCTCGTTGATCGCCTCCTCGTTGCCGAGCGCGACCACGTGGCGCTCGGCGCGACGCGCCACCGTGCGGCAGACATGGGCCTGCGCCGCGGCGCGGTTGCCCGCCGGCAGGATGAACTCCAGCAGGCGCGGCAGCCGCTCGTTGTAACTGGCCAGCGCCTCGTCCAGCGCCAGCACCGCATCGGCCTTGAGCAGCTCGTAGCCCGGGATGCTGAGCTCGCCGCCGAGGTTGAAGAGCTGATGCTGGATCTCGACCAGCAGCGCGCGCACGTCCTCTGGCAGCTCCTCGCACAGCAGCAGGCCGATATGGGAGTTGAGCTCGTCGACGTCGCCCATCGCGTGCACGCGCAGGCTGTTCTTGCTGACGCGCTGGTTGTTGCCCAGCCCGGTGGTGCCCGCGTCGCCGGTGCGGGTGGCGATTTGCGTGAGTCGGTTGCCCATATTGGTGCCCTGCTTCTGGAAGTTGTATGGTCTGGCCGGATTATCCCCATGCGCCGGGCGGTGCCCGCCGGACAGGGTCAATGGCGGCGCTTCCTGGAATGGGCGGCGGGCTTGGCAGCAGCCTTGGCGACCGGCTGTGACTTGGCCACCGCCTTGCCGCCCCTGGCTCCCTTGCCCGCTGTGGCCTTGGCCGCAGCAGCCTGGGCCGGCTGGCAAGCCACGCGCCTGGCCCTGCCCTTGACCCGATGCGACCTGCCAGCCTTGGCCGGCTGGCAGGCGGCCCCGGAGGCGCGCTGCGCCAGGGCCTGCTCGATCTCCTGCGTGTCCTGGTTGGCGCTGGGCCGCAGCCGCACCAGATCGCCCTGCTCGCTGCTCAGCACCAGGCCGTCATCCCAGCGGTAGCCGTTGACCAGCACCAGCGCCGAGTTGAGCAGCGCCTCGGAGCGCGGCGGCGCCTCGCAGCGGCCATGCGTGCCGCTGTACTTCGAGACGCGGAACTGGCCCTGGGCGTCGTGCTCGAAGCGGCCCGAGAAATAGTTGCAGCCGCCGTCGACCAGCAGGCCGCCCTGGCCGCGCAGCGCGACGCGCGCCTGCCGCTGCTGGGCGCCCAGCGGCTGGCCCATGATGTCGACCACTTCCCAGACCTGCTCGAGGCGCCTGGGAGCAGCGGCTGCCGGACTCTCGGCCCGCGTCGATGCGGCCGTGGCCGCGGCGGATTCCAGGCCCTGCGCCCAGGCACCCGGCAGGAGGCAAAGCGCCAGCACCGAAGCGGCCTGGGCAAATGCGGTTTTCAGTCTCATCGTCTGTCGTCGGTAGCGCTGTCCCGGACCGGTTCCGGAGGCAGCGGCAGTTGCATACTGATGCGCGCGGCCGGGCACCGTGCCTTCAATCCACCTGGCCGCGCAGGCGCTCGATCAGGCCGTTGAGTTCCTCGAGCGAGCCGAAATGGATCGCCAGCTCGCCCACCTCCTCGGTGCGGCCGTGGCGCTTGACGCGCTTCTTCACCCGCACCTCGACCTCGGCGGTCAGCAGGTCGGACAGTTCCTCCTCGACCCGGCGGATGTCGCGCGACTTGCCCGGCCTGGCCTTGGCTGCCTCGGCCGCCGCGGCCTCGCCGCCGAGGCGCTTGACCAGTCCCTCGGCCTCGCGCACCGAGAGGTCGCGCGCGGCGATCTGGTGCGCCGCCGTGATCTGGGCCGCGCGCTCGAGGCCGAGCAGCGCGCGCGCATGCCCCATCTCGATGTCGCCTGCCATCAGCATGGTCTGCACCGGCTCGGCCAGGTTCAGCAGGCGCAGCAGGTTGCTCGCGGCGCTGCGCGAGCGCCCCACCGCCTGCGCCGCCTGCTCGTGCGTCAGGCCGAACTCGCGCACCAGGCGCTGCAGGCCCTGCGCCTCTTCCAGCGGATTGAGGTCCTCGCGCTGGATGTTCTCGATCAGCGCCATCGCGGCCGCGGCCTCGTCGGACACGTCGCGCACCAGCACCGGGACGCTCTCGAGCCCGGCCAGGCGCGAGGCGCGGAAGCGCCGCTCGCCGGCGATGATCTCGTAGACCGGTCGCGCGCCGCGCGGCTGCGCCGCCAGGCCCTGCTGCTGCTGCCAGGCCGCCAGCCGGCGCTCGCCCTCGGCCTCGGCCAGCTTGCGCACCAGGATGGGCTGCATGATGCCCTGGGCCTTGATGCTCTCGGCCAGCTCGTAGAGCGCGCCCTCGTCCATGCGGGTGCGCGGCTGGTAGCTGCCGGGCACCAGGTCGATCAGCGCCAGCGTGCTCGGCAGCTCCGCGCCGGCGGCGTCCAGGCTGGTGCTGTCGTCCAGCTTGGGACCCAGCAGCGCTTCCAGACCGCGCCCGAGGCCCTTGGGTTTCTTGGTGACCATCTCTTGTCCTGTGTCTTGCTGTGGGCGGCCGCACGCCGCCAGGGTTGTCAGTCGGCGGTGCCCAGCCAGGGCCGGATCAGCTCCAGCCCCTCGGGCCAGTCGCCCAGGCCGGCATCGGCATCGAGGTGGCCACGCGCGCCCGCGTCGACCAGGCGGCTGCCCCAGTCCTGCGCCAGCTCCTGCGCGCGCCCGAAGGCGCACCGGGGGTCGTCGCGGCTGGCGACCAGCAGGCTCGCGAACGGCAGGCGATCGCGCACGATAGTCGTCCAGCCCGGCAGCCGCGGCGCGGCGCCGGACTGCTCGAGGTCGGCCGGCGCCACCAGCAGCGCGCCGCGCACGCGCGCGCCATGGCGCGAATGGCGCGCCCAAGCCGCCACCAGCAGGCAGCCCAGATCGTGCGCGACCAGCACCAGCGGCCGGCGGGCGTCGATCACGGTCTCCTCCAGCCGCGCCAGCCAGTCGCCGCGACGCGGCGTCAACCAGTCGTGCTGCTCGACGCGCGCGTGGCCGTGCAGCGCCTCCCAGCGGCCCAGCCAGTGTCCGGGGCCGCTGCCCTGCCAGCCCGGCAGCAGCAGCACCTGTGCCTCGCTCATGGTCGCCTCAGATGTCCTGGATGCGCGCGACCATCTCGCGCGCGAACTCGACGAAGGCCTTGCTGCCCTTGGCCGAGGGATCGAACACCACGCCCGGCAGGCCGTAGCTCGGTGCCTCGGCCAGCCGCACGTTGCGCGGGATCACGGTCTGGAACACCTCGTTGCCGAAGTGCTCGAACAGCTGGTCGCTGACCTGCTTCTGCAGCATGGTGCGGGCGTCGAACATCACGCGCAGCAGGCCGATGACCTTGAGCTCGCGGTTCAGGTTGGCGCGCACCTGCTTGATGGTGTTGACCAGGTCGGACACGCCCTCGAGCGCGAAATACTCGCACTGCATCGGCACGATCACGCCGTTGGCGGCGCACAGGCCGTTGAGCGTGAGCAGGCTCAGCGAGGGCGGGCAGTCGATCAGCACGAAGTCGTAGTCGGACGCGACCGCCGCCAGCGCCTGCTTGAGGCGCTGTTCGCGCCGGTCCAGGCCGACCAGCTCGACTTCGGCGCCGGCGAGCTCTCGGTTGGCGCCCAGCACGCGGTAGCCGCAGTCCTTGGCCAGTACCGCAGCCTCGGCAATCGCGGCCGAGCCGATCAGCACGTCGTAGACGCTCAGCTCCAGCTCGCGCTTGTTGATGCCCGAGCCCATGGTGGCGTTGCCCTGCGGGTCGAGGTCGACCAGCAGCACGCGCTGGCCTATCCTGGCCAGGCCGGCGGCGAGGTTGACGGTGGTGGTGGTCTTGCCGACACCGCCCTTCTGGTTGGCGATGCAAAAGATCTGGGCCATGCTGGACTCTGGAACGCGGAGGGAACTCGGGAAGAAGCGCCGGCGCCAGGGCGGCGCGGGCAGCAATGCTGGGTCGGAGTTTAAGGGCTCCGGATGAAACGGCTCAGGACGCCTTGTGCCTCATCCAGACGATGCAGCGCTCCGCGTCCAGGCCCGGCACCGACAATTGTTCCACGTGGAACACCTCGACTTCGGCGGCCAGCGCCTGCATCTCGTCGCCCGGCAGCTTGCCCTTCATCGCCAGCCAGACGCCCTGCGGCGCCAGCGCCTGGCGCGACCAGTTCGTGAAATCGGCCAGCGAGGCGAAGGCGCGCGAGCTCACCAGGTCCCAGCTCTGCTGGAGCTTCTCGACCCGGGCATGGACGCCGTGCAGATTCGGCAGGCGCAAGGCGGCGGCGACCTGCTGGATGAACAGCGCCTTCTTGGCCACGGTGTCGACGCAGCTGACGTCGACCTCGGGGCAGGCGATCGCGAACACCGCGCCCGGCAGGCCGGCACCGGAGCCGACGTCGAGCAGGCGCGCCGACTCCAGGCCGGCCGCCGCGAGCTGGCGGCGCAGCGGCGCGACCGCGGCCAGGCTGTCGAGCAGGTGGTGCGTCAGCATCTCCTGCGGATCGCGCAGCGCGGTCAGGTTGTAGACCTTGTTCCACTTGGCGACCCAGTCCTGGTAGGCCAGCAGCTTGCCGACCTGCTCGTCGCCCAGCTCCAGTCCCAGCGCCTGCAGGCCGGCGCGCAGCCCGGCTTCGAGCGGATGCGCGCTCACGCCGCCACCTCGCCTTCGTTGCCACCATTGGCGGGCAGGTCGGCGAAGCCCCTGAACCTGCCGCGCTTGAGGTGGATCAGCAGCAGCGAGACCGTCGCCGGCGTGATGCCCGAGATGCGCGAGGCCTGGCCCAGCGTCTCGGGACGGTGCTGGTTGAGCTTCTGGCGCGCCTCGATGCTCAGCGCCGCGACCTGCATGTAGTCGAGCTCGGGCGGCAGCCTGAGGTTCTCGTAGTAGGCGGCTCGGTCGACCTCGTCCTTCTGGCGCTCGATGTAGCCCGAATACTTGGCCGCGATCTCGACCTGCTCGACCACGGCGTCGTACTGCTCGCCCAGTGTTTCACGTGAAACCGGCGCCGGCGCGCCGTCCCTGGCCTGGGGCTGGAAGCGGCCGCCTTCCATGCCCATGAGGTCGGCGTAGGCCACGCCGGGGCGGCGCAGCAGGTCGAAGAAGTTGTACTCGCGCTCGATCGCCTTGCCCAGCACGCGCTCGGCCTCGGTCTCCGACAGGATGCGCGGGTTGACCCAGGTGGTCCTGAGGCGCTCGGTCTCGCGCGTGACCGCATCGCGCTTGCGGTTGAAGGCGTCCCAACGCGCGTCGTCGACCAGGCCCATGCGGCGGCCGGCCTCGGTCAGGCGCATGTCGGCGTTGTCCTCGCGCAGCTGCAGGCGGAACTCGGCGCGACTGGTGAACATGCGGTAGGGCTCGGTCACGCCCTTGGTGATCAGGTCGTCGACCAGCACGCCGAGGTAGGCCTCGTCGCGCCGCGGCAGCCAGGGTCCCTCGCCGCGCACCTGCAGCGCGGCGTTGATGCCCGCGAACAGGCCCTGCGCCGCCGCCTCCTCGTAGCCGGTGGTGCCGTTGATCTGGCCGGCGAAGAACAGGCCCTGGATAGCCCGGGTCTCGAAGCTGGACCGGAGGCCGCGCGGGTCGAAGTAGTCATACTCGATCGCGTAGCCCGGGCGCAGGATGTGGGCTTTCTCCAGGCCCTTGATCGAGCGCACCAGCGCGAGCTGGATGTCGAACGGCAGGCTGGTCGAGATGCCGTTGGGGTAGAACTCGTTGGTGCTCAGGCCCTCGGGCTCGAGGAAGATCTGGTGGCTGTCCTTGTCGGCGAAGCGGTTGATCTTGTCCTCGACGCTCGGGCAGTAGCGCGGGCCGACGCCCTCGATCTTGCCGGTGAACATCGGGCTGCGGTCGAAGCCGCTGCGGATGATCTCGTGCGTGCGCTCGTTGGTGTGCGTGATCCAGCACGGCAGCTGGCGCGGGTGCATGGAGGCGTGGCCCATGAAGCTGAACACCGGCACCGGCCGGTCCTCGCTGCCCGAGCCCGGCATGCCATCGCCCGGCTGCTCGCTGCATTGGCTGAAGTCGATCGTGCGGCCGTCCAGGCGCGGCGGCGTGCCGGTCTTCAGCCGCCCCTGCGGCAGCTTGAGCTCCCTGAGGCGCGCCGACAGGCTGACCGAGGGCGGGTCGCCGGCGCGCCCGCCGGCGTGGTTCTCCAGCCCGACGTGGATCTTGCCGTCGAGGAAGGTGCCGGCGGTCAGCACCACCGCGCGGGCGCGAAAGCGGATGCCGATCTGCGTCACCGCGCCGACCACGCGCTCGCCCTCGACCATCAGGTCGTCGACCGCCTGCTGGAACAGCGTCAGGTTGGGCTGGTTCTCCAGCATGCGGCGGATCGCGGCCTTGTACAGGATGCGGTCGGCCTGGGCCCGGGTGGCGCGCACCGCCGGCCCCTTGGAGCCGTTGAGGATGCGGAACTGGATGCCGCCCTCGTCGGTCGCCAGCGCCATCGCGCCGCCGAGCGCATCGACCTCCTTGACCAGGTGGCCCTTGCCGATGCCGCCGATCGAGGGGTTGCAGCTCATCGCGCCGAGCGTCTCGATGTTGTGGGTCAGCAGCAGGGTCTGGCAACCCATGCGCGCGGCGGCCAGCGCGGCCTCGGTGCCGGCGTGACCGCCGCCGACGACGATGACATCGAATTCTTGGGGATACAGCATAGGGAAGTGGTAGGCAAACGGGCCGGCCCCTGGACCGCACCGGGCCAGGCTCATAGAATCGGCAAAGCTCCCAATTTTCCCACTTTTGCCGGCGCCCTGCTTGCCCATGTCCACCGACCGCTGCCTCCCGCCGCCGGCAGGCCGGTGCCCATGAAACGCGCGCTGCTGGCCGTGCTGGCGGCCTGCTCCCTCGCCCCCGCCGCGGCGATGACGCTGGTCACGCAAGGCGACACCGTGTTCGCCACCGGCCCCGTGCTCGACGATCTGCGGCAGTTCGAGGCGGCGCTCGCCCAGCCCGGCATCACCACCGTGGCCTTCGTCAACTCGCCCGGCGGCAGCCTGTGGACCGGGCTGCGCGTGGGCCAGCTGATCGCCAGCAAGGGCCTCGACACCGTGGCCGCCGGCCAGTGCATGTCGGCCTGCTCGATCATGTTCATGGGCGGGCGCGAGCGCCGCTACGCCGACAACTTCCACCCCCGGCTGACCATGATCGGCCTGCACGGCGCCCATCGCGCCGACACCAGGCAGGTGGAGAGCGCGGCGCAGCCCCAGCTCTACGCCTTCTACAAGGCCCGGATCGGCGAGCGCTTCCAGACCGACATCATCAACCGCGCCCTCTACGAGATGGACGACGCCGGCGCCTTCCTGCGCGTGCCCGACCCGGTGCGCGAGCCCGGGCGGCTGCGGCCCACCCATTGCCGCTCGGCGCAGACCCCGCCCGCGCAGTGCACCGTGTTCCGCCAGCACAATGCCGTGACGCTGGGCATCGCCACCCATGCCGAGCTCGTGACGCTGCAGCTGCCCGAGTCGTTCCAGGCCCCGCCGCAGCTGCTGGGACGGGCGCTGCCCGATCCCGTCCCCGACCTCGAGCAGGCCATGGCCGCGCAGCTGGAGCTCCAGTGCAACACGGACGCCTGCAAGGAACTGAACGGACGCTGGGACAGCCTCAAGGAACACAAGGCGCTGGCCGCTCCGGTTGCAGAGCCGGGCTACGGCTACGCGCACGACCAGGAAAGCGCCGAGCGCGCCCTGGCCGCGGCGGTGTACGCCTGCAACCATCCCCGCGGCAAGCCGGCGCGGCTGTGCGAGGGCCGGATCCTGGACCGCTACGCCATCGCAACCCTCTACGCCAGCGCCGAGCAGGAACATGCCGCCGCCCTGGCGCGGCTGCGGCCGCCGCCGCAGGAGTTCTACGCCGGCGAGGAATTCGGCGGCGCCTTCACATCGGCCGAACGCCTGCGCACGCAGCAATACATCGACATGACGCCGTCCGGCCTGCCCGGCATCCCCACCGTGGGCACCCAGGCCCTGGCGCTGCTGCTGCTGGCAGGGCCCGGCCCGGTCCTGATCGACGTCTCGGGCGCGCGCGACACCCTGCCCGGCGCCCGGGCCCTGGTGTATGGCGGCCAGGCCTACGATGCCGCCGAGCGCGACCAGGCCTACCAGCGCCGCTTCGCCGCGCTGCTGGCCCTGCTGGCCCCCGACCCGACGGCGCCAGTTGTCTTCCTCGGCGCCAGCCGCCAGAGCTGGCTGCCGGTCAACGCGGCCCTGCGCGCGCGCCAGCTCGGCTACACGCAAGCCATGTGGTACCGCGGCGGCCTCGAGAGCTGGAAGGCGGCGCGCCTGCCGACCGCGCCGATGCTGCTGCGCGCCGTCGCCAACTGAACCGGTTTCACGTGAAACAAGCCCCCGCACCGGCAAGCCGCACAGATGCCCCGCTGGAATGCCGCCCCGGCTGCGCCGCCTGCTGCATCGCGCCCTCGATCAGCAGCCCCATGCCCGACCTGCCGCACGGCAAGCCCGCCGGCATGCCCTGCCCGCATCTCGATGCAGAACTGCGCTGCCGCCTGTTCGGCCAGCCGGAGCGGCCCGCGGTCTGCGCCTCGCTGCAGCCCGGCCGCGAAATGTGCGGCGAGCACCGGGAACAGGCGATGGCCTTCCTGCAGGCACTGGAACACGCCACCCGGCCAGGCTGAGCCCCCGGAGCGGATGGTTCCACGTAAAACAAATCCAGCGGATCCCGAACGAGAGGGCAGTTCTGCGCCATAATCGTGGCATCTGACGCGCGGTGGAGCAGCCTGGTAGCTCGTTGGGCTCATAACCCAAAGGTCGCAAGTTCAAATCTTGCCCGCGCAACCAATGCCCTGGCGCCAGCCTGGGCCGCCCGGCCCAGCAGGCCGCAGGAATGGCCATGCACACTGGCACGGTCCGCTCGCCCTGACGCAGCAGCGAACGCCGACCGCCTGCAGGCGCCCACTTCATTCGACCAGGTTGGCAGGCAGCGCCACCTTCTGTACCATGATGCACAGAAGGCGCAGGGGCTCGCAGGTCTGGCCGGCACGGCGACCGCACCCAGCATGGTCATGGCCCGCCAAAGCAAAGATGTCTACCACCCGGTTCAAGCCAGCGAACGTCCGCCGCCTGCTCGCGCTCTGCCTGTGCGGGGCGAGCCTGCTGGCGCATGCCGCGCCGCCAGCTGCGGTACCGGGCAGTGACATTAAGGTCCTGCGCGTTGTCAGTGGCGACGACTTCCCGCCCTACCTGTTCCGCGACAGCGACGGCAAGCTGCAGGGCTATCTGGTCGACTACTGGCAGCTCTGGGAGCGCAAGACCGGCGTCATGGTCAAGCTCGACACGATGCCATGGGACGAGGCACACCGCCGGATCCAGCGGGGCGACGCCGACGTGATCAACATGCTCTACCGCACGCTACAGCGCGAGCAGCTCTACGACTTCTCGCCGCCCGTCGCTCTGGGTACGGTGAACATCTACAGCCACGTCTCGATCAGCGGCACCCACAATGCGCAGACGCTCAAGGGCTTCCAGGTCGGCGTGCTGAAGGGCCACATCTGCAACGACAAGCTCGCCGAGCAGGGCATCACCTCGCTGCTGCGCTACGACAGGCAGGCGGACCTGTTCAACGCCGTCCAGCGTGGAGAGATCCGGATCTTCTGCATCGGCGGCGAGGCCGCCAACTTCTACCTCTACCGGCTCGGCATCGCGGACCAGTTCCGCAAGGCCTTCGAGCTCTATGCCGGCGCGGGCTATCACGTGGTGCTCAAAGGCAACGCCGGCACGCTGGCGCTGGTCGTGCGCGGCATGCAGGCCATCACCCCCGCGGAAACGGACGCACTGCGCCGCAAATGGCTCGGCACCCCGCTCGACGAGGACCGGGCGGCCATCCTGCGCATCGTCGGACTGGGCGGCGGCATCCTCGTCGGCATCGCGCTGCTGCTGGGTGCCTGGGTGTGGACGACCCGGCGGGCAGTCCGGCACAAGACGGCCGAACTCGCCGAGAGCGAGGAACGCTTTCGCGCCCTGTTCGAGGACACGCGCCAGGCCATCGTGCTGATCGAAGACCGCTGCATCGTTGCGGCCAACCGCGCCGCGCTCGACATGCTGTGCATGCAAAGCCTGGATGAACTGCTGGGCAAGACGGTCGAGCAGCTTTCGCCCCCCTTGCAACCCGACGGATCGGACTCGGTCGAGAAAGCCGAAGAAATGAACCGGATCACCCGCGAGCGGGGCTTCCACCAGTTCGAATGGATGCACCGGCGCGCCGACGGCGAAACCTTTCCGGCGCAGGTGCTGCTGACGGCGATCCGGCGCGGCGGCAAGGTCCTGATGCACGCGGTCTGGAACGACATCACGGCGCAGAAGCAGGCCGAGCGCGAGCTGGCCGAATACCGCCAGGGACTCGAGCGCCAGGTCGCCGAGCGCACCGCCGAACTCGCCGCGGCAAGCGAGCGCCTGCGCAGCGCCAATGCGCAGCTGAGCGTGCTGTTCGAGGCCGCGCCGGTCGGCCTGGCGCACACGAGCCAGGGCCGGATCACCGCGGTCAACCGGCGTTTCACCGAGCTGTTCGGCTACGATGAGAATGACATTCCGACGACGCAAGCCTGGTGGCCGCTGGCCTATCCCGACCCCGGCTATCGCGAGTGGGTGCAGCAAACCTGGCAGGTGGCGAAGGAAAGGGCGCTCAAGGACGATGGCGAGATCGAGGCGAAGGAATACCGGGTCCGGAACAGGAACGGCCAGGAGCTGTACCTGCTGATCGGCGGCCAGCTGATCGAGGACGGCTCGATCACGACCTTCACCGACATCAGCGCGCTCAAGCAGACCGAGGCCGAACTCAAGCGGGCCAAGCAGGCAGCCGAGGACGCCGCGCGTGCCAAGGCCAGCTTCCTGGCGAACATGTCGCACGAGATCCGCACGCCGATGAACGCGGTGATCGGCATGACGCAGCTCGCGCTCAAGGCCGATCCCCCGCCCCGGGTGCGCGACTACCTGAGCAAGATCCAGTCCTCGAGCCAGTTGCTGCTCGGCGTCATCAATGACATCCTGGATGTCAGCAAGATCGAGGCGAACAAGATGCGGCTGGACCGGGTCGGTTTCGCGCTCGACCGGCTGCTCGAAGACGTCGCCGAGCTGGTCGCCGAGAAGGCCTCCGGCAAAGGCCTGGAGCTGATCGTCTCCGCCGCGCCCGACGTGCCAGTCGCCCTGCTCGGCGACCCGCTGCGCCTGCAGCAGGTGCTGCTCAATCTCGCCAACAACGCGGTCAAGTTCACCGAGCGCGGCGAGGTCGAGATCCGGGTCCGGCTGCAGCAGCGGCTGGCGGACGGCGTCGAGCTGCGCTTCGAGGTGCGCGACACGGGCATCGGCATCTCGGCCGAACAGCGCGGCAAGCTGTTCCAGAGCTTCCAGCAGGCCGACAGCTCGACCACCCGTCTCTACGGCGGCACCGGGCTGGGGCTGACGATCGCCAAGCGGCTGGCCGAGCTGATGGGCGGCCAGATCGGCCTGGACAGCATGCCCGGCCAGGGCTCGACCTTCTGGTTCACGGCCCGCCTCGGCCTGGATGCCAAACGGCCGCCGCTCCAGCGCCGCCCGCCCGCCCCCGGCAGGCTCAAGGTACTGCTGGTCGACGACAACGCACAGGCGCGCGCGGTCGTGGCGGAACTGATCACGCGCCTGGGTTTCCAGGCCGCCACGGCGGCGTCCGGCGCCGAGGCGCTGGCAGAGATCGCGCAGGCCGACGCCACCGGCCAGCCGTACGACATCGCGCTGCTGGACTGGAAGATGCCCGGCATGGACGGCCTGGAGCTGGCGCGCGCAATCCGCCAGCGCCCGCTCAGGCAAGCACCCTTGCTGCTGATGGTCACGGCCCACGACCGCGATGCGGTAGTGCCGTTGGCACAGCAGGCCGGCATCGCCGAAGTGCTGGTCAAGCCGATCACGCCTTCGACCCTGCTCGATGCGCTGATGCGGCAAAGCGGCGGCAAGGCCGACCCCATCGGCAGCGGCCCCAAGTCGCCCGATGCCCTGCACGCGTTCGCCGAGCTGACCGGCGCGCGCGCGCTGCTGGTCGAGGACAACGAGCTCAACCAGGAGGTCGCGACCGAATTCCTGCACACCCTGGGCCTGGCGGTGGACCTCGCGCCCAACGGCGCGGTCGCGCTGGACAAGGTGCGACAGCAGGCCTACGACATCGTGCTGATGGACATGCAGATGCCGGTGATGGACGGCCTGAGCGCGACGCGCGCGATCCGCCAGCTGCCCGGCCGGCAGACGCTGCCGATACTCGCGATGACAGCCAACGCGATGGCCGAAGACCGCGAGCGCTGCATCGAGGCCGGCATGAACGACCATATCGCCAAGCCGATAGACGTGCAGGAGCTGGTCGACAAGCTGAAACGCTGGGTCAGGCCGCCATCCGCGCCAGGACCAGCGCCAGCAGCGGCACGCCCTGCCCCACCGACGGCAGAGCCCGACTGGATCACGGCCATGACTGGCATCGACGGCCTCGACGCCCGGCAGGGATTGCGCCAGGTGCTGGGACGCGAGGCACTCTACCGCGAGATCCTCGCCAGGTTCACGGCCGGCCAGCGCGACACGCCGGATGCCATCGCGCGCGCGCTGGACGCCGGCCAGCGGGACGAGGCACGACGACTGGCGCACACGCTCAAGGGACTGGCGGCGCAGATCGGCGCGCTGTCCCTGCGCGAGCAGGCTGCCCGGCTGGAAGCCGCGCTGCGCGATGGCACGCCCGAGCCGGCGCCGCTGCTGGCCGCGATTGCCAGCGATCTGCCCAGGCTGGTCGACGCCATCTCCGCCCGCCTGCCGCAGTCCTGCGAGCCGCGGGCCGGGGTCAGCTTCGAGCCGGCACAGTGGCAAGGGCTGCGCGAATGCCTGCTCGAGCTGCTGCGGCAGGACGACACGAGCTGCATGGCGCTGCTCGATGAACAGCAGGCACTGGCGCGCGCCGCGCTGGGACCGCGCTTCCAGGCATTCGCCGACCAGGTCGCCGGCTTCGACTTCGCGGCAGCGCTGGCGCTGCTCGAGGCGGCGCCATGAAGCCGATGGACATCGCCCGGTCCGGCGCCCCTGACGTCCTGCGCCGACGGAGCGCCTAGGCATCCGGCCATGCTGCTGCGCCAGTCCTCGCTCCTGAACGGCTTTCGCCATGAATTCGTCGACGACTCCGGCCAGGCCATGGGCGACTTCGAACATCCCTGGTACGCCCAGGCCAGGAACGCGCGGCTGCGCGTCTACGACGAGGAGAACGCCGCACGGGGCGACATCCGCATGCGGCTGTGCGGCCGCGACTGGCGACTGCGCCACCTCTTCCTGCGCCGGGGCTGGAACAACGACATCCGCTACACGCTCGAGGACGAAGACGGCGCGGTCCACGCCGAGGCCGACGCACTGGTCATCGACACCGGCAGGCTCCTGCCCCGGATCGTGCTGCAGCGCCCGGTGCAGGCCGAGGTGGCTGGCGCGCAAGGCTGGCTGCGCCGCCGCCATGTCCTGCGGGAGAATGGCAGCGGGCGCGAGCTCGGCTGCATCAGCGAGCCCGCCGCCATCACGCTCAGGCGCGAGCTGCGGCTGGATCTGCCCGGACTGGCGCCGCCGGTCGCGGCCTTCCTCGGCATCGTCGTGCTGATCGTGCGCTACTGAACACCACCACACCAGAGCCCGCCCCATGACCCCCTACCTCAGCCTCGTCACCCTCGGCGTTGCCGACCTCGCGCGCAGCCGCGCCTTCTACCGCGCGCTCGGCTTCGTCGAGTCGTCGGCCAGCCAGGCCGAGGTCGCCTTCTTCCAGGCCGGGGGCGTGGCGATCTCGCTGTTCGGCCACGCGGCGCTGGCCGAGGACGCCGGCGTCGATCCCGCCGGCGGCGGCGGCTTCACGGGCTTCAGCCTGGCGCACAACGTCGCGTCCGGCGACGCGGTCGATGCGGTGCTGCGCGAGGCGGTCGCGGCAGGAGCGCGGCTGGTCCGCGCCGGGGAGCAGGCACCCTGGGGCGGCTACCGCGGCTATTTCGCCGACCCGGACGGCTTTCTGTGGGAGGTCTGCCACAACCCCTTCTTCCCGCTCGACGCGCGGGGCACGGTCCAGTTGCCGCCATAGGCGCGGCGAGCCCGCCAGCCTGTCGCCACGGGCGCCTGTTCCACGTGAAACAGTGCCCCGCACTGGCACTGAAGTTCCCTCATCCGGCTGGCGCTGCCGATCGCTCCGCATGCGCCATGCAGATCGATCATCCGTCAATCCGGCTGCCCGCCTCCCGAGCGGCAGGTCCGCCGGAGCAGAGCGCCATGGCCCGCCGGAGACCGAAATGAAAAAACCGCCTTGCGGCGGTTTTCATTCGTAGGCCGTGAACGGCTCAGTAGCTGCTGCGGCCGCCGCCAAAGCCACCACGGTTGCCGCCGCCGAAGCCACCACGGTTGCCACCGCCGAAGCCGCCCGGACGCTCTTCCTTCGGACGGGCAACGTTCACGGTGATCGAGCGGCCTTCGACCGAACGGCCGTTCAGGCCGTCGATAGCGGCTTGCGCCTCGGCGTCGGTCGACATCTCGACGAAGCCGAAACCCTTGGAGCGACCGGTGTCGCGGTCCATCATGACCTTGGCCGACAGGACGTTGCCGTACTCGGAGAAGTTGTCGACCAGGGAAGCGTCATTGACGGAGTAAGGCAGGTTGCCGACGTAGAGCTTGTTGTTCATGGGGAATCCTTTCAGGAGGTTCAGGGGGATTGATTAGGGTAGAGGTGTCGGCTTAGCGGAACTTGCGGCGGGCCGGTGCCGGGGCGCCACCGGAGCGGGGCTCGAGATGGCGGAAGGTGATGCGGCCCTTGCTCAGGTCGTAGGGCGACAGTTCTAGCGACACCCGGTCTCCGGCCAGGATGCGGATATGGTTCTTGCGCATCTTGCCACCGGAATAGGCCACCAGGCTGTGCCCGTTTTCCAACGTCACGCGGTAACGCGAATCGGGCAGCACTTCGTCTACCTTGCCTTGCATTTCGATCAGGTCTTCCTTGGACATCGGGTACTCCTAGTGGCTGTATGAAAACGGGAACGAGCCTTCAGGCACGAAACTGCGGCAGCAATCCGTCGCTCTGGCTGGTGGCGTAGCGCAAGGCTCCCTCACGGGTCGCGAAGCGCGGGACAAAACGGAACACGCGGTCGTGCGAGGCACTGCCGCGTCCGCTGCGGATAGAAAGCGAGGCGGTGAAATCACCGGATTCCGTGATCCGGGCAGACGGCGAGACCAGGAATCTGCCAACGGGAAAAGTTTTTGCTAAGGTGTGATTCATGAGTGCGGCGCCCAGATGTAAGCCGGTGCGCCGATAGCTAAGGGGTCAGCCAGCATGAGCGCCAGTAGGGGCGTCGGCAGCCAACCATAAAGTAGGGGGCTGGTCAATAAATGACAGACCAGCAAAGTGGAGCTCGCCGCGGAGGGAGTATGAAAGCGGGCAGGCCGCGTATCGAAGCAGCGGCAACAAGGAGCGCCACTGTCTGCGTCAGACAACTTCACTGCGAAGGTGAGCAAGTCGCAGCAATATTAACATTGTAATGGTTTATGCACAATCGTGCTTGAATCGCAAGCCGAGCGCTGCCCCAGGCCCTGGGCCGGCCCCTGAAAAATGACTCCCATGCCGAGCACCCCCTGGCCATCCACCATGACCCACCGCCAGTGCTTGTCCAAGCGTGGCACACAGTCCACGAAGCAGGGGCGCGGCCGCATGTTCCACGTGAAACAGCTGCCATGCACCGGCAAGCCCGTGCGCCGGCACGTTTCTGCCGCCATACTTAGGCTGTGATGAAGCTCTTCCACACCCTCCCCCTAGTCGCGGCGATGGCGATCGCGGCGCCGGTCCTGGCCGCAGGGCCGACCGCCTGCCCGCAGCATTTCGCCGCCGGCCAGCCGCCGCAGATCGTCAACGCCAAGCTCAGGCCGCAGACGCGCGAGCTCTGCTTCGAGGCCTTCGCCGTGCTGCATTCGGGCCTCAGCCACACCCCGCTCTACTCCGCCGAGCACCTGACGCGCCAGAACCTGGAGCAGGCACGGGAGCTGCCGCGCAGGGACAGCTTCCACGCCGAGGACCGGCTGCCCGAGCGCGAGCGCGCCGAACTGTCCGACTACGCGCGCTCGGGCTACGACCGCGGCCACATGGCGCCCAACGCCGACATGCCGACGCGCTCGGCGCAGGCCGAATCATTCTCGCTCGCCAACATGGTGCCGCAGCTGCACGAGAACAACGCCGGCGTCTGGGCCGGCATCGAGGCGGCGGCGCGCCAGCTGGCGCGCGACGAGGGCGAGCTCTACGTCGTCAGCGGCCCGGCCTTCGTCGGCCAGGACATCAAGCAGATCGGCCGCGGCGTGCTGGTGCCCACCCACCTCTGGAAGGTGGTCTACAGCCCCAGGCAGCAGCGCGCCGGCGCCTACCTGATCGACAACGACACGAGCCAGGACTGGCGCGCGCTCAGCCTCGCCGAGCTCGAGCACTTCGCCGGCATCAACGCCCTGCCCGCCTTGCCGCAGAAGGTGCGCGAGGCCGGCATGAAGCTGCCCGATCCGGCCCCGCCGCAGCACGACCACAAGCCCAGGAGCAAACCGAAGGAGGACTCCTTGCTGCAGGATCTGTCGCGCGCGCTGCTGGCCTTCCTCAACAAGCTCGTGAGGTTCTAAGGAAAACGCCATGGAAAGCGGCTTCACCCCCTACGCCAACGAGAGCGACGTGCTGCGCATCGACCACCTGGAGATCGAGAACCGGCTCGACCGGCTCACGCTGACCGGCGACCTGGTGCTGACGCGCGACCGCGCCGGCCTGGCGCTGGCGCGCGAGCTGCACGCCCTGCTCGGCCAGGCCATCGCCCAGCTCGAATCCGACCCGGCCCTGCCGGAGCGCATCGAGGTCCTGGCGCCCCGCATCGTGCGCAATCCCTTCGCCTGATCCATGTCACGTTACCTCATCATCGGCGCGGGCCTGGCGGCCGCTGCAGGGCGAGGGGCCCGCGCGCTGCGCGAGCGAGCTGCCGGTGCTGACGCCGCAGAACGGCATGGCGGCGGAACGCATCGCGCTGCGCGGGTTCGAGCGCGTCTACGGCGCCAGCATCAACACCCCGGCGCGCTACACCCGCCTGGGCGAGATCGTCGTCGGCGGCCATCCCGAGCCGGGGCTGCGGGTGGTCGGACGTTTTCCGGCCAGTGCCGACCTGTTCGACGGCCCGCCCGAGCGGCTGCAGGCCTTCAGCCAGCGCATGCTGCAGGAAACGCTGGCGGTGCTCGCGGCCATGGGCGTGGAGCCGGGCCAGCAATCGACCTGGCAGAGCCTGGCGCAGCCGGGCCGGATCGCACCCGGCGGGCTGCTGGGCCATGTCGACGAGCTCTGGCAGACGGCCAGCCGGCTGGCCGGCGCCCAATGAAGGCAAGCCGCAGCGCGTGATGGGCGGGTGAAGCGGGACCGGAGCCGGCCCGCTCCCCGCGCCTGCGGCTCAGGCCTTCTTGATGAACTCGGACTTGAGCTGCATCGGGCCGAAGCCTTCGATCTTGCAGTCGATGTCGTGGTCGCCCTCGATCAGGCGGATGTTCCTGACCTTGGTGCCGACCTTGACCACCGAAGATGACCCCTTGATCTTGAGGTCCTTGATGAGGGTGACGCTGTCGCCGTCCTGCAGCACATTGCCGTTGGCGTCCTTCCAGACTTTGGTCACTTCTTCGCCACTGGCCGCTTCGGCCGGATTCCATTCATGGCCGCAGCTCGGGCAGATCAGCAGGTTGCCGTCTTCGTAGGTGAATTCGGACTGGCATTGGGGGCAGGGGGGCAGGGTGGACATGGGGAGATTCGTATTTCAGTGTTTGGGGAGAGGTGTGCCAGACGGCCAGATTTTGGCGAAGTCAAAAGTGAGTTGGCGATGGTGTCGGATGGAGAGCAGATAAACGACTTCCGGATTGCCCGTGACGGTGTAGAGGATCAGGTAGTCGCTGTGCAGGTATTCGCGCAGCGCATGGGGCGCTCCCGCAGGCAGTGCTGCCAGTTGGGCCAGGGCTTCGGCCGATTGTGGACCTTGATCCAGGTAGGGCCGACCCAGGTGTGGAAAGCGCTGCAGGTTGGGGATGACGGTGCTGCGCAACTCCTGCAGCAGCCGGTCGAAGGCAAAGCCTGCATTGGCCTGTTCCAGAAAAGCTTCGATGTCGTCCAGTCGTGCATCAAAGCTGGCGGTCAGTTCGACCCGCAGCAGCCGTTCAGCCACGGGTGCCTTTCCTTGCAGCGGTGACGCGTTTGCTTTGGCGCACGGCCAGCGCGGTATCGGCATTTTGGGTGCGGCCTGAGCGAATGTCTTCCAGACCGCGCCGGGCGTCGTCGATCAGCAGCAGGTGAATGCGCTCGCGCTCAAGCCGGTGGTAGTAGTCGAGCCGATCAGCATCAATCAGTGCCACGTAGCTTTCACCGTTCTTGGTGATGATTTTTTCTGCGCCTTGTTTGGCCTGATCGGCCAGTTCCGACAGGCTGGCGCGCGCCTGGGTGAAGGGCACCACATCGCTGACGGAGATTCCCA
>JBEEPT010000077.1:0-3291 GCA_041190985.1 Pseudomonadota bacterium
GCTCGGGAACGACACCAGGCGGTAGTCGACGCCGGCCGGCTCCACGATGGCCAGGTGCTTGTGCGCGTGGTACTCCACCCGGACGCCGGTGGCGTCGTCCGTCGCCGACGGCGTGCCGAACGCCCGGCCGCCAAAGGTGGCGACCACCCTGTGCGCCGCGTCGATCTCGTCCTGGCCGACGGCAGACCCGTCGCGGCTGACGATTCGCAGCCCCCGCATGGCCTACACCCGCCTCCGGTCGCTTGGCGCGACGAGAAGCTCCAGCGCGTCGATCTCTGCGTCGGCGCCCGCCGTGTTGCTCAGCTCGATCTGCCAATAGACGCCGGCCAGACCTTTGCCGATCTGCACCTTGGCCGGGGCCATGGTGGCCGTGGCCCTCGAGAACGTGTAGCTGTACTCTTGCCCCTCGACCCGGCACGTCAGCACAAGCGGTTCGTCGCTCTGCGCGCCGACGTAGGCTGCCGGCACGCGCTTCACCCGGGACGACCCGAGGTTGGAAGTACCCAGCGTGATCGTCATGTCGATCGGCGCCGAATCGTCCGCATCGTCACCCAGGCGGAAAATGCCCGCCTCGTTGGCGCCGTAGTATTCGCCGTCGATCAGGGCGAAGGAGTTGAAGCGGAACCCCTCGTAGAAGCTGCCCGCCCCCGTGTTGAGGTTGTAGGCCCAGCCATCCGTGAAATCGGCAACGAACTGCAGGCCGGTGAGCACGGAGACCAGCGAGGCGGCAGACACCGAGTACACCGCTGCGACAGGCGCCGAGGTGGACAGCGCCGAGTTGCTGTCGACGGCGACTTCGAGAAGGCGATAGGCCGACGCCGTATGAACGGCGAGCACAGAGCTGTCGGCCAGCACGACCAGAATGACCGGCGACGACGCGCCGGACGAAGCTAGCACGGCAGAATCAGCGAACGCCAGGCGCAGCGGCTCACCGATCAGCCCGGTGACGACCGAGACGCCGCTGTCCACAGACACAGCGGCGACGCCGATCGCCGAGGCGCTCCCGCTGACCGACGAAAGGCTCGCAATTGACGAGCCGCCGGCCCCGGTGATGGCGCTCGCGCTTCCCGTGATGGCGTCCAACGCCGCGGAGGAGACGTTCCCTGACGCAGCGGTTGCCGAGCCGGTGAGGCTGTCGAGCGTGACGGAACTGGTACCGGTGCCTGGCGGCGCCGACTCTTTAAGCTCAATGTTCCAGAGGTGCCAATAACTCCGGCCGGAAGTTTCCGATATGGAGCCAGAGCTTGAACCGGATCCCCCAAGGGCTTTGGTTCCAACATCAATGTGGAAATTGCCGCCTCCTGTAGAGCTGTCGGCGGCAATTTCTCTGGACCAACCAGACGGAGTCGGCAGGCGCTCGCTGGCATTCCCTCCCTGCCCCCACCACAGGTAGCAGGCCACCGAATTCGCGGCGGTGGAAGTGATGCTTGAGACACTTTCCCCAGCAACCTCTCCGGCGTTCTTTTGCCACGCGGCACCGATACCGGACGCCCCGGAGAATTGGCAGATCACACCATTCGCCGCGTTGATGGCGGGGAGGGTGACGGTTGGCGCTGTCTCTGAGCCGTCAGCGATCCGATACGCAAACGACGTGTAGCCGTACGACGCTTGCTGCTGCCCGTCGAGTTTCGTCCATCCGGCGGGCCAGGTATGTGTCCCGCTTGTTGATCCTGACGCAACGAACCCGAGCAAGAGATTGCCGGCCGTGACGCCAGACGGGAGGGTCAACGAGATGTTGGTGCCGGCATACTGTAACGAGGCCGCCGAGTTGACGAAGGAGATAGCCATGTTGGCCGCCGGTCAGATCAATCAGGCGTTCGGCATCGTGCGTTGGAACGTCGTGATGGAAGTCGCGATACCGCCCGTCAGGGCCGTGCTCGTCATGTTCATGTCGGCCCCGGACGTGCCGATAGCCCCGTCCTCGCGGAAGAACTCCGCGGCCGAGTCCAGCGATCCCGCGTCAGCAACACTGCCGTACTGGCGGTAGTACCCGGCGGTGCCAGAGGACGCATTCACCCCGGACCAAGTTTGCGAGGCCAGTTTCGACACGGCGCCGCTCGAGGGCTCGCCGAACTTCAGGCCGTTGGCCGGATTCACGCCGCCGGCCATGTTGCTGTCGGTCTTGGTGAGCGTCGTCGTGGTCGACGCGACCACGAATCCGTTCGGGCTTGCTCCGGTCCCGGGGAGCGCCTTGATCGTGACCACCGCCCCGCTGCTCGTGGCCGTGTACTCGACGTTCGACTTGTTCCGGTTGATCTGCAGGGCGATATCGGCCGCGGTCTGGGTCAGCGACGTGTTGTACGGCACTGCCCCACCGAGGATGTCCACGCTGTTGACGGTGAGCGTGTTGAGCGACCCGGATGCGCCACCGGTGAGCGTGACGCTGCCTGTGGCGAGAACTTCTGCCGTTCGCGCGGCGCTGTTGTCGGTGATGGTGCACAGCAGGGTTCCGGTCACCGCGGCATCGGCGTTCGCCGGCTGCGACCCGCTGTAAATCTCCATCCGCCCGTTTTGGAACATGTCCTTGTACGAACCACCCGCGGCGAGGAAATTTCTGGCCGCGGTCGAAAGCTTGATGGTCATGGCGTGCCTCTCAGGAGCTGGTCATCGTGATGGAGCTGGTCACCTGCAGCAGGTCGTCGTCGAAGACCGATTTGGACGCAGCGAAGCGCACGGCAGATACCAGGGTGCCGGTCGTGCCGCCCTTCGTCAGGAGGGAGGTCATGACGATGCCGTAGACGGTCTTCGTCGCGTTCATGGTGAACACCGCCTTGCTCGCCGCGTTCGTGACGATTCCGCCGGATGCCGCGGCCGGCACCCACAGCACCCTGTTCGCCTCGTCGTAAGTGGTGCACTCGGTGGCCGCGGACGGGAACGCAGCCGCAGTCAGGCCGGCCACCGGCGTGTAGTTGCCCTCGAACAGAGCCACATACCAGTTTGGTGTCGGCGAGCCGGCCCGCAGCGCCACGTTCAAGATGTGGTTCAGCCCCTCGGTCGGGACCAGGTTGTGGACGGTCTCGACATCGATCAGCTTGCCGTTGCGGATGTGCTCGACGACGTGCTCGAAACCGACGCGCAGGATGGCGCCGCATCGCTCGTGCTTCATGGTGTGCTTCTCCTGATGATCTCGGCTTCCGCGTAGGAGCCGCATTGCAGGCTCGAGGCCTGCGCGTTGTTGCCGACGACGACGAACTGACGCAGGCTGTCCTTCTCACGGACCAGCGAGGCCGCTCCGCTCATGTCGCCAGGGGCGATCCGCTTCTCGGCAACGATCGACGCCTGGCCGCCGTC
>JBEEPT010000078.1:0-18107 GCA_041190985.1 Pseudomonadota bacterium
GCGCCCGTTCGCGGAAATCATGCGCCAGTGGAGCACGCTGCACCCCGAGTTCGCCTTCCTGCCACGCAAGTTCAAGATCGCCATCACCGGCGCCCGCGAAGACCGCGCCGCCGTTCCCTGGCACGACGTCGGCCTGTTCCTGGTGCGCGATGCCTCAGGATCGCTGGGTTTCAAGGTGCTGGTCGGTGGCGGCATGGGTCGCACGCCCATCATCGGCTCGGTGATCCGCGAGTTCCTGCCTTGGGACCAGATCCTCAACTACCTCGAAGCCATCGTCCGCGCCTACAACCGCTTCGGCCGGCGCGACAACAAGTACAAGGCCCGCATCAAGATCCTGGTCAAGGCCGAAGGCCAGCGCTACATCGACGAGGTCGAGGCCGAGTACCGCCGCATCGTCGAGCAGGACGGCGCGCCGCACACCGTCAGCGCCGCCGAGCTGGCACGCGTCCAGTCCTGCTTCGTCGAGCCGGCGATCGACTTCGCTGCGCCCGCAGCCGCTGCGGTCACCGCCGAGGAAGCGCCCGAGTACCAGCGCTGGCTGGCGCGCAACGTGCAGCCGCACCGCAACCCCGCACTGCGCGCCGTCACGCTGTCGTTCAAGCGCCTGGGCCAGTCGCCCGGCGACGCGACGGCCGACCAGCTCGACGCCGTCGCCGTGCTGGCCGACGCCTTCAGCGCGGGCGAGCTGCGCGTGACGCACGACCAGAACCTGCTGCTGCCCTGGGTGCGCGCCGACCGCCTGCCCGACGTCTGGCACGAAGCCAAGCGCCTGGGCCTGGCCAAGGCCAACGTCGGCCTGCTGACCGACATGATCGCCTGCCCCGGCGGCGACTTCTGCGACCTGGCCAACGCGCGCTCGCTGCCGCTGGCCGACGCCATCACAGAGCGCTACCAGGACCTCGACGAACTGGAAGACCTGGGCGAGATTGACCTGCACATCAGCGGCTGCATCAACTCCTGCGGCCACCATCACAGCGGCCACATCGGCATCCTGGGCGTGGACAAGGACGGCAAGGAGTGGTACCAGATCACGCTGGGCGGCTCGGACGGCTCGACCCTGAGCGGCCCCGCCATCCCCGGCAAGGTGATCGGCCCCTCGTTCGCACACAGCGAGGTACCGGACGTGATCGAGGCCATCCTCGACACCTACGTCGCCCAGCGCCAGGCCGCCGAAACCTTCCTCGCCACCTACCAGCGCGTCGGCGCCGAGCCCTACAAGGCCGCAGCCAACGCCATGCGCGTCGCCACCGCGCGCGCCGAATGAACGCCAGCCGATTTGACGAGAGCGAGAACATGAAACTGCTGACCGCACAAGACATCGCCGCCGACAGCGCCGAAGGCGTGCTGGCCGTGGCCAACGACACCGACGTGCAGACCCTGGACCTGACGGGCGTGCAGCGCGTCGACCTGGCCTTCCCCAAGTTCAGCGACGGCCGCGCCTTCAGCCAGGCCTTCGAGCTGCGGCGCCGCCTCGGCTTCGCGGGCGTGATCCGCGCCACCGGCGACGTGCTGGTCGACCAGCTGGTGCAGATGCAGCGCTGCGGCTTCTCGGAAGCGGTGCTGCGCGCCGACCAGGACCGCGCCGTGGGCGAGCAGCTGCTCCAGCACTTCAGCGGCTTCTACCAGGGCGACGCCACCGACCTGAAGCCGCACTTCGCCAAGGCCGCCTGAGGAGAGCCGAGATGAGCGAAGTTTCCAGCCTGGGCGGCGCGTCCGCCTTCAAGCCCAAGAGCCTGTCCGCCCCCGAGCTGCACGCCAGGCCCAGCGCCGACTTCGAGGCCAAGCTGGCCGAGACCCGCGCGCTGCTGCAGCGTGCCGCCGCCGAGTTCCAGCCGCTCACGCAGGCCTCCAGCCTGGGCGCCGAGGACGTGGTGATCACGCACCTGATCAACGCGCTCGAGCTCGACATCACCGTCTTCGTGCTCGAGACCGGCCGCCTGCACGCCGAGACCCTGGCCCTGCTCGAGCGCACCGAGGCGCACTCGCGCGCGCCGGTCAAGGTCTACCGCCCGCAGCACGAGGCGGTGATCCAGTTCATCCGCAACAAGGGCCAGGACTCGATCTACCAGAGCATCGAGCTGCGCAAGGAATGCTGCGGCATCCGCAAGATGGAACCGCTGGCGCGCGCCCTCGCGGGCCAGAAGGCCTGGATCACCGGCCTGCGCCGCGAGCAGTCCAGCGCCCGCGCCGAGGTGCCGCTGATCGACGAGTCCGAAGTGGCGAGCAAGGGCCTGACCAAGTTCAACCCGCTGGCCAACTGGACCTGGGGCGATGTCTGGCACTACATCGCGCAGAACCAGGTCGACTACAACCCGCTGCACGACCAGTTCTTCCCGAGCATCGGCTGCGCGCCCTGCACCCGCGCCATCAGCCTGGGCGAGGAGTTCCGCTCCGGCCGCTGGTGGTGGGAGGACGAGTCCGCCAAGGAATGCGGCCTGCACGTCAAGAAGTGAATACGCGGCAGCGGAGGTCCTGCGCGCCGCGCGGCCCCCGCATCCCCGCCTGATTAAGCCAAGTAAAGCGACCAGAACATGAGCCACCACCTCAACAACTCGCACCTCGACGCGCTGGAAGAAGAGACCATCTTCATCCTGCGCGAAGTCGCCGCCACCTTCGAGCGTCCCGCCATGCTGTTCTCGGGCGGCAAGGACTCGCTCGTCATGCTCAAGTGCGCCGAGAAGGCCTTCGGCGTCGGCCGCATCCCGTATCCGCTGCTGATGATCGACACCGGCCACAACTTCCACGAAGTGACCGATTTCCGCGACTTCCGCGCCAAGGAGCTCGGCGCCGAGCTGATCGTGCGCAGTGTGGAAGATTCCATGGCGCGCGGCACCGTGCGCCTGTCGCGCCCGGACGAGAGCCGCAACGCGCACCAGTCGGTCACGCTGCTGGAGGCGATCGAGGAATTCCGCTTCGACGCCCTGATGGGCGGCGCGCGCCGCGACGAGGAGAAGGCGCGCGCCAAGGAGCGCATCTTCAGCCACCGCGACGCCTTCGGCCAGTGGCAGCCCAAGGCCCAGCGGCCTGAATTGTGGACGCTGTTCAACACCCGCCTGCAGCCGGGCGAGCATTTCCGCGTGTTCCCGATCTCGAACTGGACCGAGATGGACGTCTGGCAGTACATCGAGCGCGAGAACATCGCCCTGCCCAGCCTCTACTACACGCACAAGCGCGAAGTCGTGGAGCGCAAGGGCCTGCTGGTGCCCGTGACCGAGCTGACGCCGCCCAAGGAAGGCGAGGAAGTGGTCGTGCGCGACGTGCGCTTCCGCACCGTCGGCGACATCACCTGCACCTGCCCGGTGGCCAGCACCGCCGCCAGCCCGGCCGACATCGTGATCGAGACCCTGGCCGCCGAACTCAGCGAGCGCGGCGCCACCCGCATGGACGACAAGACCAGCGACGCCTCGATGGAAAAGCGCAAGCGCGAAGGCTATTTCTGATCCCGTCGAGCGAAAGAGAGTAAGAATATGGACGCACTGAAATTCATCACCTGCGGCTCGGTCGACGACGGCAAGAGCACGCTGATCGGCCGCCTGCTGGTCGACAGCAAGGCCGTGCTGCAGGACCACCTGGCCGGCGTGACTCGCGGCGGCGAGGCCGACCTGGCGCTGCTGACCGACGGCCTCTCGGCCGAGCGCGAGCAGGGCATCACGATCGACGTGGCCTACCGCTACTTCAGCACCGAGGACCGCAAGTTCATCATCGGCGACGCGCCGGGCCACGAGCAGTACACCCGCAACATGGTGACGGCCGCGTCGAGCGCCGACGCCGCCGTGGTGCTGGTCGACTCGACCAAGATCGACTGGGCCGACGCCGGCCTCAAGCTGCTGCCGCAGACGCGCCGCCACTCGCTGCTGTGCAAGCTGCTGCGCGTGCCCAGCATCGTGTTCGCGGTCAACAAGCTCGACGCGGTCGAGGACGCCACGCTGGCGTTCAAGAACATCAGCGGCGCGCTCAACGCCTTCGCGGCCGACGCCGGCATCCCGGTGACCGCGATCGTGCCGGTCTCGGCGCTCAAGGGCTGGAACGTGGTCGACGTCAGCGTGCCCGGCTGGTGCGGCTACGAGGGCCCGACGCTGCTGCAGATCCTGGAGCAGCTGCCCAACACCCCGCAGGAAACCGAGGCGCCGCTGGCCTTCCCGGTGCAGTGGGTCGAGAAGCAGCACGACTCCAACGTGACCAGCCAGGGCCGGCGCGTGTTCTGGGGCCGCGTCGCCGCCGGCACCTTCGCGCCGGGCGCCGAGGTCCAGGTCTTCCCGAGCGGCCAGAAGGCCCTCGTCGCCCAGGTGCTCGACCACGCCCGCAACCCGAAGGCGGTCGCGGCCGGCCGCGGCGCCGGTGTCGTGCTCGACCGCGAGGTCGACGTCTCGCGCGGCGACTGGATCCTGGCCGCCCCGGTCGCGGCTGCGGTCGCAGACGACGACTTCGACACCCCGGCCGCCGTCAGCGCCTATCCGGGCCGCAAAGAGCTGTCCGCCACCGTCGCCTGGATGGACGACGAGCCCCTGGTCGCAGGCCGCGTCTACTGGGCCTTGCACGGCCACCGCTGGGTCAAGGCCAAGGTCAAGCGCGTCGTGCACAAGCTCGAGATCAACACCCTGGCCGAGGAGAACTCCGACCACCTCGACCCGAACGCGATCGGCCATGTCGAGCTCGTGTTCCAGGAGGCGCTGCCGGCCGTGGCCTTCGGGCAGTCGCGCGTGCTCGGCGCGCTGATCCTGGTCGACACCGCCAGCCACAAGACCTCGGGCGCGGTGCTGGTCAACTGAGCCAGGTCAATCCCGTCGCAGCCGCGAGGCCCTAAAATCGCGGCTTCGAGCACCGCCGGCCCGCCCCTTCGGGGGCCGCGCCGGCTTTCTCCATCGACACCCAAGCGCTGCCACGGCAGCCCCGCATCATGACCCACGTTGTTACCGAAGCCTGCATCGCCTGCAAATACACCGACTGCGTCGACGTCTGCCCCGTCGACTGCTTCCGTGAAGGTCCGAACTTCCTGACCATCGATCCGGAAGAGTGCATCGACTGCGCCGTCTGCATCCCCGAGTGCCCGGTCGGCGCGATCTACGCCGAAGAGGACGTGCCCAAGGACCAGCAGCACATGATCAAGCTCAACGCCGAACTGGCCCTGCTGCCGAACTGGAAGAGCATCACCAAGCGCAAGGCGCCGCTGCCCGACCACGAGCAGCACAAGGACCAGACCGGCAAGCTCGGCCTGCTCCAGCGCTGATCCGCCGCTGATCTGGCCTTCCCGCAGCCCGACTTGAGCGCGCCCGCCGCACCAGACGTCCTGATCGAGACCGACGCCCTGATCGTGGGTGCCGGCCCGGTCGGGCTGTTCCAGGCCTTCCAGCTCGGCCTGCAGGAGATTGCCTGCCAGATCGTCGACGCGCTGCCGCACGCGGGCGGCCAGTGCGTGGCGCTCTACGCCGACAAGCCGATCTACGACATCCCCGGCATCCCGGTCTGCTCGGGACGCGAGCTGGCCGCGCGGCTGCAGCAGCAGCTCGCGCCCTTCCAGGTGCCGCTGCACCTGGGCCAGCAGGTCGAGGCGCTGCAGCGCCAGGCCGACGGCCGCTTCCTGCTCGCGACCGAACGCGGGCTGCGCTTGCTGGCCCGCACCGTCTTCATCGCCGCTGGCGTCGGCGCCTTCGTGCCGCGCCGCGCCGCCCTGCCCGGCCTCGAGGCCCACGAGGGCAAACAGGTGCACTACCACGACGTCGACCCCGCGCGACTGGCCGGCCGCCATGTGGTCGTCATGGGCGGCGACGAGTCGGCCGTCGAGACCGCGCTGCAGCTGGCACGTAGCGGCCAGTGCGCCAGCGTCACGCTGCTGCATAGGGTCGACAAGTTCAAGCTAGGCGCGGAACTCGAGCAGGCGCTGCGCGAGGCGCTGGCCAGCGGTGCCGTGCGCCTGCGGGTCGGCCAGCCGCTGGAGATCGAGACCCGCGACGACGGCGGGCAGGCGCGCCTGGTCGCGCTGCAGGTCGCAACGCCGGACGAAACCACCGAGCGGCTGGCGCTGGACCTGCTGCTGCCGCGACTTGGCCTCAGCCCCAAGCTCGGACCCATCGCCGAATGGGGCCTGGCGATGGAGCGCAAGCTGCTGCAGGTCGACCCCGCGAGCTTCGCGACCAGCGAGCCCGGCATCTACGCGGTCGGCGACATCAACCACTATCCCGGCAAGCGCAAGCTCATCCTGTGCGGCTTCCACGAGGCCACGCTCGCGGCCTTCGCGGCGTCCGCCTATCTGAGGCCCGAGCAGCGCCAGCTGCTGCAATACACCACGACCAGCCCGCGCCTGCACGAACTGCTGGGCGTTGCAGGGTCAGTCGCCCGGACGTAGAATATCAAGGTGCCTGCTTGTCCAGGCACGCAAGCTGGGGGTGTTGGCGTCCATCCGGTCGCCGACTGAGACAGTCCCTTTGAACCTGATTGAGGTAATCCTCGCGCAGGGAAGCTGGTCCCGGGGTCCGTGCTGCCGCGAAGGGCGCCGTACCGGGCCTGGCAGCCCTGCCCTCGAAAGCTGCCATGGCAACGTCAACTCCGGACCTGATCCAGGACCTGCTCGACTTCATCGCCCTGCCCGACGCGGACGACGCGGCCTTCAGCGCCATGGCCATGCGCCTGTTCGCGCACCAGGTCCGCCACAACCCGGCCTACGCCCGCTTCTGCCAGTCGCGCGGCCGCACTCCGGCCACGGTGCGCAGCTGGCGCGACATCCCGGCGGTGCCGGTCAACGGCTTCAAGCAGCTGACGCTGAGCTGCACCCCGGTCGAATCGTGCCAGCGCGTCTTCACCACCAGCGGCACCACCGGCGGCGAAGAAAACAAGGGACGCCACTACCACCCCGACCTGCGGGTCTATGACGCCTCGATGCGGCGACACTTTGCCGACTGCGCCGGAGCGACCCCGATCCGCATGGCCATCCTGTTCCCGGACGAGGCGGCGCTGCCGAGCTCGTCGCTGGCGCATTACCTCGAGCTCTGCCGGCAGGACTTCGGCCTGCCTGGCAGCCGCCATTACTGGACGCTCGAAGGCATGGACGAGGCCGGCCTGCTGCAATTCCTGCGCGACGCACGAGCCGACCGGCAGCCGGTCGCCCTGCTGGGCGCCAGCTACAGCTTCGTGCACCTGATGGATGCGCTGGCCAGCCTGGAAGAGGACTGCCGGTTGCCGGCGGGCAGCTGGCTGCTCGACACCGGCGGCTTCAAGGGCCGCTCGCGCGAGATCCCGATGGAGAGCTTCTACGCCCAGCTGTCCCAGGTGTTCGGCGTGGCGCGCGAGCGCTGCCTGAACATGTACGGCATGACCGAGCTCAGCACCCAGTTCTACGACCGCGGCAACGCCGTCGTGCCCTCGCTCAAGCGCGGCCCGCACTGGATGCGCACGCGCGCGATCGACCCGCTCAGCGGCGCCTCGGTGCCCGACGGCGAGCGCGGCATCCTGGTGCACACCGACCTGGCCAACTACAACTCGGTCCTCAGCATCCTGACCGAGGACGTGGGCATCGTCGGCGCCGACGGCTTCCAGCTGCTCGGACGCGCCGAGGGCGCCCAGGCCAAGGGCTGTTCGCTGGCGGTCGAGTCCTTCGTCCAGGCCGCGCGCACATGACGCTCGAGGTCTTCCGGGTCGGACACCTGCCGGGGCTCGACGCTGCCGGCCTGGCCTGGCGCCAGTTGCCCGCGCCGCAGCTGCCGCCCGGCCATGCCTTCGAGGTGCCGGCGCTGGAGCCGCAGCAGCTGCAGGCGCTGTGCGAGCAGGTCCGAGGGGCCGGCCGCCAGGGCCTGCGCGCGCTGCCGGTGCGCGAGATCGTCCAGGCGATCGACCGCACCATCCAGCACCTGCTCGACCCGGCATCGCCCGAGCACCAGCTGCTGCTGCGCTGGCTGCCGCTGAGCACCGGCTTCTCGCCCGAGATGATCCGGGTCAACCTGGGCCCGACGCTGCGCAGCTTCCGCGCCCTGCAGCTGCAGCGCTTCCTGGTCGAGGACCTGGGCAATCCGGCGCTGCTCGACGGCTTCGAGCCGCGCGTGACCGGCGGCTGGACCCATGCCGAGGGGCCCGACCTGCTGGCCCATGTCTGGGCCGGCAACGTGCCGGGACTGCCGCTGTGGAGCCTGGTCTGCGGCCTGCTGGCCAAGGCCGGCAACATCGGCAAGGTCTCGGCCGGCGAGCCGGTGTTCGCCACCGTGTTCGCCCAGGCGCTGGCCCAGCTCGAGCCACGCCTGGGCGCCGCCGTCGCCGTGCTGTGGTGGGAACGCAGTGACATCGACACGGCCAGCCTCGTCTGGAGCCAGGCCGACACCGTGCTGGCCTATGGCGGCGACGCCGCGCTGCGCGAGCTGCAGGCGCAGATGCCGCCCGGCGTGCGCTTCCTGCCGCAT
This sequence comes from Pseudomonadota bacterium, assembly GCA_041190985.1. Taxonomy (GTDB): domain Bacteria; phylum Pseudomonadota; class Gammaproteobacteria; order Burkholderiales; family Burkholderiaceae_C; genus Malikia. Next base: position 8,385 of record JBEEPT010000078.1, read on the forward strand.
GGGCACAAGCTGAGCTTCGGCATCGTCGGCCGCGCGGCCCTGAGCGCCGGCCGCGCACCCACGCTGGCCCGGCTGGCCGCCGATGACGTGGTCCGCCACGAACAGCAAGGCTGCTACTCGCCCCAGTTCTTCTACGTCGAGCGCGGCGGCCAGGTGACGCCGCAGGAGTTTGCCCAGCGCCTGGCCGCCGGCCTGCAGCAGCTCGCACCCAAGTTCCCGCGCCCGCAGCCCGGTCTGGCGGAATCGGCCCAGATCGCCCAGTGGCGCAGCAGCCTGGAATGGGCCGCGCTGGACGACGCGGGCGTGCAGCTGCTGGGACACCCGGAACAGAGCTGGAGCGTGGTCTACCGCGACCGCGCCACCCCAATCGCTCCCGGTCCGCTGCACCGCTGCGTGCAGGTGGTGGCGCTCGACAGCCTGGACCAGCTGCTGGCCTGCCTGGCGCCGCAGCGGCGCTACCTGCAGAGCGCGGGCCTGGCGGTGGCACCGGAGCAGCTGCAGGCACTGGCGGATCAGCTGGCGGCGGCGGGGGTCACGCGCCTGAGCGCCATCGGCCAGATGGCCCAGCCGGCGCCGGGCTGGCACAACGACGGCCGCCCCAGCCTGCTCGACCTGGTGACGCTGGTCGACCTGGAAGCCTCGGCGGAGGCGCTGGCCGAACGACTGACGAGCTATGAAACCTGAGACGACGCCCCTGTTGACCATCGAGCAGGCCGGCTTCGCCTACGCGGACGGCCGCCCGGTGCTGCATGGCATCGACCTGCAGATCGGCGCCGGCCAGTTCCACTGCCTGCTGGGACGCAGCGGCTGCGGCAAGACCAGCCTGCTCAAGCTCGCCGCCGGCCTGCTGCTGCCCCCCAGCGGCCGGGTGCTGTGGCGCGGCGAGCCGGTGCGCGGCCCGCTGCGCGAGGTCGCCTTCGTCTTCCAGCGCCCGACCCTGCTCGACTGGCTGAGCGTGCTCGACAATGTGCTGCTGCCCGTCTCGCTGGGCCGGCGCGTGCGACCGGCAGACCGCGAACAGGCCCTGCACTGGCTGGAAAGGCTAGGCATCGCCGAACACGCGCAGCGCCGTCCCTCGCGGCTGTCGGGTGGCCAGCAGAGCCGCGTCGCCGTGGCACGGGCCTGGATGCAGCAGCCCGCGCTGCTGTGCATGGACGAGCCGTTTGCCGCGCTCGACGCGCTGACGCGCGAGGAACTGCAGCAGGACCTGCTGGCGGTCTGTGCCGAACAGGGCAGCGCCGTGCTGTTCGTGACCCACGACCTCGGGGAGGCGGTCTTCCTGGGTGACCAGGTCAGCCTGCTGGACCGTGGCCGGCTCCAGGCCCGCTGCGCCATAACCGCCGCGCGCCCGCGCGGTGCCGGCTGGCGCGACGAGGACGACTTCCATGCGCTCTGCGCCCGCCTGCGCCGGCAGCTGGAGGCCGCGCGATGAGGCGCCTGCTCGATGCCGGCATCTCGGCCGCGCTCGGCCTGGCGCTGCTGCTGGCCTGGGAGCTCTCGACCCGCTGGTGGCAACTGTCCGCGCTGGTGCTGCCCGCGCCGTCGCAGATCGCAAGCGCGCTCTGGCGGGGTTGCCAGACCGGCTACTGGTGGCCGCACCTGGGCCAGACCCTGCTCTCGGTCGGCCTGGGCCTGGGCCTGGGCGCCGCCCTGGGCTTTGGCGCCGGCATCCTGCTCGGGCAAAGCCGGAGCCTGCGCCGCTGGCTCACCCCCTATCTGGTGCTGAGCCAGGTGACCCCGAAGCTCGCGCTGGGGCCGCTGTTCATCGTCTGGTTCGGCTTCGGCACCCTGCCCACGGTGGTGATGACCGCGCTGATCTGCTTCTTTCCGCTGCTGGAGAACACGCTGGGCGCGCTCGACCAGACCGACGCGCGCCAGCTCGAGCTGTTCCGAGCGCTGGGTGCCGGGCGCTGGCAGACCCTGTGGCGGCTGCAGCTGCCGGCCGGCCGGCACACGCTGGCGGCGGGCCTGCGCGTGGCCCTGGTGCTGGCCTGGGTCGGCGCCGTGGTGAGCGAATTCATCAGCGCCAGCCACGGCCTCGGGGCAGTGATCATCGCGGCCCAGGGCTCGATGGACACCGCGCTGATGTTTGCCGCGCTGGCGCTGATCGCGGGGCTGGGAATCTCCTCCTACACCCTGCTCGGCGCGCTGGAAAGACACTGGCAATGGCTGGAATGAGCTTGTTTTTAATCCAAGGAATACTCTGATGCACAAGTTTTCTCGACGCGACCTGGCCCGCTACCTGGCAGTGAGCGGATTGGCCAGCAGCCTTGGCACGCTCGGCGGCCTGGCCCGGGCCCAGGGCGCCCAACTCGACAAGGTGGTGATGGCCGGCTGGAGCAAGCCGATCTCGGAAATCACCAACCTGCTGGCCGAACCCGACAAGGGCTTCTTCCGCGCGCAGGGCATCGAATTCGTCTACCTGCCCGGCGCGGGCGGCGGCGACGCGGTGCGCAACCTGCTCAGCGGCCAGGCCGACGTGGCCTTCACCGATCCGGGCTCGCTGTTCGCCGCGCTCGACAAGGGCGAGAAGCTGCGCGCCATCTACGACGTCTATCCGCAGAACGTCTTCAACGTCGTCTCGCTCAAGTCGCGCAACATCACGAAGCCGGCCGACCTCAAGGGCAAGCGCGTCGGCGTCTACAGCCTTTCGAGCGGCACGCGCCAGAACCTGCAGGTGCTGCTGCATTCCGCCGGCCTGAGCGAGGCCGACATCACGCTGGTGCCCACCGGCCTGCTGAACTTCGCGCCGCTGATGCAGGGCCAGGTCGACGCAACCGCCGCCACCGACACCGGCCTGCTGGTCGGCCGCCAGCGCGGCCTGGGCGAGGTCAACGTGATGGAGGTGCGCCAGCAGCTCAACCTCAGCAGCGACCTGCTGGTGGTGCGCGAGGAGACCTACCAGCAGAAGAAGGCGCTGCTGCGCCGCTTCCTGGCGGGCTTTCGCGACAGCGCGCAATGGATGATGCGCGCGCCCGAGGAAGCCGCCCGCCTGGCCACGCGCCACGCCATCGACGGCCAGAACGAGGCCATCAACCTCGAGGTGATCAAGCTGCGCAACGCCTCCAGCGTCTCGGCGCTGACGCAGAAGCAGGGCCTGGGCAGCATCGACACCGCCACGCTGCAGCGCGGCCTGCAGGTCTACCGCGACCTCGGCGTGCTCTCGCGCGAGATCGCCGTGTCCAGCATCGTCGGCACCGACCTGCTGCCGGCCAGGCCATGAGCCGCCCCTTCGAGCAGCAGCTCGTGCTGGTGACCGGCGCCAGCCGCGGCATAGGCGCGGCGATCGCCGAGGCCTTCGCGCGCGAGGGCGCAATGGTGGTGGTGAACTACCGCGAACGCGCCGACGCCGCGCGCGCGGTGGTGGCGCGCTGCGAGTCGCACGGCGTGCCGGCCTGGGCCGTGCAGGCTGACGTGCGCGACCCGGCGGCCGTGCGCGCCATGGTCGACGAGGTGCTGGCGCTGGCCGGGCGCATCGACGTGCTGGTCAACAACGCCTTCGCGCCCTACCGCTTCGACCCCGAGCAGCGCGCACGCTTCTGGGAAACCCCCTGGGCGGCCTACCAGACCCAGTTCGACGGCGCGGTGCAGGCCAGCTACCACCTGTGCCAGGCCGTGCTGCCGGCGATGCGCCAGCGGCTGCAAGGCAGCATCGTCAACCTCGTGACCGACCTGGTGCACCAGCCCAGCGTGCCCTACCACGACTACGCCACGGCCAAGGCGGCGCTGGTCGGCTTCAGCCGCCAGCTCGCCGGCGAACTCGGCAGCCTGGGCATCCGGGTCAACTGCGTGGCGCCCGGACTGGTCAGCCCGACCGAGTCCAGCCGCGCCACCCGCGAGGCGGTCAAGGAGCAGATCATCGCCCGCACGCCACTGGGCCGGGTCGCCACGCCCGAGGACATGACCGGCCCGGTGCTGTTCCTGGCCTCGGACTGGAGCCGCTTCATGACCGGCCAGACCCTGATCGTCGACGGCGGCCTGGTGATGTCATGAAGCGCCCGAGCGAATCAGTCCTGCGCGCGCAGCAGCCGCATCGGCTGCGGGGCGTAGCCGTGGTTCAGCGGCCCGTGGCCCTGGCCGGTGCGCACCTCGGCGCCGGCGGCCAGCGCGCCCCGGATGTAGGCGTGCGCCGCCTTGACCGCTTCGGCCAGCTCCAGGCCCAGCGCCAGCTGGGCGGCGATCGCCGAGGACAGGGTGCAGCCGGTGCCGTGCGAGTTGCGCGTCGCGATGCGCGGCCCGCTCAGGCGCAGCCATCGGTCGGCGGGCTGGGCAGGCAGCGCCAGCAGGTCGGTCAGCTGCTCGCCGCCGAGGTGTCCGCCCTTGAGCAGCACGGCGCTGGCGCCCAGGCCGAGCAGGTCGGCGCCGGCGGCCTCCAGGTCGGCGACCTCGCGCACCGGACGGCCCAGCAGCAGCGCGGCCTCGTCCAGGTTGGGCGTGACCAGCGTCGCGCGCGGGAACAGCTCGGACACCAGCGAGGCAATGGTTTCCTGGCGGATCAGCGCGTCGCCGCTGGTCGCGACCATGACCGGATCCAGCACCACCCGTTCGAGCCGGTAATGGTCGACCGCCCAGGCCACCACCTCGACGATCTCGGGCGCGTGCAGCATGCCGATCTTGACCGCGTCGACGCCGATGTCCTCGATCACGGCGGCGATCTGCTCCTTCAGGAAGGCAGCGGGCACGCCGTGGATCGCGCGCACGCCGACCGTGTTCTGCGCGGTCAGCGCCGTGATCGCGCTCATGCCGTAGCAGCCCAGTGCGGCAAAGGTCTTGAGGTCGGCCTGTATGCCAGCGCCGCCACCGGAATCGCTGCCGGCAATGGTCAGGACGCGCGGGTAATGGGTGTAGGAATCTTGGGTCATCGCAAAATTATCCCGCAGCGCCTCGTCGCCGCAGGATCGTCCGTCCAGAAGGAGTATCGCCATGCCTGAATCTGTCCAATCGCCAGCAGCGGTGCTGGTGCTCGGTGCCGGCCTGATGGGTCGCCTGCTCGCGCTGTCGCTGGCGCAGGCCGGCCATCGGGTGCGCATCGTCGACGCCGGCCCGCCCGATGGCAGCGGCGCCGCGGGCTGGGTCGCCGCCGCCATGCTGGCGCCGCTGGCCGAGTCCGCCATCACCGAGCCCAGCGTGGTCGCCATGGGCCAGTACGCGCTGACGCGCTGGCCGCAGCTGATCGCCGGCCTGGCCAGCCCGGTCTACTTCCAGCGCAACGGCACGCTGATCGTCTGGCACCGCCAGGACGCCCACGAGGCGCAGCGCTTCTCGGGCCTGCTGGCGCAGACCTGCCGCGCCCTGCCCACGCTGCCGCAGCCGCAGGCGCTCGACGGCCGCAGCCTGGCCGGGTTCGAGCCCGCGCTGGCGCAGCGCTTCCACCAGGGCCTCTACCTGCCCGACGAAGGCCAGCTCGACAACCGCCAGCTGCTGCAGGCACTGACCGAGTCGCTGGCCGCGCGCGGCGTCAGCGTCGAATGGAACCATGCGCTGACCCTGGACCAGGCGCGGGACATCCAGGCCGGCCAGGGTGGCTGGGTGCTCGACTGCCGCGGCCTCGGCGCCCGGGGCGAATGGCAAGCCGCCGGCCAGAGCCTGCGCGGCGTGCGCGGCGAGGTCGCGCGCGTCCATGCGCCTGATGTCACGCTGCAGCGTCCGACCCGGCTGCTGCACCCGCGCTACCCGATCTACATCGCGCCGAAGGAAAACCACCTGTTCGTGATCGGCGCGACCGAGATCGAGAGCGACGACATGAGCCCGGCCAGCGTGCGCTCGACGCTCGAGCTGCTGAGCGCCGCCTACGCGGTCCACCCCGGCTTCGGCGAAGGCCGCATCCTCGAGCTCTGCAGCCACTGCCGTCCCACCCTGCCCGACAACCTGCCGGCGGTGCACGAGGTCGCGCCGCGCGTGCTGCAGGTCAACGGCCTGTACCGGCACGGCTTCATGATCTCGCCGGCCATGCTCGACGCCGTGCTCGAATGGATGCAGCGCGGCAGCACCACGCTGGCCGACCGCCTGCACCTGCGCTTTTCCACCCTGGCCGCGCAAGCGGCCTGAACCCGCCATGCAAGTCCTCATCAACAACCAGGCCCACCAGCTGCCCGACCACGCCACCCTGGCCGACGCGGTGCAGGCGATCGACGCCAGCGGCCCCTTCGCCGCCGCGCTGAACCTGCGCTTCGTGCCGCGCGCACAGTACGCGCAGACTCCGCTGGCCGAAGGCGACCAGATCGAAATCATCGCCCCGGTCACCGGCGGCTGAAAACCCCACGCACGAACTCCCTCATGAACACCGCACCGAACAAGCCAGATCCGCTGGTCCTCTACGGCGAGACCTTCGCCAGCCGGCTGCTGCTGGGCACCTCCCGCTATCCCTCGCCCGCCGTGCTGGAAGCCGCCGTCGCGCGCGCCCAGCCCTGCATGCTGACCGCCTCGCTGCGCCGCCAGGGCGCCACCGGCCTCGACGCCAGCCAGGGCTTCTGGCCGCTGCTGCAGAAGATGGGCGTGCCCGTGCTGCCCAACACCGCCGGCTGCCACAGCCTGCAGGAAGCGATCACCACCGCCGAGATGGCGCGCGAGGTGTTCGCCACCGACTGGATCAAGCTCGAGCTGATCGGCGACGACTACACGCTGCAGCCCGACACGCTGAACCTGGTCGAGGCGGCCGAGCGCCTGGTCAAGTCCGGCTTCAAGGTGCTGCCCTACAGCACCGACGACCTCGTGCTGTGCCAGCGCCTGGTCGACGTCGGCTGCCAGGCCGTCATGCCCTGGGCCGCGCCGATCGGCACCGGCCGCGGCCCGATCAACCCCTACGCGCTGCGCACGCTACGCGAGCGCCTCGAGGTGCCGCTGATCGTCGATGCCGGCCTGGGCCTGCCCTCGCACGCCTGCCAGGTCATGGAATGGGGCTACGACGCCGTGCTGCTCAACACCGCGGTGGCGCTGGCGCAGGACCCGGTCGCGATGGCCGGCGCCTTCGCCGACGCGGTACGCGCGGGCCGCAGCGCCTTCCTGGCCGGCGCCATGACCGCGCAGGATGCCGCCCAGCCCAGCACCCCCGTGCTCGGCACCCCCTTCTGGCACCAGGCCTGAATCCCATGTCGACCGCCACCGAACTGATGCACCGCATCGTCGAGCGCCACGCCGCGCTCGGCCTGGACAGCAACACCGACTCGCAGGCCCAGCCCGCGGACGACAGCGCCCGGGCGATCGCCTACGCCGCCGCGCGCCGCCTGGGCTTCATCCCGGCCGATGCCGAAACGGTCGCCAGCGCCTGGCAGCGCCAGAGCGAGCGCACCGGCGCCTTCGACCCGGCTGCCTGGCCGGTCGAGCCGGCCGACTTCGGCGTCTCCGCCGGCACGCGCCCTGATGCCTTCGCGCCCTGCCCGCACGAGCTCGGCCTCTACGCCGTGCTGCCCAGCGCCGAATGGGTCGGCCGCATGGCACGCGCCGGCCTGCCGACCGTGCAGCTGCGCTACAAGTCGCAGGATCCGGCCGCCATCCGCGCCGAGATCCGCGCTGCGGTCGATGCCGTGCGCGGCACGGCCAGCCTGCTGTTCATCAACGACCACTGGCGCGAGGCGATCGCCGCCGGCGCCTACGGCGTGCACCTGGGCCAGGAAGACCTCGACACACTGTCGGCCGCCGAGCTGACCGAGATCCGCGACGCCGGCCTGCGCCTGGGCCTGAGCACGCACGGCTACGCCGAGATGCTGCGCGCCGACGCCGTGGCCCCAAGCTACCTCGCTCTGGGTGCGGTGTTCCCGACCACGCTCAAGGCCATGGCGACGCCGCCGCAGGGCACGGGCCGCCTGCACGCCTACGCCCGACTGATGCGCAAGCGCAGCCTGGTCGCGATCGGCGGTATCGCCACGGAGCAGCTGCCCGAGATCGCCGCCAGCGGCATCGGCTCCTTCGCCGTCGTGCGCGCCATCACCGGCGCCGTCGATCCCGAGGCCGCGGCCGCGGCGCTGCAGCAGGCCTGGCAGCAGGCGCGAGAGCGCTGAAACGCCTGCGCCGCGAAAAAAATCCACCCCCTGGAAAAAACCCGAAAAATCTGTCTATAATTCGAGGCTATTCCCCGATAGCTCAGTCGGTAGAGCGCCGGACTGTTAATCCGTAGGTCCCTGGTTCGAGCCCAGGTCGGGGAGCCAAAAATTTGCACCGAATTCCGCATCGTCACCATGTGATGCGGTCTGTTCCCCGATAGCTCAGTCGGTAGAGCGCCGGACTGTTAATCCGTAGGTCCCTGGTTCGAGCCCAGGTCGGGGAGCCAAATTTTAACGCGGGATTAGCTCAGTTGGTAGAGCGATACCTTGCCAAGGTATAGGTCGAGAGTTCGAGCCTCTTATCCCGCTCCAAATCAAACGCCCGTCGTCACAAGCGACGGGCGTTTTTCTTTTTCCATTCCCTGCTCCCATCCGGATCGCACCCTTGCAGACTGCGGTGGCGCTGCTACATTGACTGGGATCGCCGCACGCCGGCGCTGCCGCCACGCGCACATGAGCCAGTCCTTCCGCCCGCCGCCAGACCAAGCCAGCACCACGCTGGACCTGCGCCACGACCAGCCGCAAGACCGGCTGCTGCTGACACTGCACCAGCGCGGCCAGCCCCGGCAATGGTGGCTCACGCGCGTGCTGACGCTGCGCTGGGTCTCGGCCTGGCTGGAGCAGTTGCAGGCCGTGCCGCTGCCTGAAGTCCCGCTGTCGTTTCTGCCCACCGCCAAGGCGCGCGACCTCGCACAGGAACACGCCCTCTCGCTGGAATTCGAGGGTCCCAAGGCAGCCCCCCAGGCCGGCTCCGGCAGCACAGCGCAGTCAGCGGCGCTGTGCGAAGAAGTGAAGATGGAGCTCAGCCCGCTCGAATGCCGGCTGGAGCTGCACGCCGACCAGCACGCCGCGCTGATCACCCTGACGCGGCGCGATGCGCACTGCCTGCTCGAGATGCTCGCGCTCGTGGCAAGGCAGGCCGGCTGGCTGGACGCGCCTGACTGGCCGGCGTGGCTGGGCCGTGCGCAGACCTGAGCCAGCGCGGCACGGCGCCTTCAGATCGCGGCCAGGACCTGGCGCAACTCCGCGACATCGACCGAACGCGCCGCGCCGAAGCCGGCGATCTGGCGCGCCGCCTCCGGAGCAATGGCCACGAAGCGGAAGTCACCGAGCTGCGTCATCGGCTCGGCCTCGGGAAAGCGCCGCAGATAGGCCGCGCGGCAAGCCATCCAGTCGCTGCTACCCGGCTCCAGACGCTGCACCTGCCCCTGCAGCGTCAGGCGAGCCAGTGCATGCACCGGCTCGCCGGCCTGCTCGGGCCGCATGAACAGCAGCGAGACGCGCGGCTCGCGCTCCATATTGCCGCAGTGCTGCGCCAGCGCGCTGACATGCAGCACCAGCCAGCTCCGCCCGGGCTCGACGGCGCAAGGCACCATGGACACGAAGGGCGATCCATCCTCGAGCAGCGTGCCGAGCGCGGCCACCCGCTGCTCGCGCAGCAGCGCGCCCAGGGCCTGCATCAGGCGTGGTCTGTGGTCAGGGGAAGCGGCGTTTTCCATGGCGAATCGGTGTTGCGTGAATGTCACGTCCGGGCCGGACGCATGCGCTAACATGGTTACAACCATGAACCAGCTCGACGCCCTCAAACGATACACCACCGTCGTCGCCGACACCGGCGACTTCCTGCAGCTGGCGCAATTCCAGCCGCGCGACGCCACCACCAATCCCTCGCTGATCCTCAAGT
>JBEEPT010000079.1:0-12404 GCA_041190985.1 Pseudomonadota bacterium
AGGCGATCTGACCCGGCTGCTGCGCCACCAGGCGGCCCCAGATGGCGTAGCGCTTGGGCCAGAAGTCCTCGCCCTCGTCGTAGAAGCGCAGTCCCTCGCGGTTCACCACCACGCCCAGCGACACGCAGTCGATCCGGGTGCAGATGCCGCCGTCGTACAGCGGCGCGCGCGCGTCGATCGCCACCATGTGGGCCTGGGTCGGATCGCCGATCCCGTCGGCCTGCTGCTCCTGCAGCATGTGCCGCAACAGCACGCCCTGGTTGTAGGCGGTGCCGCGGATCAGGAAATTGTCGGAAGGCCATTCGCCACGCTCGTTCTGGCCCCAGGCCTCGCGCAGCCAGTCGCGGTTGGACTCGAAGCCGCCCGCGGCCAGCACGCAGGACTTGGCGGCGATGCGCTCGCCCTTGCACCAGGCGGCGCGGAATTCGCCGTTCTCGATCTCGAGCCGGTCCACCGGCGACTCGTAGCGGATCTGGACGCCGAGCTGTTCCGCGCTGCGGTAATAGGCATTGACCAAGGCCTTGCCGCCGCCCATGAAGAAGGCGTTGGTGCGCGCCACATGCAGGGCGCCGGACAGCGGGGGCTGGAAATGGACGCCATGCTTGCGCATCCAGCTGCGGCAGGTGGACGAGGCGCGGATGGTCAGGCGTGCCAGGTGCTCGTTGGTCAGCCCGCCGGTGACCTTGAGCAGGTCCTGCCAGAACTCCTCCTCGGGGTAGGCATCCACCAGCACGTCCTGCGGGGCATCGTGCATGCAGCGCAGGTTGCGGGTGTGCGCCGAATTGCCGCCACGCCAGTCACGCGGGGCCGCTTCCAGCAACATGACGCTGGCCCCCGCTTCGGCGGCCATCAGGGCCGCGCACAAGGCGGCATTGCCGCCACCGATCACAAGCACATCGGTGCCCATAGAAACTGCCTCCAACAAGAGAGGCAGATTGTCCGGACCCTGAATTATTCTGTGAAATGAATAATAGGTGTAAATTATTGCGGATATCGCATCAAGACTCAGAGCGCGGATGCCGCCTCCTGCAGCATCGACTGGAAAGCCTCGGCCGCCGGCGACAGTCCGCCGCGGCGCAGCTTGAGCAGCACCACCTTGCGCTTGACCGAGGGTTGGGTCAGGGGAATCTTTCGCACGCCCGGGCGGTCACCCTCCTGGAAGGTCGAGGACGGCAGGATCGCGCTACCCACGCCCGCCGCGACCAGGTTCATGGCCGTGGCATGGTGCTGGACTTCGTAGTTGCCCTGGAGGCGGATGCCGCGCTTGGCGAGCTGGTAGTCCATGAAGATGCGCGTGGCCATGAAGCTGCTGATGCCGATCAGGTCGGCATCGCGCATGTCGTTCCAGGTCACGCTCTTGCGCCCTTCCAGCGCGTGAGGCGTGCGACAAATGAACGTCAGGGGATCGGCAAACAGCACGGTTTCGCTCAGATCGGGATGCTTCTCCCCCTGCACGGCAATGCCCAGTTCGGCCTGGCCGCCCAGCACGGCCTCGCGCACTTCGTGCGACGAGCCATCCAGCAGGCGGATACGGTTGTCGGGATGCTCGGTCGCATAGCGCCGGATCACCTTGGGCAACACATGCGAGGTCATGGAAGGAATGCACGCCAGCGTGAAGTTGCCTCTGGCCCGCTGTGACATGTCCTTGAGACGCTCGACAGCCGCCATCATGTCCAGCACGATGTTGCGCGCTTGCGGCAGGAACTCCCGGCCCACCACCGTCAGCTCGACGCGCCGGGTGGTACGGTCCAGCAGCTTCATTTCCAGATACGCTTCCAACTTCTGGATGCGGCGCGTCAGCGCGGTCTGCGTGATGTGCAACTGTTGTGCCGCCTTGTTGAAACCGCCCAGCTCGGCGATCATCACAAAGGCCTGCACGCCATCGAAGTCGATTTTCATGGCAAGGTGGCTACGGCTTGGAATCCGGTAGCAAAAAGCAAAAAACCCTTGCAAATGCATTTTGCAAGGGTTTTCAAAACTTGGCGGAGTGGACGGGACTCGAACCCGCGACCCCCGGCGTGACAGGCCGGTATTCTAACCAACTGAACTACCACTCCTGGCAGGCAGCTTCTGCTAATCGGCTTGCACCGACTTGCCAAGCGCTACGAACTTGGCGACCCTACGGGGATTCGAACCCCGGTACTCACCGTGAAAGGGTGATGTCCTAGGCCTCTAGACGATAGGGTCGTATGAGGACTTGAATTGTGGAACCATATGGTGGAGGTAAGCGGGATCGAACCGCTGACCTCTTGCATGCCATGCAAGCGCTCTCCCAGCTGAGCTATACCCCCATGGTTTGCCACAACAGCAAAACAAATTGTTGGCGGAGTGGACGGGACTCGAACCCGCGACCCCCGGCGTGACAGGCCGGTATTCTAACCAACTGAACTACCACTCCTGATGGCTTTGCCAGCCGACCTTTCGATCAACCAGCCAAGTGCCACGAAACTTGGCGACCCTACGGGGATTCGAACCCCGGTACTCACCGTGAAAGGGTGATGTCCTAGGCCTCTAGACGATAGGGTCAAAACCTGGACTACTGACTTGTCGCAAACCTTGATGGTGGAGGTAAGCGGGATCGAACCGCTGACCTCTTGCATGCCATGCAAGCGCTCTCCCAGCTGAGCTATACCCCCCTTTGGGGTTTGCAGTTTTTCAGACTTTGGCTTGGCTTCCCAAACCTCTGTCTGCATCAGCAAGACTCGCATTGTATAGCGATTTTCAGGCTTGCCGCAAGTTCTGCAAAACTTTTTCGCGACCCTGCAGGAACAGCACCGCGTCGACCGAAGGCGTCTGCGGCGTGCCCATGACGAGCACGCGCAGCGGCATGGCCAGCACGGGCATCTTGAGGCCGAACTCGGCCAGCGTGGCCTTGAGCGCGGCGGCAATCGCCTCCTTCGACCATTCGCCCTGCGCGATCCTGTCGGCAAAGGCGGCGATCGCCGGCTTGACGGCGTCGGTCAGATGCTTGTCGAGGTCGGCCTGCTGCGGCGCTACCTCGGTGTAGAAGGCCGCGGCCCAGTCGGCCAGCGCGACGATGGTGTCGCAGCGGTCCTTGAACAGCGCGCAGATCGCCTCCAGCCGCTCGTCGGCGCTGATGCCGCGCTTGGCGAGTTGCTGCGCGACCAGAGGTGCGAGCTCGGCGTCGGGCGTCATCTTCATGTGCTGGGCGTTGACCCAGCGCAGCTTGGCCTCGTCGAACTGCGCGGCGCTGCGGCCCAGGTGATCGAGGTCGAACCACTCGAGGAACTGCGCGCGGCTGAAGATCTCGTCGTCGCCATGGCTCCAGCCCAGGCGCGCGAGGTAGTTGAGCATCGCGTCGGGCAGGTAGCCCTCGTCGCGGTATTGCGTCACGGCCTTGGCGCCGTTGCGCTTGCTCATCTTCTCGCCCTGCTCGTTCAGGACGGTCGGCAGGTGGGCGTAGACCGGGTGCTCCTTGCCCAGGGCCTTGAAGATGTTGATCTGGCGCGGCGTGTTGTTGATGTGGTCGTCGCCGCGGATCACGTGCGTGATGCCCATGTCGAGGTCGTCGACCACGACGCAGAAGTTGTAGGTCGGCACGCCCACGCTCTCGCCGGGCGCGGCCGGCCGCGCGATCACCAGGTCGTCGAGCTCGGCATTGGCGATCTCGATGCGGCCCTTGACCTTGTCGTCCCAGGCGACGACGCCGTCCTTCGGGTTCCGGAAGCGCAGCACCGGCTGCACGCCCTCAGGGATGGCGGGCAGCACCTTGCCCGGCTCGGGGCGCCAGGTGCCGTCGTAGCGCGGTTTTTCCTTAGCTGCCATCTGGCGCTCGCGCAGCGCGTCGAGCTCCTCCATGCTCATGTAGCACGGGTAGACATGGCCGGCGTCGATCAGCTGCTGCAGGACCTCCTTGTAGCGGTCCATGCGCTGCATCTGGTAGAACGGGCCCTCGTCATGGTCCAGGCCCAGCCACTTCATGCCCTCGATGATCACGTCGACCGCGGCCTGGGTCGAGCGCTCCTGGTCGGTGTCCTCGATGCGCAGGATGAAGTCGCCGCCGTTGGCGCGCGCGAACGCCCAGGGATAGAGGGCGGAGCGGATGTTGCCGAGATGGATGAAGCCGGTCGGCGACGGGGCGAAGCGGGTGCGAACGCGTTGGGTCATAGCGAGTCGAGAGTGTTGAGGCCGCGCGCGAGGTCGTCCTGCACGTCCTGGAGATGTTCGAGGCCGACGGCGACGCGGATCAGGCCCTGGTTGATGCCGGCGGCCTGGCGCTGCGCCTCGGACAGCTTGCCATGCGAGGTGCTGGCCGGGTGCGTGCACAGCGTCTTGGTGTCGCCGAGGTTGGTCGACAGCGACAGCACGCGCATCGAATCGAGCACATGGAAGGCGCGCGCGCGCGCCTGCTCGGGGCTGGCGGCCTTGACGTCGAACGAGACCACGGCGCCACCGCAGCCGTTCATCTGCTTCATCGCCAGCTCGTGCTGCGGGTGGCTGGCCAGGCCGGGGTAGTAGACGCGCGCCACGGCGGGGTGGGCTTCGAGCCAGCATGCCAGCTCATGCGCCTGCGCGCTTTGCGCCTTCATGCGCAGGTCCAGCGTCTCCAGGCCCTTGAGCACGACCCAGGCATTGAAGGGCGACAGCACCATGCCCGAGTTCTTCTGCACCGGCAGGAACTGGGTCGCCACCATGGCTTCGCTCGCGCACAGCGCGCCGGCCAGCACGCGGCCCTGGCCGTCGAGGTACTTGGTGCCCGAATGCATCACGATGTCGGCGCCGAACTCGATCGGACGCTGCAGCGCCGGCGAGGCGAAGCAGTTATCGACCGCCAGCAAGGCGCCTGCGTCGTGCGCCAGGTCGGCCAGCGCAGCGATGTCGCAGACCTCGCCGAGCGGGTTGGTAGGCGTCTCGGCGAACAGCAGCCGGGTCACGCCGGGACGGATCGCCGCCTTCCAGGCCGCCAGGTCGGTCTGCGGCACGATGGAGGTCTCGACGCCGAAGCGCGCGAACTCCGAGCCGATCAGCTTGAGCGTCGAGCCGAACATCGACTGCGAGATGATGACGTGGTCGCCGGCCTTGAGCAGGCTGAAGCACATCAGCATGATGGCCGACATGCCCGAGGCGGTGGCCATGCAGGCCTGCGCACCCTCGAGCGCGGCCAGGCGCTGCTCGAAGCTGGTGACGGTCGGGTTGCTGGAGCGGCCGTAGGTATAGCCCTCCTCCTGGCCCGCGAAGCGGCGCGCCGAGGTCTCGGCGCTGGGCTGGACATAGCCGCTGGTCAGGTAGAGCGCCTCGGAATTCTCGCCGTACTGGCTGCGCTCGACCGCCATGCGCACGGCCAGCGTCTCGCGCCGCAGGCCGTCCCATTTCGGATCAGCCATGGCTCAGCCCTCCTGCGCGGAATTGGGCAATGCCAGGCGCGAGCTGCCGCCCTCTTCCTCGTCGCCGCCGACGCGCTGCTCGTTGAGGCGCACCGCGTCCTCCGAGCTCACGTCGCCGGTGCAGTAGACGCCGTCGAAGCAGGAAGCCTCGAAGCCGTCGAGGTCGGCGCGCAGCTTGCCCACCGCCTTCTTCATGGCATCGACGTCCTGGTAGATCAGCGCGTCGCAGCCGATGATCTGGCGCACTTCCTCGAGCGTGCGGCCGTGCGCGACCAGCTCGCCCTTGGTCGGCATGTCGATGCCGTAGACGTTCGGGTAGATCACCGGCGGCGCGGCGCTGGCCATGTAGACCTTGTTGGCGCCGGCGTCGCGCGCCATCTGCACGATCTCCTTGGAGGTCGTGCCGCGCACGATCGAGTCGTCGACCAGCAGCACGTTGCGGCCCTTGAACTCGCTGGCGATCACGTTGAGCTTCTGGCGCACGCTCTTCTTGCGCACCGACTGGCCGGGCATGATGAAGGTACGGCCGACGTAGCGGTTCTTGACGAAGCCCTCGCGGTAAGGCTTGCCCAGATGCATCGCCAGCTCGGTCGCGGCCGGGCGGCTGGACTCGGGGATCGGGATCACGACGTCGATCTGGTCGGGCGGCACCATCGAGACCACGCGCTGCGCCAGCGTCTCGCCCATGTTCAGGCGCGCCTGGTAGACCGAGATGCCGTCGATCGTCGAGTCGGGACGCGCCAGGTAGACGAACTCGAACACGCAGGGATAGAGCTGCGACTTCTCGGCGCACTGCTCATGGCGCATCGATCCGTCGAGGCCGACGAAGACCGCCTCGCCTGGGGTGATGTCGCGCAGGAAGTCGTGGCCGGTGCCCTCGAGCGCGACCGACTCGCTCGCGACCATCACGGTGCCGTCCTTGCCCTGGCCGACGCACAGCGGACGGATGCCGAAGGGGTCGCGGAAGGCCAGCAGGCCGTGGCCGGCGATCATGGCAACCACCGCGTAGCTGCCCTTGAGGCGCTTGTGCACCGCGCGCACCGCCGCGAACACCGCGTCCTGCGTCAGCGCGCCATGGCCGCTGGCCTTGGCCAGCTCGTGCGCCAGCACGTTGAGCAGCACCTCGGAGTCGCTCTCGGTGTTGATGTGGCGGTGATCGTTCTGGATCATCTCGCGCTTGAGCTGGTCGGCGTTGGTCAGGTTGCCGTTGTGCGCCATCACGATGCCGAAGGGCGCGTTGACGTAGAAGGGCTGGGCCTCTTCCTCGCTGAAGGCGTTGCCGGCGGTCGGGTAGCGCACCTGGCCCAGGCCGCAGTTGCCCGGCAGCGCGCGCATGTTGCGGGTGCGGAACACGTCCTTGACCATGCCCTTGGCCTTGTGCATGAAGAACTTGCGCTCGAGCTGGGTCGCGATGCCGGCGGCATCCTGGCCGCGGTGCTGCAGCAGCAGCAGCGCGTCATAGATCAACTGGTTGACTGGGGTATTGCTGACAACACCAACGATTCCACACATGGGCGTGATCCTCTAGGATTATTCAGGGAAAGTAGCGGGCGAGGTTTTCCGGCACGGCGCCTTTGAGCAGGTGCAGGCCGCTGTCGAGCCTGCGCGCGCCGGCCGACGCCTGCCAGCCTTCTTGTTGTTGCAAGGGGGTCATGTTGACCACCAGCGCCAGCGCGAGCAGCATGATCACGCCACGCAGCAGGCCGAAGCCCGCCCCGAGCACGCGATCGACCGGACGCAAACCGACGGTCTCTATCAGTTTCTTGAGCAGCCAGGCCAGCAGGCCGGCTGCGAACACGGAGGCGACGAACACCGCCGCGAAGCCGGCCGCGTAGCGCAGCGGCTCGGAGAAATTCTTCAGCGGCAGGTGCGCCGCCGCCCATTGCGCCAGCCATTGCGCGAGGAAGAAGGCCGCCACCCAGCCGGCCACCGAGAGCAGCTCGTAGACCAGGCCGCGCCAGAGGCCGAGCAGCACCGAGGCCAGCAACAGCAGCAGCAGGAAGATGTCGACCGCGGTCATCAGAGCGTCAGGACGGCGGCAGGCAGGCCAAGCGCCTTGACCTTGGCGGCGGCCTTGTCGGCCTCGGCGCGGGAGGAGAAGGGACCGACGCGCACGCGCGTGCGCTTGCCGTCCGGCGTGTCGGCGACATGGGCATAGGTGGACAGGCCGGCACGCTCGAGCTTCTGGCGCGTCTCGTGCGCCCGGTCAGGGTCCGCGAAGGCGCCGACCTGCACGATGATGCGCTCCTTCCCCGCCGGCTGCGCTTCCTTGTGGGGCTCCCGGGGCGCTGGCTTGTCCTCGAGCAGGGCCTGGGCGCGCACCGCCTCGCTGACGGGCTTGTCCACCGGCTTTGCCGCCGCCCGCGGCTCGGGCGGCTTGCGCTCCGCGACCTTGGCCTCAGGCTTGGCCACGGCCTTGGCGACAGCCGGCGCGGGTTCGGCGTGAGGGACAACCGGCTCCTGCCGGGCGGAGGCGTCGGGCTTCGTGGCCGGAACTGCCTGGGCGACGGGCGCTGCCACGGCGGGGGCCGCCGGTCTGGACGCCGCAGACGCCGGGGTCCTGGCCGGGGCCTGAGCCATGACCTCCTCGTCGCTGTCCAGCCCCTCGACCCGCACGCCGGAAACGGCCGGACCAGCGCTGGGCTGACCCAGGGGGCGGGCGGTGTTCTTGGCCGGGATGTCGATCTCGAAGTTCGCGGGCACCGGGCGCGGCTGCGACTCGAACAGCAGCGGAAAGCCGATCACGCCCGCGACCACCAGCACGAAGGCACCGATCAGACGGTGGCGCGCGCGGCGGCGGACCGCCTCGATGGTGGGAGCTTGCGCCGGGCT
Source organism: Pseudomonadota bacterium (assembly GCA_041190985.1). Classification (GTDB taxonomy): domain Bacteria; phylum Pseudomonadota; class Gammaproteobacteria; order Burkholderiales; family Burkholderiaceae_C; genus Malikia. Next base: position 8,178 of record JBEEPT010000079.1, read on the forward strand.
GGAGCCGCCCTGCCCGCCGAATCGGAATTTGAACATTCGCCTGTGCAGTGAGTTGAGGCGGCCGAGCCGCGTCGGAATCATCGGGTCGGACTTCAGGCCTGGAGGTGCTTGGCCGCCAGCCGCGGCGTCCCGTGCTGCAACACGCCGCCCACGGTATAGAAAGAACCAAAAACGACAATTCTATCAGCCGGGTCGGCGGCCGCAACCGCTGCGGCGAGCGCGGACTCGGGGTCGGCATGGCAGACGGACTGGACGTCGCTGCGCTGGTTCGTCTTGCGCCACAGCGCCTCGAGCTCGGCCGCGCTGGCGGCGCGCCCCAGCGGCAGGTCGCAGAAATACCAGCGATCGATCAGCGGGTTGACGCGCCGCAACATCGGCTCCAGGTCCTTGTCGGCCATGGCGCCGAAGACCGCGTGCGTGGTCGGGTAGAAGCCCATGGCGTCGAGGTTCTCGGTCAGCGCAGCGACCGAATGCGGGTTGTGGGCGACATCCAGCACCAGCGCGGGCTGGCCCGGCACGATCTGGAAGCGCCCGGGCAGCTCGACCAGGGCCAGGCCATTGCGCACCGCCTGCGCCGTGACCGGCAGCTGCGGATGGAGCGCCTCGACCGCCGCCAGCACGCCGGCGGCATTGACCAGCTGGTTGGCGCCGCGCAGCGCCGGGTAGGCCAGGCCGGCGTAGCGGCGGCTGCGCCCGGCCCAGTTCCACTGCTGCTGGTCGCCGCCGCAGCTGAAGTCGCGGCCGGCGCGCCAGAGGTCGGCGCCGATCTCGAGCGCGCGGTCGAGCACGCTCTGCGGCGGCAGCGGATCGCTCACCACCACCGGGCGGCCGGTGCGCATGATGCCGGCCTTCTCGTAGCCTATCGTCTCGCGGTCATGGCCCAGGAACTCCTGGTGGTCGAGGTCCACGCTGGTGATCACGGCGCAGTCGGCGTCAAGGATGTTGACCGCGTCGAGCCGGCCGCCCAGGCCCACTTCCAGGATCATGACGTCCAGGCGCGCGCGCGCCAGTGTCAGCACGATGGCCAGCGTCGTGAACTCGAAGTAGCTCAGGCTGATCTCGGGCTGGTCGGCGCCGTTGCCGCGGCGCGCCAGCTCGACGTCGGCGAAGGCCGGCAACAGCGTCGCGGCGTCGACGACCTCGCCCACGATGCGGCAGCGCTCCTCGAAGTGCACCAGGTGCGGCGAGGTGTAGACGCCGGTGCGGTAGCCGGCCTGGCGATAGATGGCCTCGAGCATGGCGCAGGTCGAGCCCTTGCCGTTGGTGCCGCCGACGATGATCACCGGACAGGCCGGCGCGAGGCCGCGCCCACCCTCGAGGCGCTGCGCCACGCTGCGCACCCGCTCCAGACCCATGTCTATCGTCTTGGGATGGATGCGCTCGCAGTGAGCGAGCCATTCGGGCAGGGTCTGGGGCAGGTCGGCGGACAGGACGTCGGACATCGTTCTCTCGGACTGGGGTGATGGGGTGCCGGACTCCCGGCAAGCACTGTATTGTCGCAGCGCGGCGAAGACGGCGCCAGGCAACGGGAAACGCCCTCTGCGCGCGGCCGCGCGCGGAGGGCGGACGGGGGCCTTGCGGCACAATCCCGGCCATGATCAAGGTCTACGGCATCCCCAACTGCGACACGGTCAAGAAGGCACGCGCCTGGCTGACCGAACAGGGCGTCGCGCACGAATTCCACGACTTCAAGAAGCTCGGCGTGCCCGAAGACAGGCTGGACGCCTGGCTGGCCGCCGTCGGCTGGGACAAGCTGCTGAACCGCCGCGGCCCGACCTGGCGCAAGCTCGCCCCCGAGGTGCAGGCCGGCGTGACCGACGCGGCCAGCGCCAAGCCCGTCATGATCGCGCACATCAGCGTGATCAAGCGCCCGGTGGTCGAGTGGGCCGACGGCACGACGGCCGGCTTCGACGCCGAGGCCTGGGCCGGCCGGCTCTGAGCGCCTGCCCTGCCCTAAAATCCTGGGTTAGCCTCGCCGCCTGGCGGCGCCTTCCACAACGAATCCTTTACCGCATATGAGCACCACCCAGATCGACGGCGTGTCCGTCAACACCCAGGCCAGCGTCTACTTCGACGGCAAGTGCGTCAGCCACGGCATCACCTTCCCCGATGGCACCAAGAAGTCGGTCGGCGTGGTGCTGCCCGCCACCCTGACCTTCGGCACCGCTGCGCCCGAGATCATGGAATGCGTCGCCGGCGGCTGCGAGTACAAGCTCGCCGGCTCCGACAGCTGGCTGAAGGCCGGCGCGGGCGACCAGTTCAGCGTGCCCGCCAACTCGAGCTTCGAGATCCGCGTGGCCGAGGCCTTCCACTACATCTGCCACTACGGCTGATCCCAGGAAAGACCAGAACATGTCTGCCACCATCCTGCAAAACCTGCCCGTCGGCCAGAAGGTCGGCATCGCCTTCTCGGGCGGCCTCGACACCAGCGCCGCGCTGCTGTGGATGAAGCTCAAGGGCGCCCTGCCCTACGCCTACACCGCCAACCTCGGCCAGCCCGACGAGAGCGACTACGACGAGATCCCGCGCAAGGCCATGGGCTACGGCGCCGTCCAGGCGCGCCTGATCGACTGCCGCCCGCAGCTGGCCGCCGAGGGCATCGCCGCGCTGCAGTCCGGCGCCTTCCACATCAGCACCGCCGGCATCACCTACTTCAACACCACCCCGCTGGGCCGCGCCGTGACCGGCACCATGCTGGTGGCCGCGATGAAGGAAGACGACGTCAACATCTGGGGCGACGGCTCGACCTACAAGGGCAACGACATCGAGCGCTTCTACCGCTACGGCCTGCTGACCAACCCGAGCCTGAAGATCTACAAGCCCTGGCTGGACCAGACCTTCATCGACGAGCTCGGCGGGCGCAAGGAGATGAGCGAGTTCCTGATCGCCAACGGCTACGACTACAAGATGTCGGTCGAGAAGGCGTACAGCACCGACAGCAACATGCTGGGCGCAACGCACGAGGCCAAGGACCTCGAGCACCTGAACTCGGGCATCCGCATCGTCAACCCGATCATGGGCGTGGCGTTCTGGAAGGACGAGGTCGCGGTCAAGGCCGAGGAAGTCACGGTGCGCTTCGAGGAAGGCGTGCCGGTCGCACTCAACGGCCAGACCTTCGGCAACCTGGTCGACCTGATCCTGGAGGCCAACAAGATCGGCGGCCGCCACGGCCTGGGCATGAGCGACCAGATCGAGAACCGCATCATCGAGGCCAAGAGCCGTGGCATCTACGAGGCCCCGGGCCTGGCGCTGCTGCACATCGCCTACGAGCGCCTGGTCACCGGCATCCACAACGAGGACACGATCGAGCAGTACCGCGTCAACGGGCTGAAATTGGGCCGGCTGCTGTACCAGGGCCGCTGGTTCGACCCGCAGGCCATCATGCTGCGCGAGACCGCCCAGCGCTGGGTCGCGCGCGCCGTCACCGGCGAGGTCACGCTCGAGCTGCGCCGCGGCAACGACTACTCGATCCTCAACACCGACAGCCCGAACCTGACCTACGCGCCCGAGCGCCTGTCGATGGAGAAGGTCGAGGACGCGCCGTTCACGCCGCTGGACCGCATCGGCCAGCTGACCATGCGCAACCTCGACATCACCGACACCCGCGCCAAGCTGGGCATCTACTCCGACGCCGGCCTGCTGGCGCTGGGCCAGGGTGCGGATTTCCTGAAGCTGGGCGGCAAGTAAGACGCACCCGCTCCTGAAGCGCAAGAAGGCCGGCATTTGCCGGCCTTTTTCGTTTCTGGTGCCGGCCCGAAAAAATCAGGACGAATCTCCCGCCAAATTCGGGACGAATATCACTTGCCATATCGATATTCATAGGAGTAATATTTCTAAGCTGGGGTAGTCATTAAGGATCTACTCGGATTGGCATCCACCCCCGCTCCAGCCACCGCCAAGACCCGATCCCATCCTGCAAACAAAGGAGTCTGATTATGCCAACCAAGGGCCTGACCAACGGCGACGACAACTACCCGCTCACCAATACAGACCCCGACAACCCTGACTATCTAAACGCCGTCAACCTGACCGTGCTCGGCAAAGACGGCAATGACAACATCGCACTAAAGGGCAGTTTCAACACCCTCAACGGCGACGCCGGCAATGGACTTTGTTGAACAATTCAATCGAAGGACGTTCTTCCCCTGACCCCAGACGGAATTACCCTACACGCACCGTCTCGGGCGTGCCCAACTGCGTGAAGCGGTTCAGGATGGCGGCGCGCAC
>JBEEPT010000080.1:0-5037 GCA_041190985.1 Pseudomonadota bacterium
ACGAGAGCATCTTCGGGCTGCTGGCGGTGGTCGACAACGACCTGCTGCTGCTGGACGACGACGGCACCGAGCTGCGCACGGTCTACGAGACGATCGGCTACACGCGGGTGTGGTTCGAGGACCTGCCGGACGGCCGGGTGGCGTTCTCCAACGGCCTCATCAGCGGGCTGGCCACCGCTGCCGAGACGACCGCCTGGGGCATGCCGATCCCGGTGGATCCTGGCGTCGGCCTGGCCGGCGACACGCCCTACATGGTGACCTACGTGCGCTCGAGCGACGGCCGCGAGAGCGGGCCGACCTACGGCACGATGAGCATCGACCCGGCGCAGGCGATCATCGGGCTGCCGGCGCTGGCCGGCCACAGCATCAACGTCTACCTTGCGCCGTACGGTGAGGCGATGTTCCTGGCCGGCAGCACGGCCACAGACACCTGGACGCCCACGGGCGACCCGCTGGGCCCGCAGTTCGTCGGCGGCGTGGTCGAGGCGCCGCCGGTGGGCACGGTGCTCGAGGCGTGGCACGGGCGGATCCTGATCGCCGACGGCACCACGCTGTGGGCGACGCGTCCGCACCAGCCCGACCTGTGCGACCGCTCGCGCGACTTCGTGCAGTTCGAGCACGCCATCACGCTGCTGTACGGCACCGGCGCGGGGGTGTTCGTGGGCACCGAGAAGGCGCTGCACTTCCTGGCCGGCGGCGACATCAGCGACCTGCAGTTCCGCACGGCCACGCGCGGCCGGGTGACGAAGGGCTCGGCGGTGGAGATCGACACGGCCTACCTGCCGGCCGACTTCCGCTCCGGCCGCGGCGCGCTGTGCATCGTCGGCGGCGTGCTCACGCTGCTGACCGGCGCAGGGCAGGCGATCGCGCTCACCGCAGCGCGCTACCAGCGCGAGCTCGCCGAGGTGGTGGCGACCACGCGCCTGCGCGACGGCACCCTGCAGTACCTCGCCTCGCCGGTGTAGCGATGTTCCTCGAGCGCGACGGCACCCCGATCGTCGGCCAGGTGCCGATGGAGGTGCGCTACTCGGGCGGCGGGAACTACTCGACGGTGGCCGCGGATGTCGGCGCGCTGGTCCGCGCGTTCGTGAACAACGTGCGGCAGAGCCTGGTGCCGACGCACTGCGAGACGCTGCCGCTGCCCGGCAACGGGTTCGTCGAGCTCCGCTACGAGTACGGCTCGATGATGGTCGACGTCTACCTGCCGCCGGCGCCGGACGAGGGCGGGCCGTTCTACGGCGGCATCCTGATCAACCCGCACGTGATCACCGGCGACGAGGCGGCCTACCTGTCGCTGGCCGGCAACCCGACGCCCTGGCGCGTGCCGGATCAAGTGAAGAGCGCCGGGGAGATGCCCGGCCGCCCGGCCGTGCCCGGCACCGGCGACGCGGAGACCGAGTGGCTGGTGGTGCAGATCAGCCGGGACCTGCCGTTGACAGGCAGCCCGCTGGACACCGGTGCGGTGCGCATGTTCCGCATCGACTCGCCGCTGTTTGGCGCTTTCTGCGAGGTGGCCGAGCCCGGACGCTACGCGGTGTCCACGATCGACGGTTCGGCGTTCTTCATGTGCGGACGTCAGCTCGACTACGTGCCGCCTATGCCCGCCGAGCTGCTCCCTTCAATCGGGCGCTCGATCGAGGCCGGCGGCGGAATCTCACCATCGCGCATCCGCACGATCGGCATGCAGCCGGCCAGCTTCATTGAAGCGCACGCGGCCGAGGGCATCATCATCTTCGCCCTGGTCAACCAGCTGTGGGCGCTGAACACGCGCGAGCGCACCGATTCCACGCCGGCGCCGTGGCGGCTGCTGGCCGAGGCAGCAATGCCGCGGGCCTACCCAGGCGACTACCTGCCCAACGAGTTCGGTGCGCAATTCACCGTGACCACGGGCGAAGACACCACGATCACCTGCAGCGGCACCAATGCCGTGGGTGAGTGCAGCGGCTGGACGGTGACCGTCACGCCGGGCGTTCCGCTGCCAGAGCTTGCCGGGACCATCAGCTTGGTCGACAGCGGGTTTAGGGCCAGCGTGGCGCACTCGCAGACGGTGAGCTTCACGGGCAATTACTCGCGTCCTGTCGACACCTTGGTGGACGCCTGGAGCATGCCCTATTCGAGCAACGTGACCGTAACCCACCACGAGGACCACTTTATCGGCGGGCCCAATGACGGCAAGGTCACGACCACGGAAGACAAGCAGGACGTAACCGACGCACTCGCAGACACGAAGTACGTCGCATACAAGGCGCTCGGTCTCTCCGAGCAGCACGAGCTTCGCGTGTCGGTGGCTGGACCGCAGCCAGTCACTTTGCCTGACACCATTTTCGGCGGCACCTTGCCACGCCGAGAATCTGCCTACTCAAGAGAGTTCGTCGAAATTGGTGAGGTCGATTGCGGTCTGCTGTCCATGGACTACAGACTAAAAGGGATGGCGCCGCGCGACAGAAACACGAGGCTTGACGGCATTCAGGATTACATCTGGGTCCCAGGTCCTGACATATACACCGAGGATGGCCCGCCCTACGGGCAAGCAACCATTCATACATCGGTTGGCGGCTATCACCCGATGGGGCGTGAAGCGCTCCTCGGTACGCCTGGCCACGACACGGACGTGGAGCAGACCCTGTGGCATGTGCGCGCGTCGGCGTTTCTGGACTACTACTACGAGGCATACGCCGAGTACGTGGCCATTGACGCATCTTGGACCGGTTCAGAGAGCGGCATTCCGGTCAGAGGAGAACCTGACGGGCTTGGTGGCCATGTGCTGGGCGAGCTCTACATGAACACCCGAGAGATCAATGACAGGGTGTTCTATGCGGTTCAACTTGAGAGAGTCAGCGCCGGACTGACCGAGCTTCAGCAAGACATCTTCATCAACGTCATCAGGTTTGGGCCACACATCGCGGTGCAGCGATACGCGCGCGAGTTCGACATCAATGGCCGTCTTGAGTTTCCCGGCATTACTCCGTTCCCGCAGATCGAAGAGGTGCCATTCTTGGTGCCAACAGATCTCCCTGAATTGGAAAACGACGGCATCTACCCTGAGTTCTTCCCCGCGTGGGAAGAGGGAGAGGAATACCCTGAAATCGAAGGCTGGTCGTTGAGTGGTGGTGTTGTAGGTGGCGGGATATTCGATGGAGAGTTCATATGCCGATACCCCAAGAGGGCGGCCATATTCGAGGTGCGCGAGCACTACGAAGTGACCGACTCATTTGAGGGATCTCTGCTCGGCCAATCGTTCGAGTCCGAACGCACACGCGAAGACGGAAGGCTGGTGGCGAACGAGTTTCAGGCGCACATGCTTCCGACCAACGTAGGCGTGTTCTCGATCGGCAACGATCCCCCAACCACCGCGAAGACTGACGACAGGGTCTCCGAGGCGGCAAACACCTACGACCGCGACCCATACCTGCGCTACGCCTACACGGCCCGCGACTGGCACTGCGACACGATGGCCTGGCGGCGAGATGCCGGTCGCACTGGATCATGGTCGATCGAGGACCGGCCGCTGCAGCGCTTTGCGAACAACTACGAGCGCGCGGTGCTGCACGAAACCGCCGATCGTGTAGAGGCGTCGCACACGCTGTTTCGCGCCGGCGGCACGGCGGTCATGACATTCCCGGACCTGCTGTCGTTCTATCCCCTGCGAGCGCTGCACGGGGCGCTGACCGTGACCGGCAAGATCGTGAACGTAGCGGCGCCGTACCTGCAGCACGACCTGCTCTACCTGGACAGGCGGTTCCCGGAGTTGGATGACTGCGACTCGATCGGCATACCGGCGACCGGCGGCTTGGGGAACGACTACAACCTCGATGCGGGGGACACGTTCTTCTTCGACACCGAGTGCCTACCGCGACGCTCCTGGATGCCAGGCGGCCCGTACCGCGACGGCTGGACGCCGAACCGTCCGCAGTTGCTGGTGGGCTACTGGGGCCGCGACGTCAACGGCGGCGACCGAGACCCACTGTTCCCAGTGCCGGGCTACTGGATTCCGAACCCAGAAGAGGATCCTCCAGAGGGTCAGGAGTACATCCACGTGCCGCACATCACCGAGGCGGCCGAGACGAACTTCAACCTGGTCCGGCCGGAGTTCGGGTTCGCGCCGGACTTCACCGACGGCATGTTCTTGGCCAGCCCGCGAGGCGCCCAGTTCTACGAGCTCCAGGCGCGCAACTTCCTTGGCGACATCGGCGCGTCCTTCGACGTGCTCTACGTGGACAACCGCACCGGGGGTTTCATCACGCAGGTGAAGTGGGGCGGCAACGGCGGACGCATCTGCGAGACGTACATCGGCAACCGCACGGGAGCCGTCCCGTTCCGGCCGATCTTGGATGCGTGGCTGGCCCGTGGCGGCGGCGCGCCGGCTGATGGCACGAAGGTGGTCATCGTGCGACCATCCGTCGTCCCTGGTGACGACGGGCTGCCGCCGGCGCCGGGCTCGCTCAACCCTCAAGCCGTCTCGCTGCTATGAGCACCATCGTCCTGCACTGCGACAGTCTGGCGGTCACGGAGTACGAGACCGACTTCACCGGGCTGGCCGGCGACTACGAGGCCACGGCCGACGGCGTGCACCGCGTTGGCGGGGCGCAGGACGGCACGACGGACATCGCGTCGACGGTGGCGTTCGGGCTCTCGCTGGCCGACGACCAGGGGCGCCAGCAGCGCCCGCGGCAGGTGGTGGTGCACGGCACCGGGCTGGATGACCTGAGCGTGCGCGTGACCGACACCGAGGACGTGTCCTACAGCTACGACTCGACGCAGATCCACCGGCGCGCGGCCCGCTTCAAATTGGGCAAGGGCTTGCGCGACAACTACCTGCAGATCAGCCTGCTGTGGGAGGCCGCGGCGTTCGTCGTCGACCGCGTCGAGTTCGATCCGATCATCGCCAAGCAACGGAGGTTGTGATGCCAGGCGCCGCAGCACAGGTCACCACCCACTTCAGCAACGCCCGCTCCTACGCGAGCTCGGCGATCACGTCGGCCAACGCCTTCATCACTGCGCTCAACTCGTCGATCGCGGGGCTCGAGATGCCCCCGA
>JBEEPT010000081.1:0-4108 GCA_041190985.1 Pseudomonadota bacterium
CGGTCGTCGGCGAGCGCTTCGTGCGCGGCGTCGAGACCGCGATCGAGCAGAAGGTGCCGTTTGTCTGCTTCACCGCCACCGGCGGCGCGCGCATGCAGGAAGGCCTGCTGTCGCTGATGCAAATGGCCAAGACCAATGCCGCCCTCACCCGCCTGGCCAAGAAGGGCCTGCCGTACATCAGCGTGCTGACCGACCCGACCATGGGCGGCGTCTCGGCCGGCTTCGCCTTCGTCGGCGACGTCGTGATCGCCGAGCCCAAGGCGCTGATCGGCTTCGCCGGCCCGCGCGTGATCGAGAACACCGTGCGCGTCAAGCTGCCCGAGGGCTTCCAGCGCGCCGAGTTCCTGCAGCAAAAGGGCGCGGTCGACTTCATCTGCGACCGCCGCGAACTGCGCGCCACGATCGCCAGCACGCTGGCCATGCTGCAGCGCCAGAGCGCCGACGCCGTGGCGTGAACACCCCGCTGTTTCCGCTGCGCACCGTCCTGTTTCCGGACGGATGGCTGCCGCTGCAGGTCTTCGAGGTGCGCTACCTCGACCTGGTGCAACGCTGCCGGCGCGACGGAACGCCCTTCGGCGTGGTCTGCCTGACCGAGGGACAGGAAGTGCAGCAACCCGATCCCGCCGCGACCGACGGCAGCTTCGTCCGCGAGGCCTTCCACCCCGTCGGCACGCTGGCGCAGATCGTTGAATTCGAGCAGCAGCAGCCCGGCCTGCTGCGGATTGCCTGCCAGGGCGGCCAGCGTTTCCGCGTGCAGTCGAGCGAAAGGCTCAGGAACGGCCTCTGGCGCGCCGAGGTCGAGCTGCTGGCGCCGGACCAGGCCGTGACCATTCCGGACGAGCTGCGCGGCATCAGCCGCACGCTGCGCCAGCTGCATGAGCAACTGCGGGCCCAACGGCCCGATGCCGTCGCTGCCTATCCCGACTACCAGGACCGCGACAGCCCCTGGCAGGAGGCCGGCTGGGTCGCCAACCGCTGGGCCGAAATGCTGCCGCTGCCGCTGGAATCCCAGCAGGGCCTGCTGGCGCTCGACAGCCCGCTGCTGCGGCTGGAGCTCGTCGGCGACGCGCTGGAGCAGCTGGGCATCGCGCACTGACAGCGAGACCGGCTTCAAGCAGGGCACATCGGCCTGCAGCATTCAGGCAGCCCTCGCCCCGCCGGGATGCCAGGGCATGCTTCAGCGCCGCCTGTGGTAGCCGTCGGTTCCGTTGCCGATGACGCCGCCGATGGCAGCGCCGCCGAGGGTGCCCAGCGTGCTGCCGCCGGTCAGTACCGAGCCGGCCACGGCGCCCACGCCGGCGCCGACCGCGGCGTTTTGCTGCCTGGGCGACAGGGGGGCGCAGGCCATCATGGCGGGCAGCAGCAACATGGCCGCCAGGGGTTTGAGCAATCGAGCGATGTTCTTCATGGGGATACCTCTGCCGAAATGTGCGGACCGCGATGGTCCGGCAACTGTATGCCCATTGTTCAACCGATCGCGCCCGGCGGGTGTTTCAGACTGTATCGATTGGTGCCGAGTTGTATGGAGCGGGTGGCCGGTATGGCTGACGCGCTTGGCTCATGCCTGGAGTCGGCTGGCTGTTGACTGCGGGAGTCGTGCAAGAGCGCGACGGCCAGAGCTCGCGCCGCCAAGTGGACATCCTTGATCTGCATGCGGTATGCTGAACGGGTCCATAGTTGCCAGATTTTCCACGTAATTTCCAGCATTCCGTTCCAACCGACCATCAAAAAGCTGTACTTTTGCAGTCGACCGAGATGGCACGTTAGACCCCAAAACCAATCGTCCATGCGCCTCGAAGGAATCATAAAGAGCTGGAATGATGACCGAGGCTTTGGCTTCATCGAGCCCACACAAGGTGGGCAAGAGATCTTTGTCCACATCAAGGCATTTCGACAGCGCGCCGGTCGACCGCAAGAAGGTCAGGCAGTTTGCTTTGAGGTCGAGGTAGGACCACAGGGCAAGAAGCGCGCCAAGAATGTCGAACCAGTTCTCTCATCACATCCAGCCGCGCGAAGACCACCCAGTTCTCCTGCGCAATCGGGAACAGCAACGTTGTTTGCGATACCGGGGTTCTTGATCCTGTACTTCGTGGCGCTCGTTGTTTGGCGCCCACCGGCTTTGCTGGCCCTTGTTTATATTGCGGTAAGCACTTTCACGTTCCTGGCGTACGCCATCGACAAATCAGCCGCTGAGCGTGGCGCTTGGCGGACGCCAGAAAGCACGCTCCACTTCCTCGCCCTGGCCGGAGGCTGGCCGGGCGCCCTGCTCGCGCAGCAATTCCTGCGTCACAAGTCCACGAAGGCCGAGTTCCGCTCGGTCTTCTGGGGCACGGTCATCATGAACGTCGCGACCTTCCTCGTGCTCTGCTCGCCCATCGGCCGGCCGGTCTGGGCGGCGCAGTGAGCGCTTCACCCAACAGCTGAAGACAACGCCCCGCACCTCTGGGAATGCTCAGGGCAGCAAGGACAGCGCGTGCATATAGCGCGGCTCCACCATCAGCCCATCCCAGTCCGGCGCGCTGGCTGAAGGCAGCAGGGCCAGGCGGCGCTGCTCGCTGGCCTCGCGCGGTGCCCACTGCCCCTTCAGCAGCGCCTCGCTCATGCCGTCCAGGAACGCGTCCACGGGCGCGCCGTCCTCGACCAGCGACTGGTTGCACAGCAGCACCAGATCGCAGCCGGCCTCCAGCGCGGTGACGGCGGCCTCGGTGTAGCTCAGCTCGCGCCCCTCGAGCTGGCGCGCCCCCTTCATGCTGAGGTCATCGCTGAACACCGCGCCGGTGAAGCCAACGCGGCGGCGCAGCACCTCGTCGAGCCAGAAGCGCGAGAAGCCGGCCGGGCGCGCGTCAACCTGCGGGTAGATCACGTGCGCGGGCATCACCGCGCTCAAGGACGCGTTGAGCCAGCCGTAAGGCGCTGCGTCGTCTTCCAGGATCTCGGCCAGCGCGCGCTCGTCCAGCGGAATGTCGACATGCGAGTCGGCGGTGGCGAAGCCGTGGCCCGGGAAATGCTTGCCGCAGTTGCCCATGCCGGCCTGACGCAGGCCGTGCATCAGCGCCTGCGCCAGCAGCGTGACCATGCGCGGGTCGCGCGCGAAGGCGCGGTCGCCGATCACGCCGCTGCCGCCGTGGTCAAGGTCGAGCACCGGCGTGAAGCTGAAGTCGACACCGCAGGCGCGCAGCTCGGACGCCAGCACATAGCCGGCCGCCGTCGCGGCGTTGCAGGCGCGCAGCGCCGCCGCGCCGGTCTCGGCGCCCTCGCCTTCGAGCCAGAGCTGACCGAAGGCGCGCATCGGCGGCAGGTGGGTGAAGCCGTCGCTGCGGAAGCGCTGCACCCGCCCGCCTTCGTGGTCGACGCAGATCAGCAGGTCGCGGCGCAGCTTTCTGATCTTGCGGCAGAGCTTGGCAAGCTGGGCACGGCTTTCCCAGTTGCGCCCGAACAGGATCACGCCACCGACCAGCGGATGCAGCAGGCGGCCCTTGTCGGCCTTGCTCAGCCGGGTGCCGGCGATGTCAATGATCAGGGGGGCGTGCGGGGTCATGGCTTCTTCTCGACCACCACGAAGCTGGCGGCGTAATCGGTTTCGTCGGTGACGCTGACATGCGCGCTCAAGCCCTGGCCCTCGAACCAGTCCTTCAAGCCGCGGTGCAGCCGGATCACGGGCTGGCCGCTCGCCAGCGTGGCGATCTCGCAGTCGCGCCAGGTCATGGGCATGGTCATGCCGAGCCCGATCGCCTTGCTGAAGGCCTCCTTGGCCGAGAAGCGCGTCGCCAGGTAGCGCACGCCGCGCTCGGGCCAGCGCGCGCCGCGCGTGCGCCAGGTCGCGAGCTCGCGCTCGGTCAGCACCTTCTCGGCGAAGCGCTCGCCGTGGCGCTGCAGGCTGTCGCGGATGCGGCGCACATCGCAGATGTCGGTGCCGATGCCGTAGATCATGGTGCGGCCCCGGATCAGGCGGTGTGGCGCGATGCGGCGATGCAGTCCAGGTAGGCGTGCACGGTGGCGCGGTAGCCGAGCTCGAGCGCGTCGGCGATCAGCGCGTGGCCGATCGAGACCTCGGCCACGCCGGGCACCACGCGCAGGAACTCGCCCAGGTTGTCGCGATTGAGGTCGT
>JBEEPT010000082.1:0-11840 GCA_041190985.1 Pseudomonadota bacterium
CAGCGAGCAGTCGGCCGGTGTCTCGCAGATGAACATCGCCATGGGGCAGCTCAGCGACGCCACGCAGCGCAATGCGGCGGTGGCCGAGGAACTGTCCGCCACCGCTGATCAACTGTCGCACCACGCGCAGGAACTGCAGGACAAGGTGGCCGGGTTCGTGCTCAGCGCGCAGGTGGAGCCACGCCGTGCACCGCCGGCGGCTCGCCGCAAGGGTGCCGGCGCGGCGGCGGCACTGGTGCCGGCCTGAGCCGCGCCTAACACTCCACGATGTTGACCGCGAGACCGCCGCGTGCGGTCTCCTTGTACTTGCTCATCATGTCGGCGCCGGTTTCGCGCATGGTCTTGATGACCTTGTCCAGGCTCACGAAGTGGCTGCCGTCGCCGCGCAGCGCCATGCGCGCGGCGTTGATCGCCTTGACCGAGGCGATGGCGTTGCGCTCGATGCAGGGAATCTGCACCAGGCCGCCGACCGGGTCGCAGGTCAGACCGAGGTGGTGCTCCATGCCGATCTCGGCGGCGTTCTCGACCTGCTCGGGCGTGCCGCCCATGACGGCGGCCAGCGCGGCGGCGGCCATCGAGCAGGCCACGCCCACCTCGCCCTGGCAGCCGACCTCGGCGCCCGAGATGCTGGCGTTCTCCTTGTAGAGGATGCCGATCGCGGCTGCGGTGAGCAGGAAGTCGATCACGCCGGCGTCGTTGGCGCCCGGAATGAAGCGCGCGTAGTAGTGCAGCACGGCTGGCACGATGCCGGCAGCGCCGTTGGTCGGCGCCGTCACGACCCGGCCGCCGGCGGCGTTCTCCTCGTTGACCGCGAGCGCGTAGAGGTTGACCCAGTCGAGCACGGCGAGCGCATCGCGCAGCGTGGCTTCCGGTCGCTCGGTCAGCGAGCGGTGCAGGGCGGCGGCGCGGCGCTTGACCTTGAAGCCGCCCGGCAGGATGCCCTCGGTGCGGCAGCCGCGCTGCACGCAGTCCTGCATCACCTGCCAGATGCGCAGCAGGCCGGCGTCGATCTCGGCGTCGCTGCGCCAGAACTGCTCGTTGCGGCGCATGACCTGGGCGATGCTCAAGTGCTCGCGCCTGGCGATCTCGAGCAGTTGGCTGCCGCTCTTGAACGGCAGCGGCAGCACGGTGGTGTCGGGTGCGATGACCTTCTGCCGGCTGCCGTCGGCCGCCACCTCGTCGCTGACGATGAAGCCGCCGCCGACCGAGTAGTAGCAGCGGTTCTCGAGCTCCTGGCCCTGCGCGTCGTACGCGACCAGCCGCATGCCGTTGGCGTGGAAGGGCAGGCTTTCGCGGCGCATGAAGAGCAGGTCCTCGCGCTCGTTGAACTCCACCTCGTGCGTGCCCTGCAGCGCGACGCGGCGCGAGCCGCGGATCGCCTGCAGCAGCTCGGGCACGGCATCGACGTCCACCGTGTCGGGCTCGTGGCCGGCCAGGCCGAGCAGCACGGCGGTGTCGCTGCCGTGGCCCTTGCCGGTGGCACCGAGCGAGCCGTAGAGCCAGCAGCGCACGCGCGCGGTTTGTGCCAGCACGCCGGCATGCTGCAGGCGCAGCGTGAACAGGCGCGCCGCGCGCATCGGACCCACGGTGTGGGAACTGCTCGGCCCGATGCCGATCTTGAACAGATCGAAGACGCTGATAGCCATGTGGATTTACCTTTAAGCGTTCGCCGTGGCCAGTGCCAGTCGCCTGCCCGGCTGCGACATTTTGTAGCCGATGGTCAGCAGCGCGAACCATGCCGGCGCAATGTACAGTGCCACGCGGTTGCCGGCGTCGAAGGCCAGCATGACGGTGCCTGCGGCCAGGAACAGCAGCACGAACGCGGTAGCGAACATGCCGCCCGGCATGCGGAACGCCACCGGCTTGGACTCGCCCCGGCGCACCGACTTGCGGTAGCCCATGTGCGCGAACATGATCACGCCCCAGGTCCAGATCGCGCCCACGGTGGCGACGCTGGTGACATAGGTGAAGACCTCCTCGGGCACCAGGTAGTTCAGCACCACGCCGATCAGCATCATCAGGACCGACACCGTGATGGCCTTGGACGGCACATGCTGTGCGCTGACCTCGCCGAACATCTTGGGCGCCTGGCCGAAATGCGACAGGGTGTAGAGCATGCGTCCGGTGCTGAAGATGCCGCTGTTGCAGGACGAGGCGGCCGCGGTCAGCACGACGAAGTTGATGATGCCGGCCGCGTAGGGGATGCCCATCTTGTCGAACACGGCGACGAAGGGACTCATCTTGGGGTCGTACTCGTTCCATGCCACCAGCGACATCAGGATCACCAGCGAGCCGATGTAGAACAGCAAGATCCGGTAGGTGATGCTGTTGGTGGCCTTGGGCAGGACCTCCTGCGGGTTGTCAGCCTCGCCGGCGGTCACGCCGATCAGCTCCACGCCGGTGAAGGCGAACATGGCGATCTGCAAGGTGAACACCACCCCGACGATGCCGACCGGGAAGAAGCCGCCGTGACTGACCAGGTTGGACAGGCTGGCGGTCTGGCCCAGCGGTCCGACGCCGAAGACCAGGATCGCCACGCCCAGCACCAGCAGCAGCACGATCGCCATCACCTTGATCAGCGCGAACCAGAACTCCATCTCGCCAAACAGCTTGACGGCGATCAGGTTGGCCGCGTAGAGGACGCCCAGGACGACGAGCGCCGGCAGCCACTGCGGGATGTCGGGGAACCAGTAGTGGGCGTAGATGCCGACGGCGGTCAGCTCGGCCATGCCGGTCACGATCCAGGTGAACCAGTAGGTCCAGCCAGTGACATAGCCAGCCCAGGGGCTGATGTATTCCTCGGCGTAGGTCGCGAAGGAACCGGCAACCGGCCGGTGCACCAGCAGCTCGCCCAGCGCGCGCATGATGAAGAACACCGCGATGCCGGCGATGGCGTAGGTCAGCAGCAGTGCCGGACCGGCCTTGGCAATCGCCTTGGCCGAACCGAGGAAGAGGCCGACGCCGATGGCGCCACCGATGGCGATGAGTTGAATGTGGCGGTTCGACAGCCCGCGTTCGAGGTCTCTGGCCTCTTCCCGCTGCTCGGCGTCGATGGCCGCTTGGCTGAGATGTTGCATCCTTGGTCTCCCTTATGGTGGATGTGCTGGTTGACGATATTTGTTATTGATCTGTGGCGGGGGCTCCATCCCCCGCCGTCGCAAAGGCCCGTGTCAGCGGGCGTAGACCGGGAAGCAGGCGCAGACTTCGGCGACCTTGGCGCGCACCGCGTCGATGACGGCCGGATTCTCGATGTCGTCGAGGATGTCGCAGATCCAGCCGGCCAGCGCGCTGACCTCAGGCGTGCCGAAGCCGCGCGTCGTGACGGCTGGCGCGCCGATGCGGATGCCGCTGGTCACGAAGGGCGACTGCGGGTCGTTCGGCACGGTGTTCTTGTTGACCGTGATGTGGGCCGAGCCGAGCGCGGCGTCGGCGGCCTTGCCGGTGATGCCCTTGGCGATCAGGTCGACCAGGAACAGGTGGTCGTCGGTGCCGCCAGAGACGATCTTGTAGCCGCGCTGCACGAACACGGCGGCCATGGCCTGGGCGTTGGCGATCACGCGCTGCTGGTAGTCCTTGAACGAGGGTTCCAGCGCTTCCTTGAAGGCGACGGCCTTGGCGGCGATCACGTGCATCAGCGGGCCGCCCTGGGTGCCGGGGAAGACCATGGAGGCGATCTTCTTCTCGATCTCGGGGTTGGTTCGGCCGACGATGATGCCGCCGCGCGGGCCGCGCAGCGTCTTGTGCGTGGTGCTGGTGACGATGTCGGCGAACGGCACGGGGTTGGGGTAGAGGCCGGCGGCGACCAGGCCGGCGACGTGCGCCATGTCGACGAACAGCAGCGCGCCGACCTGGTCGGCGATGGCGCGCAAACGCGCGAAGTCGAGCTGGCGCGCGTAGGCCGAGAAGCCGGCCACGATCATCTTCGGCTTGCACTCGAGCGCCTGGGCCTCGAGCGCGTCGTAGTCGATCACGCCGTCATCGGTCACGCCGTACTGCACGGCGTTGAAGATCTTGCCCGAGAAGTTGACCTTGGCGCCATGGGTCAGATGGCCGCCGTGGGCCAGGCTCATGCCCAGGATGGTGTCGCCCGGCTGCAGCAGCGCCAGGTAGACCGCGGCGTTGGCCTGCGAGCCCGAATGCGGCTGGACGTTGGCCCAGTCGGCGCCGAACAGCTGCTTGGCGCGGTCGATGGCGAGCTGCTCGACCACGTCGACATGCTCGCAGCCGCCGTAGTAGCGCTTGCCCGGATAGCCTTCGGCGTACTTGTTGGTCAGCACGGTGCCCTGGGCCTGCAGCACGCGCGGGCTGGCGTAGTTCTCGGAGGCGATCAGCTCGATGTGGTCTTCCTGGCGCTGGCGCTCGGCTTCGATCGCCTGCCAGAGTTCATTGTCGAAACCGGCGATTTGCATGGACTGGGTGAACATGGGGAGCTCCTCGTCGTGTTGTATTGGGTGGAGAGTGTCTGGCCTTACCCATGGTAAAAATCGGTCTTTCTTTTGTAAAGTTAATGTTTCTAATGAAATAATTTGGAATCCAAATGATTTGTGCAGATGGTCAACCTTCCCACTGAACTGTTGAGAACCTTCGTCAAGGCCGTCGACCTGGGCAGCTTCACCCGCGCGGGCGAGGTGGTCGGGCGCACGCAATCGGCGGTCAGCCTGCAGATCCGCCGGCTCGAGGAGATGCTCGAGGCGCCTTTGTTTCAGCGCGGCACACCACGCGGGCGCCTGACGGAGCAGGGAGCCACCTTGCTGGACTATGCGCGGCGCATGCTCGCGCTCAACGACGAGGCGGTGCGCAGCCTGAGCCGGCCCGTGGTGGCAGGCACCGTGCGGCTCGGTGCGCCATACGAGTACAGCACCTTGCTGCTGCCCGAGATCCTGGGCAAGTTCGCGCTTTCGCAGCCGAATGTGATGCTGGAAGTCACCTGTGACCTCAGCCGCAACCTGCTGGCCAGGATGGACCAGGGGGAATTCGATCTCGTGATCGCCTTGCACGACGACCCGAAGGAAAAAGGCGGCAGTCTGCTGATGGCCGAACCGCTGGTCTGGATCAGCAGCCGGGAGCACCTCCGCCACGAAGCGAAGCCGCTGCCACTGGTGGTGGCGCCGCCGCCCTGCCTCTACCGCCAGAGCATGCTGCAGACCCTCAGGAACCAGCAGCGGGACTGGCGCATCGTCTATGGCAGCCCCAACTACGAGGGCATCATCGCTGCGGTGCGCGCCGGACTCGGCGTCACCGTGCTGGCAGCCAGTACGGTCCCCAGGGCTGTGCTGGTGCTGGGCGAGCGCGAGGGCTTTGGCGCGATGGAGCCGCTAGAGGTCAGGCTGCACATGACACCCCACGATGTGACCGAGGCCGTGCGTTGCCTGGCCGAACATATCCAGGGCAGCTTCTGAGCCATCCGGGGCAGGCGGGGGTGTCAGCGACAGCAGCATGGCGTGGCTTCGTCGGCCTGCGCCTGCACGATGGCCGGTTTCAGGACGTGCCAGATGATCGTGGGCGGCTCCAAGACGGTGCTTCGATCAGCGTAAACCCTGATATGTTCTTTCGGCTCGATATGGCATGATATCCACGCATCTAGCTACAAGTTCGGCCCAGGCCGAAATTCGATCGGGAGAGATCGCCAGCCCCAGGCTGGCGGCGCCGAAGGAGCAACCGCCCCGGAAACTCTCAGGCAAAAGGACCGGTCGAATCTGTAAGCTCTGAAGAGTTGCCGGAGCTCGTCACCCCGGCACACCGCAGGAGCAAGCGCATCGCCCACGGCGAAGGCGTGAATCTCTCAGGTACCAAACAGAGGGGGCGTGCGTTGCGCAAGGGCGCGCAGCGTGCTGATCCTGTCGACTGTTTGGAGCTTGTTTCATGAAATCGATCGCAGTCATCGGTGGTGGCATCACGGGTGTCACAACCGCTTATGCGCTGGCCAAGCGTGGCTATTCCGTTACCCTGTTTGAAAAGCACCGTTATGCGGCGATGGAGACATCGTTTGCCAACGGTGGCCAACTGTCTGCATCCAACGCCGAAGTCTGGACGCACCGCTCCACCCTCATCAAGGGCATCAAGTGGATGCTCAAGAACGATGCGCCGTTGCTGGTCAATCCCAAGCCAAGCTGGCACAAGCTGAGCTGGTTCGCCGAGTTCATCGCCAATATCCCGCATTACAGGCAGAACACGATCGATACCGCCCGCCTGGCCGTTGCCGCGCGCGAGCATCTGTTTGCCTGGGCCGAGGCCGAGCATGTGGACTTTGACCTCAAGCGGCAGGGTATCCTGCACATCTATCGCGACAAGGCCGGCTTTGATCACGCGGGCGAGGTTTCCAAGCTGCTCGCTGCCGGTGGCTTGCCGCGCCGCGCCGTCACGCCGGCAGAGATGCGCGCGATCGAGCCCACGCTGGCGGGCCAGTACTACGGTGGTTACTACACCGAGAGCGATTCGACCGGCGACATCCACAAGTTCACCAGCGGTCTGGCAGCGGCTGCCGAGCGACTCGGCGTGAGCCTGCTGTTCGGGCAGGATGTGCGCTCGGTGCGCAGCGACGGTCAGACTGCGGTGGTCAGCGTGGCCGATGAGCACGGCCTGCAGGAGTATCGTTTCGATGGCCTGATCGTCAGTGCCGGCGTGGCCAGTCGCGAACTGGCAGCCCAACTCGGCGACCGGGTCAACATCTACCCTGTCAAGGGCTATTCGATCACGGTCAATCTGCTCGACGAGCAGAGCCAGCGCGCGGCGCCGACGGTGAGCCTGCTTGACGACGAGACCAAGCTCGTGACCAGCCGGCTGGGAATCGACCGTTTCCGTGTCGCGGGAACGGCCGAGTTCAACGGCTACAACAAGGACATCCGGGCCGACCGCATCAAGCCGCTGGTCGACTGGGTCAACCAGTGCTTCCCGGGCGTGAGCACGCGCCAGGTGGTACCGTGGGCCGGACTGCGCCCGATGATGCCCAACATGATGCCGCGCGTCGGGCGGGGCCGTGCGGCCAACGTGTTCTACAACACCGGCCACGGTCATCTGGGCTGGACGCTGTCGGCTGTCACCGCCGACATGGTGGCAGGCGTTGTGCAGCAGTCACTGGACAGCGGCGTCGTTTCCTCCTGGCAACACAAGCTCCAAGCCCGGGGAGCCTGACTTCTGTTGTCTTGTTGCTGCTTCCCGGCCGGGAAGCAGCTGTTCCTGGCCTTGCGCCATGATCGGGAAGGGCCGCAGGCCGCTGATGGCAATTCCCAGCCTGGTCTCGCTGCTGCTGCCCAGCGCGGTGATCGTGAAGCTGTCCGCCGCGTCCATTCGGGCGCGGACGCAAACAAGGCCCTGGCCGGCATTGCGGCGCAGGGCCTTCGATCTTTCCGGCCTGGAAGCCAACCCGGTCGGGCGCCGGCTTCCGGGGGCAGCGGATGTCAGGCGGACAGGAAGCGCTCGGCCAGCTTGACCCAGTAGGCCGCGCCGATCGCGATGTTGCCGTCGTCGAAGTCGTAGTTCGGGTTGTGCACCATGCAGGCGCCGTGGCCGCCGCTGGCCTCGTCGCCGTTGCCGATGAACAGGTAGCTGCCCGGCACCTGCTCGAGCATGAAGGCGAAGTCCTCGCTGCCGGTCAGCGGCGCGGTCTGCAGTTCGACGTTTTCCGGGCCGACCAGCTCGAGCGCGATCTGGCGCGCGAAATCGGTCTCGGCCTGGGTGTTGACCAGCACCGGATAGCCGCCGCGGAACTCGATGGTGGCCTTGCAGCCATAGCTTTGCGCCTGGGCCTCGACCAGCTCGCGGATGCGCTGGTTGAGCAGCTGGTGCACGCCGCGGTCGAGCGAGCGCACGCTGAGCTTGAGCGTGGCGGTCTGCGGGATCACGTTGTTGGCGTCGCCAGCGAGGAAGGCGCCGACCGTGATCACCGACATCTGCAGCGGCGGCACGTTGCGCGCCACGATGGTTTGCAGGCCCATCACGATGGCGGAGCCCGCCACCACCGGGTCGATCGCGACATGGGGCATGGCGCCGTGGCCGCCCTGGCCCTCGATCGTGATGAAGATGTTCTCGCTCGAGGCCATGGTCGCGCCTTCGCGCAGCAGCAGCTTGCCCTGGGGGTGACCCGGCATGTTGTGCATGGCGAAGATCGCGTCGCAGGGGAACTGCTCGAACAGGCCGTCTTCCATCATCTTCTTGGCGCCGCCCAGGCCTTCCTCGGCGGGCTGGAAGATCAGGTTGAGCGTGCCGTCGAACTGGCCGTGCTCGGCCAGGTGCTTGGCCGCGGCCAGCAGCGTGGCGGTGTGGCCGTCATGGCCGCAGGCATGCATCAGGCCGGCGTGGCAGCTGGCGTGCGGCAGGCCGGTGGCTTCCTGGATCGGCAGCGCGTCCATGTCGGCGCGCAGGCCCAGCCGCTTGCCGCCCGATCCGCGCACCAGCTGGCCGACGAGGCCGGTGCCGCCGAGGCCGCGCGTGACGCGATAGCCCCAGGACGCGAGGCGCTCGGCGACGAGGTCGCTGGTACGGAACTCCTGGTAGCCGAGTTCGGGATGGCGGTGGATGTCGCGGCGCACCGCCGTGAACTCCTCCGACAGGGCTTGCAGCGCGGACAGGGTATCGGACATGGTCTTCTTATTGTGCTTGCAGGTTGATCGACTTGGCGATGGCGCGGAACTGGGCCGTGCCGTCGGCATAGGCCTTGCCGACGGCGGCCAGCGGCAGCGGCTTGGCGGTCAGCTGGCTGTTGGCTTCCAGGCCGGCATGCACGGCCGGGTCGCCCAGCGTGTCGGTGATGGCCTTGTGCAGCGCCTGCACGATGGGCTCGGGCGTGTCCTTCTTGACGAAGTAGCCGGTCCAGATGTTGAAGGTGAAGTCCTTGAGCTGCCGGCTTTCGCTGATCAGCGGGTATTGCCTGGTGCCTTCCTCGCGCTTGTCGTTGAGCATGGCCAGGATCTTGATCTTGCCGTCCTTCTGCAGGCTGTCGTACATCTTGCCGTAGGGCGCCAGGAAGATGTCGACCTGGCCGCCGATCAGGTCCTGGTTGGCCGGTGCCGCGCCCTTGTACGGCACATGCGTCATCGGGATGCCGGTGGTCTTGGCCAGGTGCTCGCCCAGGATGTGATAGAAGGAGCCGGGGCCGACCGAAGCGAAGGTGACGGGCTTGCCCTCCTTGGCCATCTTGCGCGCGTAGTCGAGGAACTCGTCGACGCTGTTGGCCGGCAGGTCCTTGCGCGCCAGGAAGGCGATCTGCGCGGTCGCGATCATCTGCACCAAGCGGAAGTCCTCGCTCTTGAACTTGACGGCCGACAGTGCCAGCGGGGCCAGGATCAACTCGTTGGGCGAGCCCTGGAAGATCAGGTGGCCGTCGGCCGGGGCGTTGAGCGCCTTGGTCGCCGCGATCGAGCCGCTCGCGCCGCCGAGGTTCTCGACGATCACGGGCTGGCCGAGCTGCTTGCTCAGCGAGTTGTTGACGATGCGCGCGATCACGTCCGAGATGCCGCCGGCCGGGTAGGGCACCAGCAGCGTGACGGGCTTGGAGGGAAAGGTCTGCGCCATGGCGCCGGCCGCCAGGCTCAGGCCGGCGAGCAGGGTGGCGGCACGCTTGAGGGTCAGGCGTTTGCGGGTGTCCATGTCTGTCTCCTGTCGTGAGGTGTTGTAAGAGTCTTCATGGTATTGCTGGATTTTTTATGTGTCCAATGCATTATTTTTCTTGTATATATTCATTTGTAGAATGCATTGGCATGAACATCAAGCATCTTGAGCACCTGATCGCGCTGGCCGACAGCGGCTCTTTCAGCCGCGCGGCCGCGCAATGCTTCATCACCCAGTCGGCGCTGAGCCGCAGCATCCAGAACCTCGAGAACGAACTCGGAGGCCAGCTGTGTGACCGCATCGGCAAGCGCAACGAGCTCACGCCGCTCGGGCGGGAAGTGGTCGCGCGCGCGCGCCGCATCGTGCTGGAGTCAGCCGAGCTCATGCGCAGCGCCGAACTGCTGCAGGGTGGCGGCGGCACGATACGGATCGGCCTGGGATCCGGTCCCGGTGCGCTGCTGACGACGCCCTTGCTGTGCCATGCGGCCGAGCACCATCCCGACCTGCGGGTCTCGATCACGCGCGGGCCGACCGAGCTGCAGCTGGGGCAGCTGCGCTCGAGCCAGCTCGACGCGCTGGTGGTCGATGCCTACCGGGTCGCCCCCGCGCCTGACCTGCAGATCGAGTCGCTCGGCTACCAGCCGGCGGGTTTTGTCTGCCGTGCCGACCATCCGCTGGCGCGCCTGTCCAGCGTCGGGCTGGAGGATGTGCTGCGCTTTCCCGTGGCGTCCACCCCGCTGTCCGAGCAGGTGGCGCGGATGCTGGTCGAGCAGTACGGTCCCGCCGCCGATCCCCAGTGCATGGTCACGCTGAAGGGGGAGGAAGTCGACAGCCTGATTGCCGCCGTTGAGAGCTCGCAGGCGGTCTACCTTGGCATACTCGCACCGGCACGGCCCCAGCTCGAGGCTGGACGGCTGCTGGAACTCAAGCTGCAGCCGCCCATGCAGGGGCAGGCCCACTTTGCCTATGTCACGCTGCAGGGCCGGACCGAGGCGCCGGCAATGGCCTGGTTCAGGCAGTTCGTCGTGCAGATCCTGGTGGCTTGAAGCCCCCCGGAAAAAGCGCAAAGCCCGCGCGGGGCGGGCTTTGCGGGTCAGTGCGGCTGGGCCTTATTCGGCGTCACCCACCGGCAGGCAGCTGCAGAACAGGTTGCGGTCGCCGTAGACGTTGTCGACGCGGCCGACCGAGGGCCAGTACTTGACCTGCTGGCCGGTCTTGAGCATCGCGCCGACTTCGCGCGGGTAGGCGTGGTTCCACTCGGCGCCCAGCAGGCTGGCTGCGGTGTGCGGCGCGTTCTTGAGCGGGTTGTCCTCGCGCGTCCACTCACCCGCCTCGACCTTGCGGATCTCGTCGCGGATCGCGATCATCGCATCGATGAAGCGGTCGATCTCCTCCAGCGTCTCGCTCTCGGTCGGCTCGACCATCAGCGTGTTGGCGACGGGGAAGCTCAGTGTCGGTGCGTGGAAGCCGTAGTCCATCAGACGCTTGGCGACGTCCTCGGCCATCACGCCGCTGCTGTCCTTCAGGCCGCGCAGGTCGAGGATGCACTCGTGCGCGACATGGCCGTTGGCGCTGGCGTACAGCGTCGGGTAGTGGTCAGCCAGGCGCTTGCTGATGTAGTTGGCGCTCAGGATCGCGGTTTCGGTCGCGTGCTGCAGGCCTTCGGCGCCCATCATGCGGATGTACATCCACGAGATCGGCAGCACGGCGGCGTTGCCCAGCGGAGCGGCCGAGACGGCGCCGACGGCCGGCTTGGCGCTCGGCACGCTGTCGTTGACCGGGCCGACGTAGGCGCCCTGGGCGCTGGCCGCCGCATGGCCGGGCAGGTAGGGGGCCAGGTCGGCCACCACGCAGACCGGGCCGACGCCAGGGCCGCCGCCGCCGTGCGGGATGCAGAAGGTCTTGTGCAGGTTCAGGTGGCTGACGTCGCCGCCGAACTGGCCCGGTGCGGCCACGCCGACCAGCGCGTTCATGTTCGCGCCGTCGACGTAGACCCGGCCGCCGTGGGCATGGACGATCGCGCACAGGTCCTTGACCTGGGTGTCGAAGACGCCGTAGGTGCTCGGGTAGGTGATCATCATCGCCGCCAGCGTGTCGGCATGGGCCGCGCACTTGGCCTGCAGATCGGCCAGGTCGACGTTGCCCTCGGCGTCGCACTTCACCACCACCACGCGCATGCCCACCATCTGGGCCGAGGCCGGGTTGGTGCCGTGCGCCGATTCGGGAATCAGGCAGACGTCGCGCTGCGTGTCGCCGCGGCTGGCATGCCAGGCGCGGATCACCAGCAGGCCGGC
>JBEEPT010000083.1:0-9419 GCA_041190985.1 Pseudomonadota bacterium
CTACCGCGAGCAGGACTTCGTCGCCGAGGTCGCGCGCCTCACGGGTGGCCGCGGCGTCGATGTCATCCTCGACATGGTCGCAGGCCCCTACGTCGCGCGCGAGCTCGACTGCCTGGCCGAGGATGGCCGCCTGGTCATCATTGCGGTGCAGGGCGGGGTCAAGGCCGAGATCAATGCCGGCAAGGTGCTGCGGCGCCGGCTGACCGTCACCGGCTCGACGCTGCGCCCGCGCCCGCTGGCCTTCAAGGCGGCGCTTGCGCGCTCGCTGCGCCATGTCGTCTGGCCTTTGCTCGAGGCGGGCGCGATCAGGCCCGTGGTCTACCGGGTCTTCCCGGCGGACCAGGCCGCGCCGGCGCATGCGCTGATGGAGTCCAACGAGCATGTGGGCAAGATCCTGCTCGACTGGACGAAGCAAGAGACCCCAACCGAACTGGTTTGACCCATGACCAAGAAACTCATAGTCGGCAACTGGAAGATGAACGGCAGCCTCGCGGCCAACGCGGAGCTGCTGCGCGCCGTGCGCGAGGGCTGTGCCGAGGGCATCGACGCGGACGTCGCCTTCTGTGCGCCGGCTCCCTATCTGATGCAGCTGCAGGCCGCGCTGGCCGGCTCGCGCCTGGACTGGGGCGCGCAGGACTGCTCCGCCCATGAGTCGGGCGCCTACACCGGCGAAGTCAGCGCCGCCATGCTGCGCGAGTTCGGCTGCCGCTACGTGATCGTCGGCCATTCCGAGCGTCGCCAGTACCACCACGAGAGCGACGACCTGGTTGCGCTCAAGGCGCAGCGCGCGCTCGCCGCCGGCGTCACGCCCATCGTCTGCGTCGGCGAGACCCTGGCCGACCGCGATGCCGGCCGCACCGAGTTCGTGGTCAAGCGCCAGCTCTCGGCCGTGATCCACGCCGTGGGCCACTGCAGCAGCGAGATCGTGGTGGCCTACGAGCCGGTCTGGGCCATCGGCACCGGCCGCACCGCGACCCCCGAGCAGGCCCAGGCGGTGCATGCCGTGCTGCGCGCACAGCTGCGTGCAGCGAACGCCAACACCTCGCACAACCGCATCCTCTACGGTGGCAGCATGAACGCGGGCAACGCTGCCGAGCTGCTGGCGCAGCCCGACATCGACGGCGGCCTGATCGGCGGCGCCTCGCTCAAGGCCGGCGATTTCCTTCAAATCATCGCGAGCTGTCCCGAAGTGGCGGCACGCGTCTAAAGACAACAGACCATGACCATCCTCTTCAATCTGATCCTCATCGTCCAGGTCCTCGCTGCGCTGGCCATGATCGGCCTGATCCTGGTGCAGCACGGCAAGGGCGCCGACGCCGGCGCCGCCTTTGGTGGTGGCGGCTCCGCCAGCCTATTCGGCGCCACCGGCGGCGCCAATTTCCTGTCGCGCAGCACGGCCGCGCTGGCCGGCGTGTTCTTCGTCTGCACGCTGGCGCTGGCCTACTTCGGCCATGCCCGTCCTTCCAGCTCCAGCAGCGTGCTGCAGAACGCCGCTCCGGTCGAGGCGCCCGCTGCCGCGCCGGCCCAGCCGGTTCCGGGTCAGATCCCGGGCCAGTAAGCCAGCCAAAGCCCACGCAAACAAAATGCGTGGGCGGTCCGGAAAACCCCCTTTTTCGGGCTACAATGCAGGGATTGATGCAGCGCGGTACCCACGGTATCGCAAACAAAGCGGCATCAAGACCCAAGCCGACGTGGTGAAATTGGTAGACACGCTATCTTGAGGGGGTAGTGGCGAAAGCTGTGCGAGTTCGAGTCTCGCCGTCGGCACCAATCTAGAAAGGACGCGCAACGCGTCCGCGGAACAAGCAAATGGACATTGCACAATACCTCCCGGTACTCTTGTTTGTTTTGGTGGGTCTGGCGGTAGGCGTGCTGCCGCAGGTCCTTGGCTACATCCTGGGTCCCAACCGACCCGATCCGGCGAAAAACTCCCCCTATGAGTGCGGCTTCGAAGCTTTCGAAGACGCTCGCATGAAGTTCGATGTGCGCTATTACCTGATCGCCATCCTCTTCATCCTGTTCGATCTGGAAATCGCGTTTCTCGTTCCCTGGGCCGTCGCGCTGACCGACATCGGCTCCACTGGCTTCTGGACTGGCGTCGTGTTCCTGATCGACCTGCTCGTGGGCTTCGTCTACGCCTGGAAGATCGGCGCCCTGGACTGGGAATGACGCGCTTATCTGCGCTCTGGAGTACACATGATTGAAGGCGTCTTCAAGGAAGGTTTCATCACCACCAGCTATGACTCGGTGGTGAACTGGGCCAAGACCGGATCGCTCTGGCCCATGACCTTCGGTCTGGCCTGCTGCGCGGTCGAAATGATGCATGCGGCCACCGCGCGCTACGACATCTCGCGCTTCGGCGCCGAAGTGTTCCGCGCCAGTCCCCGTCAGTCCGACCTGATGATCGTGGCCGGCACGCTGTGCAACAAGATGGCGCCGGCGCTGCGCAAGGTCTACGACCAGATGGCCGAGCCGCGCTGGGTGCTCTCGATGGGTTCCTGTGCCAACGGCGGCGGCTACTACCACTACAGCTACTCCGTGGTGCGCGGCTGCGACCGCATCGTGCCGGTCGACGTCTACGTGCCGGGCTGCCCGCCGACGGCCGAAGCGCTGATCTACGGCATCATGCAGCTGCAGCAGAAGATCCGCCGAACCAACACCATCGCGCGCGTCTGAGCGCGACGGAGACCCCCGATGACGAATGGAACCACACAGGCTGTGGCGATCGCCCCTGAGGCGCTGCAGCAAACCGTCGCCGAGGCCCTCGGTGCCAAGGCCGCCCAGATCAAGCTCGCGCTCGGCGAAGTCACCGTGACGGTCAAGGCCGCCGACTACCTCGAAGCCATGCAGCTGCTGCGCGACGCGCCCGGCTGCCGCTTCGACCAGCTGGTCGACCTCTGCGGCGTCGACTACTCCGCCTACCGCGAAGGCGCCTGGGAAGGCCAGCGCTTCGCGGTCGTCTTGCATCTGCTGTCGGTCGAGCTCAACCAGCGCGTGCGCGTGCGCGTGTTCTGCGCCGACGACGACTTCCCGGTCGTGCCGACCTTGATCCCGCTCTGGAGCTCGGCCAACTGGTACGAGCGCGAGGCCTTCGACCTGTACGGCATCGTCTTCGACGGCCACGACGACCTGCGCCGCATCCTGACCGACTACGGTTTCATCGGCCACCCATTCCGCAAGGATTTCCCGGTCTCGGGCTACGTCGAGATGCGCTACGACGCCGAGCGCCGCCGCGTCGTCTACGAGCCGGTTTCCATCGAGCCGCGCGAGATCACGCCGCGCATCATCCGCGAAGACAACTACGGAGGCCTGCACTGAAGGGTTCATTCCCCTTTAGTTTGACCCGCCATGGCTGAAATCAAGAACTACACCCTCAACTTCGGTCCGCAGCACCCGGCCGCACACGGCGTGCTGCGCCTGGTGCTCGAGCTCGACGGCGAGGTGGTGCAACGCGCCGACCCCCATATCGGCCTGCTGCACCGCGCGACCGAGAAGCTTGCCGAGACCAAGACCTACATCCAGTCTCTGCCCTACATGGACCGTCTCGACTACGTGTCCATGATGTGCAACGAGCACGCCTACTGCCTCGCGATCGAGAAGATGCTGGGCATCGAGGTGCCGATCCGCGCCCAGTACATCCGCGTGATGTTCAGCGAGATCACCCGCATCCTCAATCACCTGATGTGGCTGGGCTCGCACGGCAACGACATCGGCAGCTCGACCATCCTGATCTACGCCTTCCGCGAGCGCGAGGATCTGTTCGACATCTACGAGGCGGTCTCGGGCGCGCGCATGCACGCGGCCTACTTCCGTCCGGGCGGCGTCTACCGCGACCTGCCCGACAGCATGCCGCAGTACAAGGCGAACAAGATCCGCAATGCGCGCGAGATCGCGCGCCTGAACGAGAACCGCCAGGGCTCGCTGCTGGACTTCATCGACGACTTCACCCAGCGCTTCCCGACCTACCTGGCCGAATACCACACCCTGCTGACCGACAACCGGATCTGGAAGCAGCGTACCGTGGGTATCGGCGTGGTCACGCCCGAGCGCGCCCTCAACATGGGCATGACCGGCCCGATGCTGCGCGGCTCCGGCATCGCCTGGGACCTGCGCAAGAAGCAGCCCTACGATGTCTACGACCGCCTGGACTTCGACATCCCGGTGGGCAAGACCGGCGACACCTACGACCGCTACCTGGTCCGCATGGAGGAGCTGCACCAGTCCAACCGCATCATCAAGCAGTGCGTGGACTGGCTGCGCGCCAACCCGGGTCCGGTCATCACCGACAACCACAAGGTGGCGCCGCCGTCGCGCGAGGCGATGAAGTCCAACATGGAAGAGCTGATCCACCATTTCAAGCTCTTCACCGAAGGCTTCCGCGTCCCCGAGGGCGAGGCCTATGCCGCCGTCGAGCATCCGAAGGGCGAGTTCGGCATCTACATGGTCAGCGACGGCGCCAACAAGCCGTACCGCCTGAAGATCCGCGCCCCGGGCTACGCCCACCTGTCGGCCCTCGACGAGATGGCCAAGGGCCACATGCTGGCCGACGCGGTCGCCATCATCGGCACCATGGATATCGTGTTTGGAGAGATTGACCGATGAGCTCCCACAACAAAGGCGTGCAGGCCCAGTCCTTCTCCGAAGCGACGCTGGCCCGTTTTGCGCGCGAAGTGGCCAAGTACCCGGCCGAGCAGAAGCAGTCGGCCGTGATGGCCATCCTGTCCATCGTCCAGCAGGAGCAGGGCTGGCTCAGCCCCGAGGCCGAGCAGGGCATCGCCGACTACCTCGGCATGCCGGCGATGGCGGTGCACGAGGTCACGACCTTCTACAACATGTACAACCAGCAGCCGACGGGCAAGTACAAGCTCAACGTCTGCACCAACCTGCCGTGCGTGCTGCGCGACGGCCAGAAGGCGCTCCAGCACCTGGGGCAGAAGCTGGGCATCCAGATGGGCGAGACCACCGCCGACGGCCTGTTCACGCTGCAGCAGAGCGAGTGCCTGGGCGCTTGCGCCGACTCGCCGGTGATGCTGGTCAACGACCGTCACATGTGCAGCTTCATGAGCAACAGCCGCCTCGACCAGCTGGTCGACGAGCTGCGCGCCGCGGAGGGCAAGGCATGAGCGCCAACGACATCCTGAACAAGTTCCAGGCCTCGGGCACCGAGACCTGCTTCCACGACCGCCACATCAACCCGCAGATCTACGCCGGCCTCAATGGCAGCAACTGGTCGATCAAGGACTACGAGGCGCGCGGCGGCTACCAGGCGCTGCGCAAGATCCTGGGCAAGGACGGCGGCGAGGGCCTGAGCCAGGACCAGGTGATCGCGACCGTCAAGGAATCCGGCCTGCGCGGCCGTGGCGGCGCGGGCTTCCCGACCGGCCTGAAGTGGAGCTTCATGCCGCGCCAGTTCCCGGGCGTCAAGCACCTGGTCTGCAACTCGGACGAGGGCGAGCCGGGCACCTGCAAGGATCGCGAGATCCTGATGCACAACCCGCACATCGTGATCGAGGGCATGATCATTGCCGCGTACGCGATGGGCATTCCGCTCGGCTACAACTACATCCACGGCGAGATCTTCCAGGTCTACGAGCGCTTCGAGGCCGCTCTGGAAGAGGCGCGCGCCGCCGGCTACCTGGGTGACAACATCCTGGGCAGCGGCTTTAGCTTCCAGCTGCACGCCGCGCACGGCTTCGGCGCCTACATCTGCGGCGAGGAAACCGCGCTGCTCGAGTCGCTCGAAGGCAAGAAGGGCCAGCCGCGTTTCAAGCCGCCGTTCCCGGCCAGCTTCGGTCTCTACGGCAAGCCGACCACGATCAACAACACCGAGACCTTCGCGGCCGTGCCCTGGATCATCCGCAACGGTGGCCAGGCCTACCTCGAATGCGGCAAGCCCAACAACGGCGGCACCAAGATCTTCTCGGTCAGCGGTGACGTCGAGCGTCCCGGCAACTACGAGATCCCGCTCGGCACCCCGTTCGCCAAGCTGCTCGAGCTCGCCGGCGGCGTGCGCAAGGGCCGCAAGCTCAAGGCGGTGATCCCGGGCGGCTCCTCCTCCCCGGTGCTGCCGGCCGACATCATCATGAACTGCACGATGGACTACGACTCCATCTCCAAGGCCGGCTCGATGCTGGGCTCGGGCGCGGTGATCGTGATGGACGACAGCCGCTGCATGGTCAAGTCGCTGCAGCGCCTGTCCTACTTCTACATGCACGAGTCCTGCGGCCAGTGCACGCCCTGCCGCGAAGGCACGGGCTGGCTGTGGCGCATGGTCGACCGCATCGAGAATGGTCAGGGCAAGCCCAGCGATCTGGCGCTGCTCGACAACGTCGCCGAGAACATCATGGGCCGCACCATCTGCGCCCTGGGCGACGCGGCGGCCATGCCGGTGCGCGGCATGATCAAACATTTCCGGCACGAGTTCGAGCACCACATCGAACACAAGACCTGCATGGTCCCGGCATACGTCTGAGGTCTGTTGAAACATGGTTGAAATCGAACTCGACGGCAAGAAAGTGGAAGTGCCTCCGGGCAGCATGGTCATGCATGCTGCCGAGAAGGCAGGCACCTACATCCCGCATTTTTGCTATCACAAGAAACTCTCCATCGCGGCGAGCTGCCGCATGTGCCTGGTCGAGGTGGAAAAGGCGCCCAAGGCCATGCCGGCCTGCGCCACGCCCGTGACCATGGGCATGGTCGTGCGCACCAAGTCCGACAAGGCGATCAAGGCGCAGAAGTCGGTGATGGAGTTCCTGCTCATCAATCACCCGCTCGACTGCCCGATCTGCGACCAGGGCGGCGAATGCCAGCTGCAGGACCTCGCGGTCGGCTACGGCGGTGACGCCTCGCGCTACGAGGAAGAAAAGCGCGTCGTGTTCCACAAGGACGTCGGCCCGCTGATCTCGATGGAGGAGATGAGCCGCTGCATCCACTGCACCCGCTGCGTGCGCTTCGGCCAGGAGATCGCCGGCGTGATGGAGCTCGGCATGTCGCATCGCGGCGAGCACGCCGAGATCGAGACCTTCGTCGGCCAGAGCGTGGACTCCGAGCTGTCGGGCAACATGATCGACCTGTGCCCGGTCGGCGCGCTGACCAGCAAGCCCTTCCGCTACCAGGCCCGCACCTGGGAGCTGGGCCGGCGCAAGAGCGTCAGCCCGCACGACTCGACCGGTGCCAACCTGATCGTCCAGGTCAAGAACAACCAGGTGATGCGCGTCGTTCCGTTCGAGAACGAGGCCGTCAACGAATGCTGGATCGCCGACCGCGACCGCTTCTCCTACGAGGCGCTCAACGGCGCCGACCGCCTGACCAGCCCCATGCTCAAGCAGGGCGGCCAGTGGAAGGCAGTCGACTGGCAGACCGCGCTCGAGTACGTCGCCAACGGCCTGAAGAACATCAAGGCGGAGCAGGGCGCCCAGGCCGTCGGCCTGCTGGCCAGCCCGCACAGCACCGTCGAGGAACTGGCCCTGGCCGGCGCCCTGGTGCGCAGCCTCGGCAGCCAGAACATCGACAGCCGCCTGCGCGTGGCCGACTTCGGCAACGCCGCCCGCGAGGGTGACGCGCGCTGGCTCGGCCTGGCGATCGCCGAGCTCAGCGAACTGCAGCGCGTCTTCGTCGTCGGCTCCAGCCTGCGCAAGGACCATCCGCTGTTCGCGGCCCGCATCCGCCATGCGGCCCGCAAGGGCGCGCAGGTCAGCGCGCTGGGCGAAACCGCCGAGGACTGGGCGCTGCCGGTCGCCAGCCGCGTGCTGGCCGACGCCAGCCGCTGGACCGAAGCGCTGGCCGGCGTCGCCGCCGCCGTCGCCGAGTTCAAGGGCGTCGCCGCCCCGGTGCAGGCCAGCGCCGACGAGGCCGCTCGCGCCGTTGCCGCCTCGCTGCTGGGCGGCGAGCGCAAGGCCGTGCTGCTGGGCAATGCCGCCGCGCACCACGCCCAGGCATCGAGCCTGCTGGCCCTGGCGCAGTGGATCGCCCGCGAAACCGGCGCCAAGTTCGGCTACCTGACCGAGGCCGCCAACACCGTCGGTGCCCAGCTGGTGCGCGCGCTGCCGGGCCAGGGCGGCCTGAACGCGGGCCAGATGCTGGCCGGCGGCGTCAAGGCCGCGCTGCTGCTCAACGTCGAGGCCAGTGCCGACACCGCGGCCGATGGCCAGGCGCTGGCCAAGGCCGAGATGGTCGTCACGCTCAGCCCGTTCAAGACCAACCTCGAGATCAGCGACGTGCTGCTGCCGATCGCGCCGTTCAGCGAGACCTCGGGTTCCTTCGTCAACGCCGAAGGCCGCCTGCAGAGCTTCCACGCCGTGGTCAAGCCGCTGGGCGAGACCCGTCCGGGCTGGAAGGTGCTGCGCGTGCTGGCCAACCTGCTCGGCCTCGGTGGCTTCGACCAGGAGTCGTCGCAGGACGTGCTGGCCCAGGCCCTGCCGGGCGTGGCCAGCGGCGAGTTCGTTTCCGCCACGCGTCTGTCCAACCAGACCGCGGCCGCGATCGAGACCGGCGTCGCTGCAGGCAAGCCCTGCGTCGCCTCGATTTATCAACTGGATGCGCTGGTGCGCCGCGCCGGCTCCCTGCAACTGACGGCCGACGGCCGTGCCGCAACGGAGGTGAGCGCATGATCGACGCTCTGTACAACGGCGGTCTGAACCTGATCGCCGCCGACTGGTGGACCTCGGGCGCCTGGCCGGTCCTGTGGAACCTGCTCAAGATCGTGGCCGTGCTCGCGCCGCTGATGGGCGCAGTGGCCTACATGACGCTGTGGGAGCGCAAGCTGCTCGGCTTCATGCAGGTGCGCATCGGCCCCAACCGGGTCGGCCCCAAGGGCCTGCTGCAGCCGATCGCCGACGCGGTCAAGCTGCTGTCCAAGGAACTGATCAACCCGACCGCCGCCGCGAAGGGCCTGTTCCGCCTCGGTCCGATCATGGCTATCATGCCCGCGCTCGCTGCCTGGGCCGTCGTGCCCTTCGGCCCCGACATGGTGCTGGCCAAGGTCAACGCCGGCATCCTGGTGATCCTGGCGATCACCTCGATCGAGGTCTACGGCGTGATCATCGCGGGCTGGGCGTCCAACTCGAAGTACGCCTTCCTGGGCGCGCTGCGCGCCTCGGCCCAGATGGTGAGCTACGAGCTTGCGATCGGCTTTTGCTTCCTGATCGTCGTCATGACCGCGGGCAGCCTGAACCTGGCCGACATCGTGACCTCGCAGTCGCGCGGGTTTGCCGCCGGCCATGGCCTGGGCTTCCTGTCCTGGAACTGGCTGCCGCTGCTGCCGGTGTTCTTCGTCTACCTGATCTCGGGCGTGGCCGAAACCAACCGCCATCCCTTCGACGTGGTCGAGGGCGAGGCCGAGATCGTGGCCGGCCACATGGTCGAGTACTCGGGCATGGGCTTCGCGATCTTCTTCCTGGCCGAATACGCCAGCATGTGGC
>JBEEPT010000084.1:0-6127 GCA_041190985.1 Pseudomonadota bacterium
GCGGCTGCCGCACCCAGGTCGGCTCGGACATGCTGTTCGAGCAGATCCCGGCCTACCTCGAGTACTTCGGCCTGCCGAGCACGACCGCCGAGCACCTGCGCTCGGTGGCGCGTCTGTCATATTGATAATGACGGGGCTCTGGCGCCTGACGGCTACCCTGGCCAGAAAACAACAGGGCCCGCACTCGGCGGGCCCTTCGTGTCATCCACCGGGCATCAATGAGTTCGAACGGTGGGTGACGCTTCCAATATAGCGGCGGGCAGCGGCGATGTCGAGCATGTACCGGTAACGAAACTCGCGTGCGTTTCATGCTGAAGTCGGGCCGCAGCACGGCGGTGCGCAGTCGCACGGCACTGGCATAAGCTGGCCGGATGGTCCAGCACCGAGTCCGAGTCCATGACGCCGCGCGCCCGGCGCTGATCGAGGGACATGTCGAGCTGATCGAGCAGCTGTTCAACTCCATCGACCCCTTGCCCCTCCACGCGCGCGACCTCGATCCGCAGGCGGACGAGTACATCGTCGCCTGCGGCGAGGAGCTGCCGCCCGACGCCCCGCTGGCCATGGTGATCCACCTCGACAGCACGCCGGCGCAGGACGCCCGGCTCGGCATGGTCGAGGGCGCGATTCGCGGCCATTGCGCCGCCAGCGCGGCATCCACCCGGGGCGGGCTGCGCCGCCTGTTCCGGCGCGGTCGCATCAGCCTGCTGATCGACGGCTGGGTCGCGATGTGGCGGCCGATGGAGATCTTCCTCTACGACTGGTGGCCGGTGGCCGCGCGCATCCGCCTGCTGGACCGCTCGCGGAGATGCCGGTGCGCATCGTGCAGCGCCGCGTCAGGACATCGCAGCGGAATGTGTCCGAGCCCGGCGGGCATGGAGGGATGGCGCACTGGCCGTCTCAGCGCACCCGCACCTTGAGCCGCAGGCGCGGCACCGGGTAGCCGGCGGTGCGCAAGGCTGCCAGCAGGGCCGGCGTGAGCTGGCGCAGCTTGGTGCCGACCGCCGGGTTGCCGACCAGCAGGCACCAGGATTCCTCGTCCACCGGCCCGGCCTGGATCTGCGCGCGCAGCCCGGGTGGCAGCAGCGGGCGGATCACGGCCAGCATCTGCTGCGACTGCCGGATGCGCTCGGCCACCTGGGCCAGCGCCGGGTTGGCCTGGACGGCTTGATGCAGGCTGAACAGACGGGAATTCGTGGCCATGTGGTGCGATTATCCGCGAGGCGCGGCGAGGGCGCCGGAGGCTTCTTGCCACGCCGCTAAAATGACTCTCACACGGTGAAAAGCGCCGACCGCGGCCTGGAGTGTTTCCAGGCGGACCCGATCGTAATCAGCCCTCGCCAGCAGACCATAGAGCGGGCGGGGGCGTTGTTTGTATGGCCATCCAGTTCCTGACCAAAATCTTCGGCAGCCGCAACGACCGCCTGCTCAAAACCTACCGCAAGACGGTGGAGCGCATCAACGGACTGGAGTCCCAGTTCGAGAAGCTGTCCGACGAGGCGCTGCAGGGCAAGACCGCCGAGTTCCGCCAGCGCCTTGAAAAGGGCGAGACGCTGGACCAGCTGCTGCCCGAGGCGTTCGCCACCGTGCGCGAGGCCAGCAAGCGCGTCATGAAGATGCGCCACTTCGACGTGCAGCTGATCGGCGGCATCACGCTGCACAACGGCAAGATCGCCGAGATGCGCACCGGCGAGGGCAAGACGCTGACCGCGACGCTGCCGGTCTACCTCAACGCGCTCTCCGGCAAGGGCGTGCACGTCGTCACCGTCAACGACTACCTGGCCACGCGCGACGCCCAGACCATGGGCCGGCTCTACAACTGGCTGGGGCTGTCGGTCGGCATCAATCTGCCGCAGATGCCGCGCGAGCACAAGCAGGCCGCCTACCAGGCCGACATCACCTACGGCACCAACAACGAGTACGGCTTCGACTACCTGCGCGACAACATGGTCTACGAGGCGGCGGACCGCGTGCAGCGCGGCCTGAACTACGCCATCGTCGACGAGGTCGACTCGATCCTGATCGACGAGGCACGCACGCCGCTGATCATCAGCGGCCAGGCCGAGGACCACACCCCGGTCTACGTCGCGATCAACCAGCTGGTGCCGCAGCTGGTGCGCCAGGAGGGCGAGGCCGATCCGCGCACCGGCGAGGGCGTGACCAAGCCGGGCGACTTCACGCTCGACGAGAAGGGTCACCAGATCCACCTGACCGAGCAGGGCCACGAGAACGCCGAGGCGCTGCTGGCGCGCGCCGGCCTGCTGGCCGAGGGCGCCTCGCTCTACGACCCGAGCAACATCGTGCTGATGCACAACCTGGTGACGGCGCTCAAGGCGCAGCACCTGTACCACCGCGACCAGCACTACGTGGTGCAGAACGGCGAGATCGTGATCGTCGACGAGTTCACCGGCCGCCTGATGTCCGGCCGGCGCTGGAGCGACGGCCTGCACCAGGCGGTCGAGGCCAAGGAAGGCGTGGCGATCCAGCCCGAGAACCAGACCCTGGCGTCGATCACGTTCCAGAACTACTTCCGCCTCTACGGCAAGCTCTCGGGCATGACCGGCACCGCCGACACCGAGGCCTACGAGTTCAACGAGATCTACGGCCTCGAGACCGTGGTGATCCCGCCGAACCGCCCGAGCCAGCGCAAGGACGAGCTCGACCGCGTCTACAAGACCACGCGCGAGAAGTACGTCGCCGCGATCGCCGACATCAAGGAATGCCACGAGCGCGGCCAGCCGGTGCTGGTCGGCACCTCGTCGATCGAGAACTCCGAGATCATCTCGGCGCTGCTGCAGCAGGAAGGCCTGCCGCACGAGGTGCTCAACGCCAAGCAGCACGCGCGCGAGGCCGACATCATCGTGCAGGCCGGCCGGCCGGGCGCGATCACGATCGCGACCAATATGGCCGGCCGCGGCACCGACATCGTGCTCGGCGGCAACCTCGAGAAGCTGCTCGGCGCGATCGAGGCCGACGAGTCGCTCGACGAGGCCGCCCGCGCCGCGCGCATCGAGCAGGTGCGCGCGCAGTGGAAGGCCGACCACGAGCATGTCAAGAAGCTTGGCGGCCTGCGCATCATCGCGACCGAGCGCCACGAGAGCCGGCGCATCGACAACCAGCTGCGCGGCCGCTCCGGCCGCCAGGGCGACCCGGGATCCTCGCGCTTCTACCTGAGCCTGGACGACTCGCTGATGCGCATCTTCGCGGGCGACCGCGTGCGCGCGATCATGGACCGCCTCAAGATGCCGGAGGGCGAGGCGATCGAGGCCGGCATCGTGACGCGCTCGATCGAGAGCGCGCAGCGCAAGGTCGAGGCGCGCAACTTCGACATCCGCAAGCAGCTGCTCGAGTACGACGATGTGTCGAACGACCAGCGCAAGGTGATCTACCAGCAGCGCAACGACATCATCGACGCGACCGACCTGAGCGCCCAGATCGCCGCGCTGCGCGAGGGCTGCATGACCGACGTCGTGCGCGCCTTCGTGCCGGCCGACAGCGTCGAGGAGCAATGGGACCTGGCCGGCCTGCAGCGCGTGCTGGCCGAGGACTGGGCGCTGGAGCTGGACCTGGCGCAGCTGGTCGCGGGCGCGCAGGAGATCGAGGCCGACGACATCCTGGCCAAGGTGATCGAGGCGGCCAATGCGGCCTACGAGGCCAAGGTGGCGCTGGTCGGGCGCGAGCAGATGGGCAACTTCGAGCGCGTCGTGCTGCTGCAGCATATCGACCAGAACTGGCGCGACCACCTCAGCGCGCTCGACTACCTGCGCCAGGGCATACACCTGCGCGGTTATGCGCAGAAGCAGCCCAAGCAGGAGTACAAGCGCGAGGCCTTCCAGCTCTTCGGCCAGCTGCTCGACGTGGTGCGCAACGAGGTCACGCGCCTGCTGATGAACGTCAAGGTGCAGTCGGCCGAGCAGGTCGACCACGCCGCCGACCAGCTCGAGCACCAGGCCGAACACCTGAGCCACGTGACTTACAGCGCGCCGAACGAGACCGGCGAGGCCGAGGTCACGGCCGACCAGGGCCTGCTGGGCCAGCCGGCGCAGGAGCTGCCGCGCGTGGGCCGCAACGATCCCTGCCCCTGCGGCAGCGGCCTGAAGTACAAGGCCTGCCACGGCAAGCTGAGCTGACGCGTCCAGCCGGCTGCGTGCAGCAGGAACGGCTGTCGGGATGAAAAAACCGCAGACCTCGCGCGAGGCTGCGGTTTTTTTGTTGGCGCAGGGCCGGGGCTATGGCTCAGGAATAAGTCTCGGCCATCAGCGACCTGTACCAGGTGCTCATCTTCGAGAAGTTCTCGGTGCTGGGCCCGAGCGCCTCGGTCGCGACACCGGTGCTGCCGCTGACGTAGTCGTGGATGACGAACTTCCTGGAGGTCTGCAGCGTCTTGGGGTCGGTGTAGTCCTCGTAGTGGTAGACCGCCGTCAGCCAGGACGCCAGCGTGCTGCTGACCGGCGAGTAGCAAGCCGAGTTGGCCGCCATGAAGGCGGTGTCGACCGACTTGCCAGCGAACAGGCTGACGATCGCGCTGGCGCAGATCTTGGCCCCCTGGTTGCCGACATGGCCGGCCATGGGCAGGCCGGTGCCGCCCGCGCCTGA
The DNA here is from genome assembly GCA_041190985.1 of Pseudomonadota bacterium. GTDB lineage: Bacteria > Pseudomonadota > Gammaproteobacteria > Burkholderiales > Burkholderiaceae_C > Malikia. The sequence goes on from JBEEPT010000084.1 coordinate 4,594, forward strand.
GGTGCGGTGCGAGTCGCCGATGACGTGCAGGCCGGGCTTCTCGACCGACTCGAAGGAATAGGGCCAGACCTGGGCGAAGGGCTTGTCGCTCAAGTTGGCCAGTCCGGCGAGCTGGACGATGGCGCCGGCGCGATGCGGCGGGATCACGTTGAGCACGTTGCTGGCGAACTGCTGGCGTGTCGTCACGCCGGCCGTGGTCACATCGGCGGTCACGCTGCCGCTGGGCGAGTCGACCGACACCACCTTGGCATTCGGGACATACTGCAGCACGTCAGGGTAGAGCGTGCTGAAGGCGTAGCCGAAGTTCTCGGGCTCGGCCGAGATGCCGGGGTTGGCGTCGAGCACGATGATGCGCGAGTTTGGCTTGTTGCGCTTGAGGTAGTCGGCCACCACGCAGGCGCGCTCGTACGGCCCTGGCGGGCAGCGGTAGGGCTTGGGCGGTATCGACATCACGAAGGTGCCGCCGGCCGCCATGGCAGCCAGCTTCTGGCGCAGCAACTCGGTCTGCGGTCCGGCGATCCAGGCGTGCAGGATGTCCGCGGACCTGGCCGGGTCGGAGGTCTCGGGCACCGGATCCATCTGTATGCCCGGCGCGAGCACGACGCGTTCGGCATAGAGGGTGCCGATGCTGCCGTTCGCGGCCCGCGTCGTGACCTTCCAGAGCCCGGCGCCGGCCGACTCGACCGCGCTGACGCTGGCGGTGACGAGCTTGACGCCGTAGCTGGACACGAGCCTGGAGTAGCCGAAGTTCAGGCTGTTGAGCGCGACCTGGCCCGTCACGGCCAGGTTGCTCATGATGTTGGAGACGTAGGTCGTGTTCTGTTCGACCAGCGTCACGTCTATGGTCCTGTTGCTCCACAGGCGCAGGTACTTGGCCACCGTGGCGCCGGCCATGCCGCCGCCGACGACGACGACGCGGCTGGTCGCGGCCGAGGCGCGCAGGGGGATGAGGGCGGCTGCAGCGGTGGCGGCAGCCGCAGCGATGAAATGCCTTCTGTTGTTCATGACAGCCTCCGGGCTCAGGGCTTGGGCAGCCGCGAGAAGTAATAGGTGATCCAGTACAGGTCGGTGTTGGTGTAGCCGCGCGCATGCGGCGCCATCAGGTTGGCGCCCGCGGGTTTCAGCCGCATGTCGTTGAGCTTGTCGAGCAGATCCTTCTGCGGCACCCCGGCCAGGTTGCCGAAGGCGCCGTTGACGCCGTTGGTGCCGTGGCACTGGAAGCAGTTGGACGCGAGCAGGCGGCCGGTGGTGTTGGCTGGTTGGGCGACCGGTGTGCCCGAACCCGAGCCGCTGTTGTCGTAGCCCAGATGTTCGTTGGACTCGTCGTCTTCGTGCTCTTCGTAGTGGTCGCGGGCTTCTTGCTCGGTTCGCTTGTAGTCGCCGTCGGGCAGGCGCTCCTTCACCTCGTCGTCGGTGGTCTTCTCGTCGTCCAGGCGGATCTTCGTTTTCAGGCTGGCCACTTCGCGCGCCCAGGCACTGATCTGGATGCCGTTGTTCAGGTCACCGTCACTGTCCAGCGTCTGCAGGGTGCGCA
>JBEEPT010000085.1:0-3466 GCA_041190985.1 Pseudomonadota bacterium
TCGCGCCCGCCCCATCGCCGCAACCCCAGATGAAAGAGCCGCCGCCATGAGCCTGTCCAACACCACCGAGAACGCCACGCTGAAGATGCACCTTCAGGGCACCGACCCGAGCTACCGCGCCGGGGCGACGCAGTACCTGGCCCTGTTCACCGCCGACCCGGGCGAATCCGCCTCGCTGGTCGCCGAGGCCACCTACACCGGATATGCGCGCGTCGCCCTCACCAAGGCCAGCGCGTGGACGGACGGCGGCTCGAGCTTCACCAACGCCGCGCTCGTGCAGTTCGGCGCGTGCTCGGCCGGCAGCAACGCGATCACCCACTTTGCGGTGGTCGACACCTCATCCGGCGCCGTGTCGCAGATGATCAGCGGCGCGCTGTCCAGCACGCTCAACGTCTCGGCCGGCATCCAGCCCCAGTTCGCGGCCGGCGCGCTCGCCGTCACCGCGGACTGACCCGCCGTGCCCGGGTTCCTGAACGTCGCGCAGTACGCCGCGGCGGACGCGGCCGGGCGCACGCATTTCTGCTCGCTGCGCAAGGTGCCCAGCCAGGCCAGCGTGTCGGGCAACTGGTGCGACCTGTCGATGGCCGCCGGCAACCCCAAGCCGCAGTACTACGCCAGCGCCCCGCTCGAGGCCGCCACGCTCGACGGCTTCGACGGCATCTTCCACGGTGACGCCAAGACGCCCGGCACCAAGCACCTGGCCGCGCTCGGGCTGATGACGCCCACCGCCGCGCTCGTCGCTCGCTACCAGCTGCTCGACTACCTGCTGTATTACCCGTTCGTCGATGGCGACAGCCTGGACGAGCAGACGCTGGACAACGCGGTGACCCTGCCGCGCTACACCGACGGCGATGGCGTCATGGTCATGGCCGTGGCGTCCGCGCCGACCACGGGCGGCGGCACGTTCACCTTCAACTACACCGACCAGGCCGGCAACGCGCGCACGTCGCCCGCCATCGCGTGCAACACCACGGCCGCCAACATCGCCACCCTCGTGACGAGCGCGCAGGCACAGACGAGCGGCGGACTGCCGTTCCTGCCGCTTGCGCAGGACAGCAGCGGCGTGCGCAGCATCCAGAGCGTGACGTTCACCGTGCCCAGCGGCGGGCTCGTGGCGCTGGTGCTCGTCAAGCCGCTGCTCGACATCGCCACGCGCGAGGTCAACACCATGGCCGAGGTCGAGTGCGTGCGCATGCGCGCCGGCGCGCCGCAGGTGAGGGACGGCGCTTATCTCAACTTCATCGTCAACCCGGCCGGCAGCATGGCCGCCGGCATCCTCACCGGGTACGCCCGATTCGCCTGGAGCACCTGACCATGGGCTACACCTCGCAAGACGACCTGATCAACCAGATCACCACCAACGGCAAGTACCTGCGCCGCGACAACGCCAAGATCACCAGCCCCGCGCACACCGCCGGCGGCTGGCATGCGCTGTTCGGCGGGGCGGGCTACCCCAACGCCAGCACCTACCCGAGCGCGCAGGATCTGGTGTTCCAGCAGTGCACCGATCTGGGCGGCGACGCGGCATCGGCCACGCTGCTGGGCATCCAGCACGGCGGCAACGTGTCCACCGCCACCAAGCACATCCTCAACGTCGGCGCGTCGCTCGTCGCCGCTGCAGGCGCGCCGTGGCAGGCCAAGCTCGTCGACCTGCTCGGCTACTACCGCATGGCCACGACCAACGTCACCGGCACCGGCTCGCGCACGCTGATCAACAGCAACACCTTCACCGCGTCGTCGTCGTCGGGCCTGCTGCTGACCTACACGAACGACTTCAACACCTACAGCCGCGTGCGGTTCACGACCACGACCACGCTGCCGACGGGGCTGAGCCTGGCCACCGACTACTGGCTGGTGCGCGTGTCGGCCACCACCGCCCGCGTGGCGACCAGCCTGGCCAACGCCATCGCCGGCACCGTGATCGCCTACACCGACGCGGGCACCGGCACGCACACCGTGACGATGCAGATGCCGCGCTACGACGACGGCGTGGGGGCCGAGGCCTTCTTCGTCGCGCAGACCGCGCCAACCGCGGGCGGTCCGAACCTCAGCGCCTCGAGCTACACCAACACCGCCGGCACCGCGGGCCGCGCGTTCCAGGGCAGCCCGACCATGGGCGCGGCGGCGGACGCTTATGCCACCCGCATCCTGCACAGCGGCAACGCGGCGGGGCGCTACGGGCCGTTCCTGCCAAAGCAGGGCGGCGACACGGGCATCAAGAGCATCGAGTCGTTCACCTGGAGCGGCGGCACCGCCTACACCGGCTCGGGCGTCACGGCGCTGTGCATCTGCCGGCCGCTGTGCGACCTGTCGATCCCCGTCACCGGCATGTGGAGCGAGCGCGACCTGCTCAACCAGCTGCCCAGCCTGCCGCGCGTGTACGACGGCGCGTGCCTGGGCTGGCTGCTGTTCAGCACCGGCGCGACGACCAACAACTCGCCCTTCACCGCCGCCGTCGACTTCGGCTGGGGCGGCTGATGCTGATCGGCGCAGGCGTTCGCGCCGGCGGCGGCCCGATGCGCCAGCTCGGCGCGCCGCTGGCCGCGGCCGTCGAGCGCAACACCTGGGCGCAGGCCGGCGCGCTGCGCAACCTGTGGGCGGGGCAGGGCACGGTGATTGCGGGCGCCAGCATCGCCAACAAATCCGGCATTCCCGACGGCGCGCTGCACCCTACATCGTGGCTGATGCCGCCCAAGGCAGGCGGCATGTCGGCGCGCTACACCGCGGCCATGGCGTTCGATTCCACCGGCCTGGCGGTGGGTGGCATCACGACCACGGGCACCGCCTCGTTCGTCATCGACTTTGCGCTTGCCACGGGCGGGCTGATCGCCTCGGGCACCGGCACGGCAGCGTTCACCTTCGACGCCGTGGCGGCGATGACGGGCAGCGTGTCGGGCGACGGCTCGGCGGCGATGTCGATCACGTTCAACTCGCCGATCCTCGGCGCGATTGCCGAGACCACGGGCGCCGCCTCGTTCGTGATCACCGGCGCGCTCGTGCCCTACGCCATCGGCCACATGACGGGCACCACCGACGTGACGACCGAGCTCACCGCCGACCAGGTGGCCGCCGCCACCGTCGCGGCCCTGGCAGCGACCACCATCCCGGTGGACGTGCGCAAGGTCAACGCCATCGACGTGGACGGCTCCGGCACCGAGATCGACCCCTGGGGCCCCGCATGAGCAGCAGCGCCTGGGGCAACGCCTGGTGGCGCGCCTGGGGCAATGCGTGGGGCGCGATCACGCCCCCGCCCGTCGACCCGGCCACGCCTGCAGATCGCTTCGACTACCTCGCCACGCTGCGCGTGCCGGGCGCGTTCCACGCGCAGCAGCTGCGCCCGTCGGCCGAGCACCTTGCGCGCCTGCGCTCGGCGCGCCGCCGGCGCTGATTCTTCCCGCGCGCGCAGTGCCACTTTCCCCCTGATCGCGGCGGGGCCCAGGCGGGAACATGCCCGCCATGATGCAGC
>JBEEPT010000086.1:0-6986 GCA_041190985.1 Pseudomonadota bacterium
TCGGCCGCAACGGCAGCCGACGGCAACGCGGGGTCCATGCGCCCGTGCTCGTTCAGCGCCTCGGCCACTTGCGGCAACTGCTGCGCGATCGTGGTGATGAGCTTCGCCGTCGGAACCTGAACGTCGCCGCCCTGCGCCGCTTGGTCCTCGATCTGCTCGGTGATGCCGGGAACGATGCTTTCGAGGATGTCGCCGGCCGACTTCGTGAGCCCGTCGCCCGCTTCGGTGGCTGCCTTGTCGGCCTGCGCCAGCACGTCGCGGAGCATGGCCGCATCGACGAACACGGTGCGCGGCGTGCCGTTCTCGGCCAGCGTCTGCTCCATGAACTGTTCGGCCGCGGCCGGGTCGTTCTTGGTCAGAGGCGACTGCGCGCCGGCCTTGATGGCCTCCCGCCGCTGCTCGGCGTCCTGCTTGGCCTTCTGGATCATGGCCGCGACGCGAGCTCGGTGGCCCCCGGCGTAGGCATTGGGAAGGCCCAGGATGGCCATGCCCTGCGTCGTCTTGCTGGCGACTTCCCACAGCCTGGACGCGATGCCTTCCGGCGACAGGCTGGCGTCACCGGGCCGGCGAGCAGCTTCCTCGCCCGCGATGGTCACCAGCTCCTGCACCACTTCGTCGACAACCTGGGCGGCTCCGGCCTTGAAGTACTCCTTGGCAAAGCCCAGCACGAAACCGGTCACCGCGCCCTTGGCGCTCTCCTCCAACGCCTTCTTGGTCAGCAGCCGGCCAACCTCCTTGCGCAGCGCCCCAGTGGCCAAGGCTGAACCGCCCATCTCGATGGCCATGTTGGCAATGCCGATGCCAAACGCTGCATTCCACGAGCGGTCGGGATCGTAGCCCGCCTGGATCATGTCGGCGTAGGCGTTGCCAGCCTCCACCTCAAAGGCGTTGACGGCCAGCGTTGACCAGAACGCCGCCTTGAAGCCGCCGACGAACGCCGCGCCAGCGCCGGGGCCGGTGAACGAAGCCGCCAGAGCCGCAGCACCACCACCGGCAGCGCCTGCCGTCAGCGCCTCGGGGATCGACTTGGACTGCTGGCCGATGACCTCGACTGCGTTCCACAGCCCCGACACCGGGCCAAGCTCGCCTTGCCGCTTCTGGATACGCTCCAGGTTGGCGATGTCGTCCGTGGAGAGACGGCCGCTCGCGCCATCCTTGCCAACGAACATCGCCTTGGCCGACAGCCTGCCGCGCTCGGTGATGAGCTGCCCCGACTCGTAGGCGCGCGACCACCGCTCAAGGAACGGCAACTGGTCGTCGTCCCACGCCTTGCGCGCGAACTCCAGCGACTGCATCGACCGGAACCACGACGGGTTGGTGGCCTCGATGCGGTCGTCGCGCATCTGCTTCACGCGGGCCATCCGCCGCACGTTGTCGATGTTCCGCAGCGCGAAGTCGACCGTCACGCCTTGGTCCAACGCCAGCTTGTCGGCCTCGGCGTAGAGCGCGGGGTCGGTCTTGATGGCTGTCCGCATCGTCGCGGCCCACAGCTCTTGTTCCGCGTCGGCCTTGTTGCGACGGAAGGCGCGCAGGTCGTTCTCGAACCCTTGGTAGACGCCGCCCGTCAGCAGCGGCTGCGGTTCTTGCGGCGCGGTCGGCTGCGACAGGAGGTCGGGCGGCGTGCTGTTGCTCATCGGTCCTTCATGGCCTGCTTGAACTGCTCAGGGGTGACGGTCGACGCACCGGGCGGCAGGCCCCACATCTGGCGCCAGACGTTCGCCGACTGCTCGGCCTGCTTCGCGGCCTCCATCTTGGGCCGGTAGACGCGAGCGTACTCCTCGATCTCCTGCGCCACCGTCATCTGCTTGCCGGGGTTGTCCTTGGCCCAGCTGTCGCGGATCGCCTTGCGCACGACCATCGGCACGTCGCGCAAGAACACCGGCTTGCCGTCCACCGGCACCGAGTAGTCGGCCGCCTTCGGGAACTTCGACAGGTCAAGCGACTCGTCCACGTTCGGAGTCGTTGGGTCGTCGTAGGGGAGGTCGCCGGCAATCTGCGCCGCCACCACCGACTGCTGCGTGCCGCTGGCGTTGGTCACCTTGTTGCCCTCGGCCATCATGGGGTCGAGGATCTGCTCCTGGATCTCCCGTGTGGTCAAGTCGCCCTTCTTCTCGGCGCGCAGCGTGTCGACTTGCCGTTGCACCTGAGCCTCGAAGCGGGCCAGCTTCTGCGCGTTGGCCGCGCGCTCCTCCTTCGTCATGCCGGCAACCACCACCGGGTCGGAGACGACGCCAAGCACCTCGGCCGCGCGCTTGATGCGGTCCTGGCGGCCCACGATGTCCTGGTCGCCCCGGAAGAACGCCGTCCACTTCTTCAGGTCGTGATCGTCAAGGAACGGCCGGAGCTGCTTCTCCAGCATCGCGTCGCTCATCTGCTGGAACTGCTGCGCGACGGCGGCCGGCATCGCCTGCAACTGCTCGACGAACTTCGGGTCGGTCGTGTAGACGCGCTCGGGGAACGGGGCGTTGAGCGCACGGAAGCGGTTGGCCAAGTCGGGGTTGTCGGTGATCGCCAGCGCGGGGTTGGCGGCGAGCCACTTGGCCGCCTCCTGCCGCAGCGCCCGTTCCTGCAAGGCGCCTTGCTCCAGCCGCACGCGCTCGAACTGCATCACGTGCCGGCGGGCCGACTCGGCTTCGTCGCCGGTGATGCGCCCTGCCTTCTGCCAGTCCGCGACGACGGCCAGCCGCTGGTTGATGTCGGGCACGTTCTGGTCAAGCTGCCGCGCCCCCCACTCCACGAACCCCGCCCTGGCCTTCTGCGTCGTCTGTGCCCGCTCAGGAGCCGCGATCTCGCCCTTGTGCTGCTCCAGGTAGGCCAGCGCCTCCGTCGGCCTGTCGGCGGCAAGCAGCGCGTCCACGGCCCCGGCGTGCATGCGCGTGGTGGCGTCGAGGAGCGTCAGCTTGGCCATGTCGCCGTCCTCGCCCCGATGCCGGCTGAGTTCGCCCGCCCGCTCGATCATCAGGTCGCGCGCCAACTTCATGTCGTCGGGGTTGCCGAGCGCCGCGAGGTAGTTCTGGATCTCCGACTCCATGCCGGCCTTGGCGCCGCCGATGGCCCGATTCCGCACCTGCACGTCGCGGTGGGCCGCCATCGACTCCGAGGCGTCCTGCATCCGCTGCACGAGAATGCGCTCCAGCCGCTGCTTCTGCTCCGGCGATCGCGCGGTGTCGGACAGGTTGCGGAGCTTCGTGCGCAGCTGCTCCTGCGTGTCCCCGAAGGACTCGATCGCCGGCAGGCCCGCCATCTGGCGATAGCTGCCGACGGTGTTGCGCGCCAGCTCGCTCGCCAGCGCGTCGGACTCCATCAGGAACCCTTGGTCGAGGTCCGCTTGCAGGTCGGCGCCAATGCGTGCAGCCGACGCCCCGGCGTTCAGCAGCGACGCGCCGAGCTGCTGCATCTGCTGCGGCCCGGCATCCTGCATCGGCGCAGCCGTCGGCGCTGCGAACTGGCCGTAGCTCTGTTGGCTGACTGGCACCCTCGGGAGCGGAATCATGGTTCAGTTGCGGCTGTAGGCGTAGAGCGGGAGGGCGGCACGGCTCGCACCGTCCAGCAGTCCCGCGAAGGTGGAGAGGCCCGGGGAGATGCTGCCGGCGGTGGCGCGCAGGTTGCCCGCCGTGACCCGTCCCATGGCCGCCTGGTTGCGGAAGTTCGTGGCCTGCGTCAGTCGGGCCGAGACGCCGCGCGCCGTGTTCTGGCGGATCGTCAGCGCGTCCATGCGTTGCGCCAGCCTCAGTGACACCCGCTGTTCCAAGGCGTTGCCGCTGCTCAGGTCGACGCCGGCCGCCGCCTGCTGCGCAACCTGCCGCCCCGCCGCCTCCCCGTACTGGAGCCCCAGCGAGCGCAGTTGCAGCCGCCCCGCGTCGCGCTCGGTCTGCGCGTCCATCTCGGCGAGGCGAGCGTTGCGGGCGGCCATCGACGCCTCGAAGTCGGCAGCCATCGCCGCCGACCGCGCCTGCATCTTGGAGGTCTTGGCGCCGTAGTAGGCGCCCACGGTGGACATGGCCGCGCCGGCAACGGCCGACACCGCCCCGATGCCGAGGAGCGGGTTGGTGCCCGGAGCCTTCGGCGCCTGCGGATTCTGGAGCGCCGCCATGGCGCCGCCGGAGATCGGGCCGTAGTCGATCGGCTGCGACAGCCACGACATGGCGCCGGGAGAGATCATTCCAAGGTCGGCCATGCGTCAGTCCCCCCATGCGATGGTGACCACAGCCCCCGTCACCGCCATCGGCAGCGGGGCCGTCTGCACCATGCGGATCTGCTTGTCCTCGGTGAACGAACCGAACGACAGCTCTCGGCTTTGGCCGGTGAAGTCGTCCGCCTGACTGGTCGTGTTGTAGGCCGCATCCGCCGCCCCGAGTTGGCCGAAGCGGAACGGAGCCGAGCGCCGCAGCCGCAGCACGGCATGGGACGGACTGCCGACGCGACCGTGCCCCAACCCGTCAACGGGGATCGCTGGCGGCATCGTCACCGCCTCGGCCGTGTAGCCGAGCCCGACGTGGACCTTGTAGCCGACCGTGGTGACGCCTGCGTTCGTGCGCAGGGTGATGGCGCCGCCCGTGACCACCTGAGGAGCCAGCACGGCACCGTCGGCCACCACCTGCACCGTCTTGCCTTCCAGGTGCCCCAACCCCGACAGGGTGTCGCGGCCCCACGTCCAGACGGTGGACGGACCAGCCGGAACGCCGGGGAAGCTGTCCTCGATCACGCCCGTCGCCACCGTCGTCGAGCTGGTGGCGGTGATGCGGACGCGGTAGGCGCCGAGCCACTTGATGCGGTCGCCCACGTCGGTCGTGGCCGGGAACGCGAACGTCGCCGCACTGGCCGTCAGCGTGACCGTCTGCCCCGCCGCGTAGGTCGTGCCGCCGGTGATGGTCAGCGTCGTCGAGGTCGTGTTTGTGCCGTCGTAGGTCAGGTGACTGTCGACAAACCGACGGTCTGCGATCGTGTCGAAGCGCCGTTCGGCCATGCGCTCGACGTAGCGCAGCGGCGTGCCGCCGATGGTCCTCTTGACCACCACGTACACGATGTCCTCGCCGCCCTCCTGCGCCACACACACCGACTCGAAGGTGCCGTCGGTCGTGTGCTGGTGCCATCCGCCAACCTGTTCCTCGGGAACGTAGGTGAAGCCCAGCAGCGTGCCGTCGTTGCGCACCATCCACAGCGTCGGGATGGGCGCCTGCTGGTGCGCGATGCCGTCGGCCATCTGGTAGCCGTCGAACCAGTCGGCGCACCGCGACGAGACGTTGCCGACGATCCAGCCGGTGTCCGAACGGAAACCAAGCTCGCGGATCTGCCCGCGCCGCTCCGACTCGAAGACGAGCGAGCTGCCCACCACCACCGGCCAACGCTCGCTGGCGCCGACGCTGGTGATGGAGCGGGCAGGCGTGGGAACGTCCGCCGTCAGCGCCACGCCGTCGGGGGATGCGATCCGGAACTCTTCCGTCGAGGTCAGGACGACGAGCGTTTGGCTCACCGGCACGAGGTGCCGGATGGTCACCGGCTTGCCCGACTTCAACGTGACGTTGAGCCGGTCGTCCGGCTGCAACGGGATGTGGTAGCTGAGGTCGTTGGACGTGCCGGAGCGCGTCCCCCACATCGTCTGCGGGCGGTTGACGGTGCCGGCGAACAGCTGACGCCCCTCGAAGTTGCCGGCGGCGGCGGGGTAGTCCAATGCAGTGCCGCCGATCGTCGTGTCGGACTCCGGAAGCGTGAAGCTGTCGTCTGCGGCTTCGTCAGCGTCCTTGAACGTCGTCGCGCTGGTCTCGCCGATGAGCACGTACCGGCCGTTCTCGCTGCGGTAGATGCGGTAGAGCGAGGCCCCCGGCACCGCGATCCAACTGAGCGTGTTGTAGCTCCCCGGCACGCTGAGGATGTTGAACGCGCCAGCCGACGGACCAGCCTCGGACTCGCGGCCGTCTTGGTCGAGAGAGGTGAGCCGGTAGAAGTTCGAGACGGTGGCGGTTGGCGTCGCAAGCCGGATCGAACCGCCAGCGCCGTAGGGGCCGCCCGTGCACGTGACAAACGTGCCGCCCGAAACCTGCCGCACGTCCAGCGCCAACGTCCCCACCACCGCCGCCTCGTAGAAGCCGTCGGGCACGTTGGCTCCACCCGGCAGCCCCAGCAGGTAGAACGAGTCGCCGATGCGGTAGGTGTTCGAGATGTCCGACAGGAACGTGAGCTGCAGGCGCGACGGGGCGCCGATGTTGCTCGCGCCGTTGATGTTCGACACCTGCCCAGCACTCGGCACGATTGCGTTGGCCGACCACGCGGGAGGAGGCACCGTCGCGGCAAACGCAATCGGGCGGTATGCCCACAGGATCCCGGTGCGCCGCGTCAGCTCGTGCGGCACATAGTTGCGATGCACGATCGTCAGCACGTTGGCCGACTGGCTGCGCATGTCGAGCGCCGCAAGATCGGCGTCGAGGTACTGATGCGGGATCTCCAGTTCGCGCGTCGCCGGCAGCTGGTACCAGTAGGTCTGCCAGCCCGGGTCGACGCCCGGCTCGACCCCGAGGCTCGGAGCCCGGCAGTAGAAGTAGTTGGTGGAGTTCTGAACGATGTCGCCGGCTTGGTAGACGGCGTGCCCGACGTTGAACACGCTGATCGTCGCGTTCACGAACGCCATCGACGGTCCGGTCGGCGTCTCGGCAAGCTCGAACGTGTTGGTTGCACGCACCCGGACGTAGTAGGTGCGGCCCGGCACGATGCCGGCCTGCACCAGATCGGAAGGTGCCGAGCTGGCGAACGTCACCGGATCGCCGTCGGCCGTGAACGGCTGCAGCGTCCAGTTGACGCGGATCTTCCCGGCGCCGTTGTCCACGATCGAGATGCTGGACGACTCGCGGTAGAACGGAAACGCGCCCGCCGTGTAGAGCAGCGGCGAGCCGTTCACGAGGAACCGGAACGTGCCGTAGTTCGACGGGTTGCCGTCCCAGCCGTTGACGACGATGACGACGCTCTCCGTGCTGCTGACGGCGAACGAGCGC
>JBEEPT010000087.1:0-5512 GCA_041190985.1 Pseudomonadota bacterium
CGGGCCAGCCATCCGGCCACACATCCCAGTCAAGCGAGGTTTCGCCATAGGGCGGGTCAGTCACCACCGCGTCGGCCTTGGGCAGCATCGGCAGCAGCGCCAGCGCGTCACCGTGGTACAGCGTCACCGCCTCGTCTTCGTAGTAGGGCAGTGGCAGGCCACCAAGTTGCCGGCTAACACTTCGCTCAACCTGACCCGCCACAGCGGGCCGTGGCTGGGCGTCGGTCGGTGCGTCTTGGGTTGCTTGGTCGGTCATCGCGCTGTGTCGGTCAGGTTAGCTCGGGCGTTAGGCGCTTGAAGCCGGTTAGGCACATTGGTCGCGGGACCGGCAGCTTGCCGCTAGAAAGGGTCCGCCGTGAAGCGGCGCACATGTGCCAGGCGCGTATTCATCAGACCTCGCGCACCACCAGATACTGGCCGCTGTGCACGTAGGCATCCACCATGTCGGTGGGGCCGTTGATCGCGTACTCGCTGGCCATCACGTCCGGGGCTTGGTTCGTGCCGCCCAGGCCATCGGGCATGGTGGCGCCCTTCTGCCACACCTGAACCACCAGCTTGTGGTCGCTGGTGTCGGCGTTCTCGATTCGTACCTTCTTGGTCATGGTCTTGCGTTCCTACATTGGCGCGTGTAACGGGCACGCGCCTAACCCGTCTTTCAAGCGGACCGAGTACGGCCGCTTAAATCTGCGTTATGCCCCATGCTCACGTCGCACGGAACCTCGTTGCCCCATGTGTGCCAGTCGCCGCGCTTGCGCCGTGCGAAAAGCTCCAATCGAGGGCCGGGGCTTACCGCCTCGATCAGTTCGTAACTAGCGTCAGGCTTCTCGCTGTGCCGCTTTGGGTCGCCAGTCTGAAACACGTTTGGTCGGTAGCGCGCCAGCGGGAACCGGCATTTCTGACGGTAGCCGAAAAGCATCGTCTGCGACCGATGCACAAACCAATTCCCCATGCCGGTAGGCTTCACCCAATGCACCGGGGCTAGGTACTTGAACCCCCATGCCCGCATCACCTTGAACCCGTCTTCCAGGTGCTGGTTCGTCGTCCAAAGCCAAAGGTGGCAGTCTTCCGCCGCAAAGTCGGCTACTGGCATAGCGCAAATCTCATCAATCGTCATGGTCGGGTACGGCAAGGCTTCCGGCTTTGCCCCTTCCTTTGCGCGCTTCCGTTGCCCAGCCATAGCCAGCGCCCAGGGCGGGTCAGCCAAGATGCACCTGTATTGGCCGTGTGGCATAACACGGCGGTCAACGCGGACGCCTGCCGGCGATAAAGCCGCCGTCATGCGCCTGTTACCTCAGCGTTATGCCTCACAGTTCGCGCACCGTGATTTCGTACTTCGGCTTGCCGTTGCACGTCACCATTACCGGCTCTCCGTTCGCCAGCACATGCTCGCAAACAGCGCCGCAGGCTGCTCCCGTTACGTCCTGCTTTCCTTCGCCCCACGTCGCGCCGTCTTTCAGCACATGCCCGGCGTAAATCCGGTTGGTCAGTGGGCTTGTACCTACGTGCAGTTTCCGCATTTCATTCTCCGTTGTTGTCGCCGGCATAACCCGGCGTTGGTTCGGACGCCCTGCGGGCGCCGCACAACTCTGCGTTAGCCGGCTTGCACGCCGCGCACGTATTGCTCATCGCACATTGCTTCCTGCCAGCGCAGCGAGTTCGCCCGCGTGGCCGCCTTATCCGCGAGTTCTCCCGTCGAGAAGTTGAGCGGAAAGCCGCCGCGCCCGAGCAGGAACTCCATGTCTTCTTCGGTCTTACCCGGCTCGTGGCGCACAACGTGGTACAGGCCGGTCTTCACGTTCTGCACAACATGCCATTGAGTCTTGGTTGCCATCGATCACCCCTGGTTCGTTGTTGACGGATCGAATATTAGTGGAACCAAAAAGAGATTGCAAGCACTTTTTGTGGCACTACAATGTGTCGCATGGAGCAACCCAAGAAGCGTGGCCGGCCACCGAAAGAGCCGGGCGAGAAGCTGGAGCGTGTCACCTGGTTCGTGCCTCGTGATGTGCGCTTGAAGGTCGAGCAGTTCGGGCAGCCGTGGATGCGTGCGGTCCTGAAGCGCGCCAAACCGCCGGCCGGCTAACCCCTCGCTCGAGCCGACCTACGGCGGCTCAGCTCGAACGTTCGGCCTCAGGTGCCTATCGTCACGATTCGGTCAGGGTGCACCTTCTCGGCAAGCTCGCTGATCGGGTCGATGCTCTCGTGTGCATGCTCCGGCATCGGCGCCACGTCCAGCCACTCGCCGTGTTCGGCCACGATGGCGCGCAGCCACGCGCTGTAGTTCTCCGCACTCACGTCGTCTGCTGAAACGCCTGCAAGCGGAGGGAACTGCTGCAGTACGTGCGGGGCTGCTTCTTGCAGCACGCGGCCGATCTGGTGCGTGAAGATCGGCTCGCCGGTCAGGTGCTTCAAGATTTCGTAGACGCCTTCCATGCCGCGGTGGCTAAGCAGCTTGCCGGTCGTCACTGTCAGAACGTCGCTGACGTGGAATCGTTTCGTCGTCATCACTTTCCTTTCGCTCCGGCCGCAAGAGGCCGAACAGGTTGATCGAGCGGACCCGCCGAGGCAGGGCCGCATTGCTGTCAGGCTGAGCGGGCGGCCCGCTCATCGCCGACGTTAGGCGTGCAATTCAGCGAACACCTGAGCAGCGAACTCGTCGGCGTTCGCCAGCGGCACAACGGCATCACGTTCGCTGTTCTTGGGGCTGCAGAAGTAGGCGTTTTCGCCGTCAACACGAACCGCACATCTTTTGAACGATGCGGCGCCACGAGCCTTGATTGCCTCCGCAAGTTCGATCATTTCTTCAGCCGTGCCTTCGATGCACGCCTCCGGCGACAGCCGCTCCGAGCACATGAATCGGCTGGCGCTTGGTCCAATCCTTTCAAGCCATTCGCGGCCATCGTGCTCGGCGCGAACGATGGTGTACCAATCGTCCAGGTGATCGCTCTTTTTCAATATGATCTTCATGTTTCCTCTCCGTTCACCACGCCTAACCTGGCGGTCAACGCGACCGTCCGCAAGCGGCCGGCGCGTCACCTTCGACGTTAGAGCGCTACAGCACTCACACCGCTTTGAAGCCCGGCCTCTGGCGTGAACACCATGCTCGGCGCTCAGCCGCCGCGCGCCACGCGAAGCCACGCCTCGTAGCTTGCGGTGTCGCTGCCGAACGCGCTTGCGTTGTTGTCGGCCAGCCAGCGCGCCAGTTCCTCGGGTGTTTCAAAGGCCGGGCTGATCGGCGTGCCTTCGCTCGTGTCCTCGTACATCATCAGGTGTGTGCGCTGCTCTGCCGGCCAGTTCGGCATGTAGTCGTCGCGGTGTGGTCGCTGGCCTGCCCACTGCTCGTAGCACATGGCGCGGTGCTCGGCACTGTCGCAGTGGTCAGGCCGCCATCCGGCTTTCCACTTTGCGCATTCATCGTCCCACTCGTCCACGGCAGGCTGGTAGCGCTCGCCAGGAAACAGCGGCTTGTAGCGTTCTTCAGGGCCGCGCAGGCCGCCAGTCCAATGCTTCGGATGTTGCCAGTCGGTCGGCACTCGCCTTACTTCTCGTCCCATGCTTGCTCCTTCACTTCGTTCAACAGCGCTCTAACTATTCGCTCAACCGGAGCCACGCAAGCGTGGCCCGGTTAGCTCAAACGTTAGGCCTTCCCGGGCCGCGCACGGGCAAAGGCGCCTACGCAGCTTGTGTCGCTCTTGGCCTGCTGCTTCAGTTCGGCGGCAGTCGTCACACGCGGCTTCCTCTGGTGCTTGGCCGCCACCGACGCACGCTCGCGCTCGGAAACCGGCGCGTCCATGTAGGCATCGGCCACGTCCACCAGTGCTTGCCGCAGCCGGTTGTGCGCTTCGCGCCCTTCGGCGCAGCGTGCCACTTCCGGCGAACGGTTCAGCAGCGCCACGGCCTGGCACACGGCCTCGTGCAGCTTCTTCACCGGCTCCAGGTTCAGCACGTCCACTTGTACCGCAATGCTTCCATTCGCCATCAGTTCCTCGCTTCGGATGCCCGGCCTAACTGGTCGGTCGAGGCGACGCCTTGCGGCGTCGCGGTTGTGGTGTGCGAAGGCTGGTGCGCCGCAAGGCGCGCCTCACCTCCAACGTTCGGCGTCTTGTTGCTGGGCCAGCATGGCACCAGTTCGTTTGGCACGTTCGCGGTGCCTGCGGGCCAGTGCTTGAAGTGCTCCGGATCGTCTGTCCATGTGTGCTCGCGCCAGAAAGAATCGGGCCGCGCCACCAGCATCAGGCCGCAGTATTCGCAGCACTTGCGCTGGCTTCCGTAGGGCTGGCCGCGCTGTGTCATCAGGTGCAGGGTCGTCATCAGTTCCACCACTCGTAGCCTTCGCCGTCGCAGTGCTCGCAAGGCGTGATGCCGTCATTCCACGGGTCGCCTCCGGTGCCGCTGCAGTGCTTGCACGTCGTGTCGCGCTCCGGGCTTTCGTCGTCGTCCCAATACTCGTCATAGGTCACGTCGAATCTGTCGGGCGCCCATACGCGGGCACGTTCCAGCGTTCGCGCGCTTTGACGGTGCTTCAGGGTTCGCAAGTCCATCGCGTTCATCCTCTGGTTCGTCAATCAACCGGCCGCCGAACTGGTCGCTGCAGGCGAGGTCGCCTAGCGGCGCCCCGCCTGAGCTTGGTCGTTATGGCGCTTGTTCATCTCGCAGCGGCGATCCCAGCAGGTCATAGCGGCGCAGAAGGCCAACCGCATCGGCTGCCAAGTCCTCACGGCCGCGGCGCATCAGTGCATGCGCGCACTTGCGCAGCATCGCTGCTAGGTTTTGTTGCTGCGCCCACAGTTTGGTAGCCGCATCCACGGCCTTGAGCCGCTGCTCGACTTCCTTGCTAAATTCGCACCCTTCTACGTGCTCTTGGCCGCCGCACACGGGGCAATACTGCGGCTCCGGGTCGGGCGGGTCGCCCCAGGCTTCTCTGCTCATCGTCAATCCTTGTTCAAGCGCCCAGGCGCGGCAGTCGTGCTCATCGCGAATGATGCGAACGGGCCTCATACCTCAACCCCGGGCGCGTCGTCCCACTTCGGCACCAGCGCTTGGCAGGTGCCCATGCCCTTCACGCGGTCGGTGTCGGCCAGCACCTTGCCGTTCACCACCGCCACCAGTTCAAACACCGCGTAGGTGTCGCCCCATCCTCGCTCGCTGGTGCAGGCCAGTCGCGCGGCTTCGGCCTCCGCTTCCTCGCGGGTGTGGTGCACAAGCGTCGGCCGGTGCTTCGCGGGAATGTGCAGGCCAATCGCCAGCTTCCGGCGCGGGTGTTCGGTCTGGTCCGTCCAGTCGTCGCGGTCGGTCACGTTCAACACAATGCACTGCGGCATGCTTTCTCCTTCTCGGTATCAACCGGCGCCATAACCCCTCGTTCGAGCCGACCTACGGCGGCTCAACTCGAACGTTGGGCGGCTCGCGCAAGTCCACGATCCGGGGTGCCGGGCCGCAGACATCCGCGTCGTCTTCGTCGGCGTACCACTCCATGCCGTCCTGCACGGTGTCGGGCGCGTCCATGCCGTGC
>JBEEPT010000088.1:0-24422 GCA_041190985.1 Pseudomonadota bacterium
GACTTTGTTGAACAATTCAATCGAAGGACGTTCTTCCCCTGACCCCAGACGGAATTACCCTACACGCACCGTCTCGGGCGTGCCCAACTGCGTGAAGCGGTTCAGGATGGCGGCGCGCACCTGCAATTCCGCGACCTGACGCTCGAAGTCCCGCGCCATCACCCGCTCGCCCAGCAGCTTGACGCATCGCATCTTGGTCTCGACCAGACTGCGCCGGTGGTACCCGCTCCAGCGCTTCCAGATATCCCGACCCAGCCGCTGCGTCGCGCGCAGGATCTCGTTGCGGGCTCTGGCTCCAGGACGGTTCTCTTTCCACGGCCTCTTGGCGTTCTTTCGCACCGGGATGATCGCCTGCGCCTGGCGCAGCGCAATCGCCTCGTGACAGGCCTTGGTGTCGTAGGCGCCGTCGCCGCTGACCGACAGCAGCGCTTCGCTCGGATCGATCTGCCCGAGCAGACTGGGTAGCGCGGGCGCATCGCCCACCGAGTTGGGCGTGACCTCGATCGCCCGGATCTCCAGCGTCTGCGCGTCGATCCCGATGTGCAGCTTGCGCCACTGACGACGGTACTCGGCGCCGTGCTTCTTCCTCTTCCACTCGCCTTCGCCCATCATCTTCAGGCCGGTGCTGTCGACCAGCAGGTGCAGCCCTTGTTGTGCTGGCCGATACGGAATGCGGACCTTGAGCGTTTTCTGGCGTCGGCAGACCGTGCTGTAGTCGGGCACCGGCCATGACAGACCAGCGAGCTTGAGCAAGCTTTCGACCATGCCCATCGCCTGCCTCAACGCCAGACCAAACAGCCCCTTGATCGTCAGGCAGAACTGGATCGCGGCGTCGGAAAACAATGACGGGCGGCCGCGCTTGCCGCAGGCCAAGCCCGACCACTGCAGGTCGCGGTCGAGCCAGATCATCAGCGCGCCGCGCGCCTTCAGGGCCTGGTTGTAGTGTCTCCAGTTGGTCGTCTTGTACTTGGCGGGCTCGGGCCTGACTCTGTCGCTCATCCCTGAAGCTTACCGCGGACCACCGGCGGCATTACTTGGTATTTTGAATATTGCAACAGAGCCCCGGCAATGACCACCTCTGGGCCTGGGGCAGCAAGAACAAGCTCAACGGCGGCCTGGGAGAAGATTATTTGCATGCCTTTGGCAGTTACAACACCCTCAGTGGCGGTGACGGCAACGACACTCTCGTCGTCGAATCCTCCAATCAACCGTCAACCGGCAACGTCGTGTCCGGCGATGCCGGCAACGACCATATCTGGCTCTACGGCGCATTTTCAAGCACGGTCAATGGCGGCATCGGCGACGACGACATCCATGGCTATGTTTTCGGTTCCTCGCTGAACGGCAACGACGGCATCGACTTCATCGAGTTTGAGGGCTTTTCAAACACGGTCAGTGGCGGCTCGGGTGGGGATGAACTCGTCCTCTACGGCGGCACCGGCAATGTCCTGAACGGAGACGGGGGGGACGACTACATTCACCAAAATTATGAATATGGGGAGGATTACGGAAACACCTTCAACGGCGGCTCCGGCAACGACACGATCGAGGTCTACAATGCATTGTTGGACAGCATCAACGGAGGCGATGGCAACGACGCAATCTACTTCTACACCGACTATGGCTATGCCGTCGATGGATTCAACGTCGTCAGCGGCGGCAGCGGCAGGGATTTTATCGAACTCGGCCAAGGCTCGTCCAACACGATCCACGGCAATAGCGATAACGACACGATATATCTTCCGTACGACATTGGCAGCAATAACGATGCCTACGGCGACAGCGGCAACGATGTGATTATGGCCGGAGGAACAGGCAATTTCCTCTACGGCGGAGGGGGTCAGGACATCCTCGGTAGCTACAGCCATGCCTTCTACGCCCCGCCACCGCCGCCAGCAGCTCCGTTGCCGACGGTGGACGGCGGCGCAGGCATCCCCATGCTGGGCAACGTGCTGAACGGAGAAGGGGACACCGACGCCTATATCCTGCGTAGCACCAGCGAGGCGCTCGTCACTGACACCGACGCATCAGGACAACTCAACACCGGCGACACCATCACAGGCCTGCTGGACGTGATCAACGGCTACAGCCGGTACGAGACAATCGATGTCGCGGGGACAGCCAAGGATACCAGCGTGAGCTTCGACTCCATCACCGGCGCCTTGCTGCTGGACTCAGGCCACTACGGCTTCGTGCGCGGCGACTACACGGCCGAGGGCACCTTTACCGTCAACACCACGAAAGGTGTCGACCTGCTGCTGGTCTATCACGCCTCCCCTGACAACGGGGGCTACGAAACCGAGGGCGCCGTGGTGCTGGTCGGCGTGACGAATGCCTCCAATGTGAGCATCGGTACGGTCACCCCTCCCCCCGACGAAAATCCGCAGTTCCTGCATCTGCCAGGCCACTGACGCCGGACGTGCGCCTGGTTGGCGCAGGCAACTGCGCCACCGCCAGGAAAAGACCAACGAAAAGCGACGGGAGGGAGGGGCGACATGAAGAGCTACGACGAACTGTTCGCCCTGCGCGGCTCGGCCTACGACCGCGCCATGCGGCGCTACCCGCAGGCGCGCGCGCAGGAGTTCGCCCAGGCGGTGGAGCGCGCCGCGCTGGCACCCGGCCAGGTGGTGGCCGATGTCCCGGCCGGTGGCGGCTACCTGCAGCGCTACCTGCCCGCCGGCTGCGTCTGGCTCGGGCACGAGCCCTGCGCCAGCTTCACGCACCACGGCACCCCCGACGCGCCCGCCTCGCAGCGGCCCCTGCTGCCGCTGCCCTGGCCCGACGCCAGCGCCGACGCGGCCATCAGCCTGGCCGGGGTGCACCATCTGGCGGACAAGCGCCCGCTCTTTGCCGAGTTGCAACGGGTGCTCAGGCCGGGCGGGCGCCTGGTACTGTCGGACGTCGCTGCCGCCTCGCCGGTGGCGTGCTTCCTCGACGGCTTCGTGGGGGCGCACAACAGCACCGGCCACGAAGGGGTGTTCCTGGGCGGAAGCACCCTGGCAGAGCTGGCCGAAACCGGCTGGACGGTGCAGTCGGCCGAGCAGGTCGACTTCCACTGGGTGTTCGACAGCGCGCGCGACATGGCGGCGTTCTGCACCGAGCTGTTCGACCTGCGCCACGCCAGCCCGGAGCAGACCGAAGACGCGATCCGCGCCGGACTCGGCTTGCGCGAGCTCGACGCCCGGCGCACCGGCATGAACTGGTCGCTGATGACCGTCGTGGCGGTGCGCCCATGAACGCTGCGGCAAAAGAAGCTGTGCGCTGGCTGCAGGCGGACCCGGGGCAAGGCTATGCGGGTTTTGCGCTCGGCGCGCGCCAGCCCGCCCTGCGGGTGCAGTTGGCCGCTGCGGCCGGGCCGGCACCGCACCTGGACGGAATCTGGGCGCAGGCTGCCGAATGGGCCGAGGCCCTGGGCGAAGCGGCGCTGCCGGACTCCTGGGCAGCGCAGCCCGACGGGCTGGAGAAGGCCGGCCTGTGGCTACTGCACTGGAGCACGGCCTTGCAGCGCAGCGCCGGCCTGCCCGTCTTCGAGGCCGGCCGCATGACCCGGCCCCGACAACCCGACAGACAGCTCAGCCAGCTCACGCTGTGGCTTCCCTGCGCGCCCGGCCGGCTGGATACCGCGCGCACGGCTTTCGCCGCCATCGTGGAGCTGTTCGAGGATTGCCTGCTCGCCCACTGCGCAGACATGGCGTCGGACCCGTCTGCCCCCCCTGCCCGGCCCGTGCCGGCAGCGCGACTGAAGACGGCCCGCGAGCAGCTGAGCAGCCGCGCGCCCCAGGGCGCGAACACCCCCCGCCTGCTACGCGCCGCCTTCGAACTGGGCATTCCGGTCTGGCCGCTGGGACGCGACGTCTACCGCTACGGCCAGGGCAGCCGCGCGCGCTGGCTGGACAGCACCTTCACCGATACCACCTCCAACATCGCCAGCCGGCTGGCGCGCGACAAGGCCTGGGCCGCGACCCGGCTGAGCGAAGCCGGAATTCCGGTGCCGCGGCACCGGCTCGTGGCGGACGCCGACCACGCGGTGCGGGTGGCGCGCGAACTGGGCTTCCCGGTGGTGGTCAAGCCGGCCGACCTCGACGGTGGCCGGGGCGTGTCGGCCGGCCTGCGGGACGAGGAGGCAGTGCGCGCAGCCTTCGAGCGCGCGCAGCGGCTCTCGCAGCGGATACTGCTGGAACAGCATGTTCACGGGCGCGACTATCGCCTGACCGTCCACGCGGGCGAGCTGCTGTGGGCGATCGAGCGCGTCCCGGGCGGCGTGACCGGCGACGGCCGGCGCAGCGTCGCCGAACTGCTCGCCGAGCTCAATGCCGACCCGCGCCGCGGCGAGGGTGCCCATGCGCCGCTCAAGCGCCTGCAGCTGGACGAGGAAGCGCGCAGCCTGCTGGCCGAGTCCGGCCTGGACGAGCACGCCATTCCGGCGCCTGGCCGCTTCATGGCGCTGCGCCGCAGCGCGAACGTGGCCAGCGGTGGCATGCCGGTCGCAGTCAACGCCGCCGTGCATCCGGACAACGCCCGGCTGGCGCTGCGCGCCGCAAGCGCGCTGGGACTGGACCTGGCCGGGGTCGACCTGCTGCTGCCCGACATCGGGCGCTCCTGGCGGGAGAGCGGCGGCTCGGTCTGCGAGGTCAACGGCCAGCCTCAGCTCGGTGCCACCACCGGCCCTCACCTCTATGGCGAATTGCTCAAGCGGCTGCTGCGCAAGGGCGGCCGCATCCCCATCGCGCTGATCCTGGGCGCGGCGCCGGGCAGCCTGCTGGCGCAAGGGCTGGCACGCGAACTGGGCGCCGCCGGCCTGCGCGTCGGCTGGTCCGACGAGCGCGGCGCCGCCATCGGCGAGCAGTGGCTCACGGCCGGGCCGGTCGGCTCGTTCGCGGCGGGACGGATGCTGCTCGGCGACCGCTCGGTCGAGGCGGTGGTGCTGTCGGTCAGCGACCAGGAAGTCGCGCTGCACGGGCTGCCCTTCGAACGTTGCGACCTGCTGCTGTTCGCCGGCCACCACCTCGCGGGCGGCCTGGAACTCGACAGCGCTCAGGCGGCCACGGCCTGGAAAGAGACCCTGATGTCAGCGCTGCCGGCCTGCTCCGGCGTGGTCCTTCAGCTCGAAGGCACGGGCCTGGATGCAAGCGGCTGGAGCGGCCTGACCCGGGCACGGATCGACTCCACCCCCAGGAGGCGCGAAGAGGCGATCACGCTGATGGCGCGACGCATGCTGCAGGGCAACGGTCGCGTGGCTTCAAAGCCCCGCAGCATTCCCCCTGCCCCGCGCCCCTTGGCCAGCCTGGCGCCATGAGTTCAAGCCCCGGCAGCAGCGGCCGAGCCCGGATCCAGCTTCAGGCCGAGCCCTCGTGCACGATCTTCCAGCCGCCGGACTCGCGCATCCAGTACTGGACCCGGCTTGCGCCGCGAGCCACCTCGCCGCGGCGCGCCTTCTGCTCGAAGTTGACGACGACGACATCGTCCTCGCCGGGGTTGCGGAAGATCGAGAGCTTGTCGATCTCGGCCGATGCCGCAGCGTCGCCCGGGGCGGGCTTGTAGCGGCCGGAATAGTAGCGCGCGAGCCGTGCCGGATCGCGGCTCTCGGCGTCGGCGCGCCAGGCGCCGAACAGCGCGAGGAAGTCGTCGCGCTGGCGGCGGAACTCGGCCTGCGGAATCCAGTCGAGCCGGTCGGCGATGATCACCGGCGTGATGCCGTCCTGCAGGTGGGGCGCGACCAGTTCGATGTCCTGGTTGCTCAGCACGATGCAGCCCTTGGAGGCCAGCGGCGGGCGCGCGAAGGTGTCGGACTGGGTGCCGTGCAGCCAGATGCCACTGCCCTTGCGCCCGCGCAGGCGGTCCCATTCGTTGGGATAGTTGAGCGGGAAGGCGGCCGCGCCGTAGAGGTCGATCAGCTTGTCCTTGCTCAGGCTGCTGGTGATGCGGTAGACGCCCAGCGGCGTGCGCTTGTCGCCCTCGCGGAACTTGTCGGTGCCGGCCTGCCCCTGCACGACGTAGTAGTCGGCGACCAGGCGCGGCGCGCCGCCGTCGTTCTTGAACAGGTAGAGTCGCGAGCGCCCGGCATCGACCACGATGACGTGGCTCTGCCCGTCATCCATCTGCACCAGGTTGCGCGGCACGTGGCCGGCCGGCGGGCGCTCACGGTAGCTGTTGAGCCGTGCCAGGGCCTCGGCGCGCAGTTCCGCGACACGCTCGGGCGAGAGCTGCGCGGGCGCGCCCAGCCCGTCAATGGCCTGCGCCTGGGCCAGCAGCAGGTCACCCTGGATCAGGTGGCCGAGGCGGTAGTTGGGAAAGCGCTGCAGCATCTGCCCGGTCAGCTCGAGCGCGCGGTCGAGGCGCTGGCCTTCGATCTCGACCAGCACCTGCAGCAGCAGGGTTTCGACATGTTCCGGCCCGCTGGCGTAATCGGACGGGGCGAGGCTCGCCTCCTGGCGCACCTCGGCCGGCTCGCCGCCCTGGGCATGCGCTGCGGAGCGCAGCATGCCCAGCCCTTCGGCTGCCGCCAGGGCCAGCACCCCGATCACGAGTATGGAGCGAACGATCATCCGTCCGACCTTTCCATGGTGATGCGCCACCGGCTGCCGCGCTTGCTGAAAGTCATGAGCTTCTGTGTCGTGTCGGAATAGCCTTCGACCTTGTAGTGCTGCCTGAACTGCACTGTCGCGACATCCTGCTTGACGCTGATCTGCACGCGTTCGATCGTGAGCTGGATTTTCCCCTTCTTCTTGACGATACGCTTGCTGCGCTCCTCTTCCCAGGCCTTGCGCTTCATGCCGCCGGCGGGCGCGAAGTCGGGGGCGTAGGCCGCCAGATAGGCTTTCATGTCCTTGCGCTCCCAGGCCGCCACCCAGTCGTCGAGGGCGCGGCGCACGTCGGCCTCGGATCCCTTGGCTGGCGCGGCGGGTTTGGCCGGCGCATCGGCCTTGGCGACCACCTCGGACTTGGCGGGCGCCGGCGCGGTTTCGCGCGCTGGCGCTGCCGCAGCGGGCTTGGCCGGCGCATCGGTCCTGGCGAACACCTCGGCCCTGGCGGGTGCCGGCACCGCTTCGCGCGCAGGCACTGCGGGTGCGGGCTTGGGCGGCTCGGGCTCGCGCAGCTTGCCCAGCAGCACCAGGTTGCCGGGCGCCGGCACGGCGTTCTGCCCCAGCGCCTTGTCGTAGGCCCGACTGGCCAGCCAGCCGTAGGTGGTGCGCAGGTTGCCCGAAATCGCGGCGAAGGTGGGGTCGGCCTTGGTGGCCGCCTCGAGCGCCGAGCGGGCCTTGTCGTAGTCCTGCTGCCGGGCGTAGAGCACCGCGAGGTTGTTGTAGGCCTCCAGCAGCTGCGGCTCGTCCTTGGTGAGCTGGCTGAAGACGGCGATCGCCTGCGCCGATTCGTTGCGCCGCGCCAGGATCACGCCCCTGAGGAAGCGGCCCTGGACGCTGTCCGGCCGGCTGGCGAGGTGCTCGTCGACCAGCACCTGGGCCTGCTTGAGATCACCCTGCTCGAGCAGTTGCTGGGCCCGGGACAGTCCGCCCGCAGCCGCGCCCATGCTCAGGCCGCCTGCAAGCAGGAAGGCCAGCACCCTGCGCCACACCGTGACGCCACAGCTGCAGCACGAGAACCGGTCCATAAGGAAAACTTCAGGAAATGGTTTTCATTTTACTCGAGCAGTCCGGCCCCGCCGGAACCAGGCCGTTGTCGCGGCAACCTGCCCTGCCCGCTCAGACCACCACCGGCTCGGGCTCGAGCCGGATGCCGAAGCGCTCGTAGACGCTGGTCTGGATCGCCTTGGCCAGCGTCATGACCTCGCCGCCGGTGCAGGGGTGCTCGGCGTCGCCGCGGTTGACCAGCACCAGCGCCTGCTTGTCGTAGACGCCGGCATGGCCCACGGTCTTGCCCTTCCAGCCGCAGGCGTCGATCAGCCAGCCGGCGGCGAGCTTGATGCTGCCGTCGGGCATGGGGTAGTGCACCACCTTGGGGTCGCGCGCGATGATGTCGGCGCACTGCTCGGGCGTGACGCTGGGGTTCTTGAAGAAGCTGCCGGCATTGCCGATCACGGCCGGATCCGGCAGCTTGGCGCGCCGGATCGCGCAGACCATCTCGAAGATCTGGCGCGCGTCGGGGTTCGTGACACCGGTCTCGGCCATCTTGCGCTCGAGGTCGAGGTAGCCCAGCACCGGCTTCCAGGGTCTGGGCAGCAGGAAACGCACGCGCGTGATCAGCGCCCGGCCCTTGAGGCCGAAGCCGCGCCCGTCGGCGGCGCGCTCGTGCTTGAAGACCGAGTCGCGGTAGCCAAAGCCGCACTGCGCGGCGTCCAGGCTGAAGGGCTCGCCGGTCTCGAGGTCGATCGCGTCGAGCGAGTCGAAGCGGTCCTGGCACTCGACGCCATAGGCGCCGATGTTCTGCACCGGCGCGGCGCCGACCGTGCCCGGGATCAGCGCCATGTTCTCCAGCCCCGGCCAGCCCTGCTCCAGCGTCCAGGCGACGAAGTCGTGCCAGCGCTCGCCGGCGCCGGCCTCGACCAGCCAGCCGCGCCCGGTCTCGCGCAGCAGGCGCCGGCCCGGGATCTCGACCTTGAGCACCAGCTGGCGCAGGTCGCCGGTGAGCACGATGTTGCTGCCGCCGCCGAGCACGAAGCACTCCTCGGCGCGCCAGTCGGGATGGCGGATCAGCGCCTGCAGTTCGGCCTCGGAGCCTATGCGCGCCAGGCGCAGCGCGCGCGCAGCGATGCCGAATGTGTTCAAGGGCTGCAAGGGCACGTTTTTCTCGACTAACATCCCCGGATTGTCTCACCCAGGCGCTCCGGACCAGCCGCCGCGGCGCCGCCTTGCATTGAACCACCATGCCCTCTTTTGACACCGTACTCGAGCCCAACCTGGTCGAAGTGAAGAACGCCGTCGACCAGACCGCCAAGGAAATCGGCACCCGCTTCGACTTCAAGGGCAGCTCCGCCGCGGTCGAGCTCAAGGACAAGGAAATCACGCTCTACGGCGACAGCGACTTCCAGATCCAGCAGGTCGACGACATCCTGCGCAACAAGCTGACCAAGCGCTCGGTCGACGTGCGCTTCCTCGACGCCGGCAAGGTCGAGAAGATCGGCGGCGACAAGGTCAAGCAGGTGCTCAAGGTGCGCAACGGCATCGCGAGCGAGGACGCCAAGAAGATCCAGCAGCTCATCAAGGGCAGCAAGCTCAAGCTGCAGGCCGCGATCCAGGAAGAAAAAGTCCGCGTGACCGGCGCCAAGCGCGACGACCTGCAGCAGGCGATGGCGTTGATCCGCAAGGACATGACCGAGCTGCCGCTGTCGTTCGACAACTTCCGCGACTGAAGCGGCGCCGCGCGCCTTTCCCCTGGCGCGTCCGCGAGCCGAGACTGGCGCGTTTCGGGCCACGGCGTGACAATCGGCAGCGGGAGCCCGGAACAGGCGTTCCGAAGGGGAAGCGGCATGACGAGCAAGAGCGAGAACGAGCTGCCCGTGCGCGACTGGATGCAGCGCTGGGCCGACCTGGAATCGCAGCTGGCGCGCTGGCTGGCGCAGCCGCGCGACCATCCCGGCTTTCGCGACGCGATGCTGGATCTGCACGGTCAGCTGGCCGCGCAGCTCGACAGCGATACCGACAGCCTGCTGTACTGGCTGGTCCAGCGCGTCAGCCTGTCGAGCACGGGCTACAGCGCCACGCATGCGCTGCTCTGCGCCAGCCTGTGCCACCTCGTGGCCCCCGGGCTGGGCCTGAGCGGTACCGAGCGCGAGCACCTGACGCTGGCCGCGCTCACCATGAACCTGGCGATGACGCAGCTGCAGGACCAGCTCGCGGCCCAGGCCGCGCCGCTGAGCCCCGAGCAGCGCGCCCTGGTGGAACGCCATGCCCAGCTCGGCGCGCAGTGGCTGGCGGAGCTCGGCGTGCACGTGCCGGACTGGCTGCACACGGTCGCCCACCACCATGACGGACCGGACAGCCATGCCGGCCTGCTGCCTCGCATCCTGGCGGCAACCGACCGCTACGCGGCGCTGATCAGCCCGCGCGAACACCGCGGCGGGCGCTGCGTGACCGATTCCGCGCGCCAGGTGATCGCGCGCGGCGGCGCCATGCCCGATGCGATTGGCCAGGCACTGCTGCAGACCGTGGGCCTGTGTCCGCCGGGCACCTTCGTGCGGCTGGAGGACGGGCAGGTCGCCGTCGTGCTGCGGCGCGGCCGGCTGCCCGCAGCGCCCTGGGTGCTGCCCCTGCTCGACGCTTCCGCCCAGCCGCTGGCGGACGGCGACCTGCTCGACACCACCGTGCCCGGCCAGCAGGTCGCCGCGGCACTGATCGCGGCCACGGTGCCGGTGGGGCTGGACCACGAACGGCTGCTGCGGCTGTCGTACTGGGCCATGCTGGTGGCCGCCTGAGCGCTGCCGCGCGACACAGCCTGGCGCTCATGCCCAGCAGAACCGTTAGCGCATGAATGCCGATGCTGCCGACCGCTGGCGCGGCCTCAGGCAGGCCGAGGCGGACGCCCGCCTCGCCGCCCACGGGCCGAACGAGCTGCCGCAGGCGCAGCGCCGCACGCTCGCGCGCATCGCGCTCGAGGCCGTGCGCGAGCCGATGTTCCAGCTGCTGGTCGCCGCGGTGGCCATCTACGGCGCCCTGGGCAACCTGCACGAGGCGGCGATGCTGTCGGCCTTCGTCGCGGTCTCGTTCGCGATCACGCTCTGGCAGGAGCGGCGCACCGAACGCGTGCTCGAGACCCTGCGCGACCTGAGCAGCCCGCGTGCGCTGGTGCTGCGCGACGGGCGGCAGCACCGCATCCCGGGCCGCGAGGTCGTGGCCGGCGACCTGCTGCTGCTGGGCGACGGCGACCGCGTGCCGGCCGACGCCCGGCTGCTGGCCTGCCACGACCTGCTGACCGACGAGTCGCTGCTGACGGGCGAATCGCAGGCGGTGCGCAAGCGCCCGGTACAAGAGGCCGGTCCGGGCGGCCCGGAATCCAGCATGGTCTACGCGGGCACCATGGTGCTCGGCGGCCAGGGGCTGGCCCGGGTCACGGCCACCGGCACGCGCAGCGAGCTCGGCCGCATCGGCCGGACGCTGGGCGAGCTCGGCACGCCCGCGACGCCGCTGTTCCGGGAAACCCGGCGCCTGGTGCGAATCTTCTCGCTGGTGGGGCTGGCGCTCAGCCTGGCCGTGGTCGCGCTCTACGGCGGGCTGCGCGGCGACTGGCTGGGCGGCGTGCTGGCGGGCATCACGCTCGCGATGTCGATGCTGCCGCAGGAGTTCCTGCTGATCCTGACGGTGTTCACGGCGATGGGCGCCTGGCGCCTGTCGCGCCAACAGGTGCTGACGCGCCGCGCGGCCACGATCGAGACGCTGGGCGCCGCGACCGTGCTGTGCACCGACAAGACCGGCACGCTGACGCTCAACCGCATGGCGATCGCCGAACTGGCGGCGGACCCGGACGGGATCCTGGCGCACTGGCACGCCGGCGCGGCAGTGCTGCCCGAGGCCTTCCACGCCCTGCTCGACGCCAGCGTGCTCGCGAGCGAGCGCGAGCCGGTCGACCCGATGGAGCAGGCGATCCACCGTCTGGGGCGCGAGCGGCGCGATGCGCAGGCGCGCTTCGACGGCTTCGAGCTGGTGCACGAGTACGACCTGAGCCCCGAGCTGCTCGCGATGTCGCATGTCTGGCAGGTGCCCCAGCAGGAGATCCACGCCGTGGCGGTCAAGGGCGCCCCCGAGGCGGTGCTGCGGCTGTGCCGGCTGGCGCCCGTGCGGGCGCAGGCCTGGCTGGACTGCGCGCACGGCATGGCCGCGCGCGGCCTGCGCGTGCTGGCGGTGGCGCGGGCCGCCTTCGAGGGCCACGACTGGCCCGCGACCCAGCACGGCTTCGACTTCGAGCTGCTGGGCCTGGTCGGGCTGTCGGACCCGATACGCCCCGGCGTGCCGGAGGCGATGCGCGACTGCCGCGCCGCCGGCATCCGCGTCGTCATGATCACGGGCGACTACCCCGAGACCGCGCGCGCGATTGCGCGCCAGGCCGGGCTGGGCCAGCAGGTGGAGCTGCTCACGGGCACCGAGCTGGCCGCGCTCGACGACGCGGCGCTGCGTGCGCGCGTGCGCCAGGTCAACGTCTACGCGCGCGTGCGGCCGGAGCAGAAACTGCGCATCGTCGAGGCGCTCAAGGCGGGCGGCGAGATCGTCGCGATGACGGGCGACGGGGTCAACGACGCGCCCTCGCTCAAGGCCGCGCACATCGGCATCGCGATGGGCCAGCGCGGCACCGACGTCGCGCGCGAGGCCGCTGACCTGGTGCTGCTGCAGGACGACTTCGCCTCCATGGTCGGCGCGATCCGCGCCGGCCGCGGCCTCTTCGACAAGCTGCGCCGCGCGATGGCCTACGTGCTCGCGGTGCATGTGCCGATCGCCGGACTGTCGCTGCTGCCGCTGCTGGCGGGCTGGCCGCTGGTCTTCATGCCGGTGCACATCGCCTTCCTGGAGCTGGTGATCGACCCGGTGGCCTCGCTGGTGTTCGAGAGCGAGGTCGAGGATCCGGCGCTGATGCGCCGCCCGCCGCGCGACCCGGCCGCGCCGCTGTTTTCCTGGCAGATGATCGCGGCCAGCCTGCTGCAGGGCGGGATGGTGCTGGCCCTGGTCGGCGCGCTGTTCGCGGGGCTGCTGCTGGGCGGCGTGGACCAGGCCCAGGCCCGCGCCAGCACCTTCGTCGCGCTGGTGTCGGCCAGCTTCGGCCTGGTGCTGCTCAACCGCGGCGCCGGGCTGCGCGGCCTGCTGCGGCCGAACCGGGC
This sequence comes from Pseudomonadota bacterium, assembly GCA_041190985.1. GTDB lineage: Bacteria > Pseudomonadota > Gammaproteobacteria > Burkholderiales > Burkholderiaceae_C > Malikia. The sequence continues at coordinate 12,761 of JBEEPT010000088.1, forward strand.
GCTGCTGGCGATCGCCGCTCTCAGCGCCGCGCTGCTGGCGCTGGCGCTGCTGCTGCCCGGCGCGCGCTCGCTGTTCCAGTTCGCGCCCCTGCCACCGTCCTGGCTGCTGGGCGCTGCCCTGCTCGGACTGCTGGCACCGGCGGCTGCGCTGCCCTGGCACGGACGGCGATAGGGGGCGCCGCAGTCAGCCGCCGCTCAGGCCGCTGGAGCGCAGCACGCGCTGGCGCGCCGACTCCAGCAGCACGCCGGGCTGCGGCACCAGCAGGGTCAGGCGCCGCATGGCGCGGGTGATGCCGGTGTAGAGCAGCTCGCGCGTCAGCATCGGCGCCTGGCGCTCGGGCAGCACCAGCAGCACATGCGCGAACTCCGAGCCCTGCGACTTGTGCACCGTCATCGCGAACACAGTCTCGACCGCCTCCAGCCGCGACGGCAGCACCCAGCGCACACCGCCCTGGGCATCGGCGAAGGCCACGCGCAGGCCGCCGCCGTGCGGCAGGCACATGCCGATGTCGCCGTTCATCAGCCTGAGGTGGTAGTCGTTGCGCGTGACCATGACCGGGCGGCCCGCGTACCAGGCATCGCCGGGAAAGCCCAGGCTGCGCTCGGCCTGCTGGTTGAGCGCCTCCACGCCCCAGGCGCCGCTGCGCAGCGCGCACAGCAGCTGGAAGCGGCCAAAGGCGGCCAGCAGCTCCAGCGCCTCGGCATCGCTGCAGTCGGCGCCGGACTGGCGCAGCGCGGCCAGGCGCTCGAGCCAGCCGGACCAGCCGGCACGCAGGCAGCGACCGAACTCCTGGCTGGGCAACCGGTCCAGCGCCAGGCGCTCGACATCAGCGCCGTCGCCCGGCTGCCAGGGCGTGCAGTCGTTCCACAACGCCTGCACGGCCTTGCGGTCGCCGGCATTGACCGCGTTCGCCCAGCGGCCGATGCCGCTGCCGGAGGCAAAGCGCCGGCTGTGACGCAGCATCACGGTCTGCTGCGCCAGCGCGCCGCCCGCGCCGCGCCAGGCCGCGATGTCCTGCCCGGTCTGCGCGCGCACCCATTCGACGCTGTCGGCGCTGTAGCCGCCGGCGTCCGCGCCCTCGCAGAGCTGTGCCATCACGGCACCGGCCTCGACCGAGGCCAGCTGGTCCTTGTCGCCAAGCAGGATCAGGCGCGCGTCCTGCGGCACGGCCGCGAGCAGGCGCGCCATCATCTCGAGGTCGATCATCGAGGCCTCGTCGACCACGACGAGGTCGGTGGCCAGCCCGGTCACGCCGCGCTGCGGCGCGCCGGGCGTGAGCTGCAGCAGCCTGTGCAGGGTCAGCGCCTCGGTCGGGATGCCCTCGCCCATGCCGGCCGGCAGCCTGGCGATGGCCGATCCGATGGACTGGCTGAGCCGGCTGGCCGCCTTGCCGGTGGGCGCCGCCAGGTGGATGCGCAGCGGCTGGCCGCGCGCGCCGGCCTCGCTCTGCAGCAGGGCAAGCAGGCGCACCACGGTGGTGGTCTTGCCGGTGCCCGGGCCACCGGTGATCAGCGTGAGCTGGCTGCGCGCCGCCAGCGCGCAGGCCACTTTCTGCCAGTCCAGCCCGTCCGCGCCGGGCGGATAGAGCCGGTCGAGGCGCTGGGCCAGGTCGGCCGGCCGCTCGCAGGACCGGGCCAGGCGCTCGCGCAGCGCGGCGCGGATGTCCTGCTCGGCCTGCCAGGCGCGACGCAGGTACAGGCGCGCGCCGTCCAGCACCAGCGGACTGTGCTCGCCCCGGATCCAGGGCAAGGACGGCGCGAGGGTGGCCAGCTCGCGCGGCAGGCAGGCCACGGCCTCGCTCTCCCAGCCCAGCAGGCGCTGCGGCTCGTCGGCCAGGGCCTGCAGGTCCAGGCAGGTGTGGCCCCGCCCCATCTGGTGGCTGACGAGCGCCGCGAGCCAGCCATGCGCCGGCCCGGCGCCGGGTTGCTGCTGCTCGAGGAAGGCTGCGAAGGCGCGGTCCAACGCGCTCAGCGGCAGGGCGGCATGGTCCATGCCAGGCACGGCCTCGGCCGCTGGAAAGGTCGGTGCAATCGCGTTCATGCTGCTTCACCATGGAATTGGAGCGGCCGGCCTTCGGCGAAGGCCTGGTCGAGCGCCTCGATCAGCGCTCGCGGCGCCTGCAAGCGGTGCAGGCCGGCACCAGGCTGGTCGATGCCGCGCAGGAAGAGGTAGAGCGCTCCGCCGACATGGCGGTCGTAGTCGTAGTCCGGCAGGCGCGCCTTGAGCAGCCGGTGCAGGGCCAGCAGGTAGAGCATGGCCTGCACCTCATAGCGGTGCGCCAGCATGGCGGCCTCGAGTTCGGCCGGGCCGTAGCCGGGCAGCTTGTTGGACTTGTAGTCCAGCACGTAGTAGCGCCCCTCGTGCTCGAACACCAGGTCCATGAAGCCAATCAGCAACCCCTGCAGCTCACTGGGTCGCAGGGCGTTGCGCGGCTGGCCCGGCTGGATCCGGGTCGTGATCAGGCGGTCGATCCGCTGCGCCGTGACGCCGTGGGTCAGCACGGTGAAGCTCATCTCGGGCCAGGCCGTCTGCAGGCTCAGGTCGGCCAGGCGCAGCGTGCCGGCACCCTCCTCGCCAAGCGGCAGGGCGGTGTCGGCGATCTGCGCCAGCCAGGGCGGCAGCAGCTCGCGCATCGCGGCGTCGAGCTGCAGCGCGTCGGCACGGGCCGCGAGCTGCTGCTGCCAGCGCTGCAGCTGGCCGGCCGGCGCGTCGGCGCGCAGCAGCGGCCAGCCCTCCCTGAGCTGCCACTCGAGCAGGTCGTGCAGCAGGGTGCCGTAGGCGCTGCCGGCGCCGAAGGCGTTGTAGCGCGGCTCGACCGCAACCGTCACAGCGACCGCCTCCGGCGTGCCCGGCGCCAGGTCGGGCACGCCGGGCAGGACGGGTTCTCGGCTGTCGGTCTGGGCGTCGAGGTAGCGCTCCTCCTCGACGCTCGCGGCCTGCGGCAGTGCGGCGGGCTCGAGTTCGCGCGTCAGCGCGCTGAAGCTGGCCATCCACCAGTCGCCGCGCAACGCCCGGCGCGGCTCGCGCGCGGCCTGGGCGCCCGGGTCGACGGCCGCGGGCAGGTAGCGCTCGGTGCCGGCCTCGGGCGCCGGCAGCACCGCGACCTCGGGACAGGCCGCCCAGCACTGCAGCCGTTGCGCCAGGTCGTCGGCCGCGCGGCGCCCGAGCAGGCGGCTGAGCGCGCTGCGCGGTGGCCCGCCCTTGGCGTTGAAGTCCCTGGCACGGTCGGCCACGCCGAGCCAGAGCGCGCGCTCGGCGCGCGTCAGCGCGACGTAGAGCAGGCGGATGTCCTCGGCCAGCCGCTCGCCGTCGTCGCGGCCGCTGCCGGCGCTCTCGGCGCGGAAGTTGGCGACGAAGGGCAGGAAGACGAGCGGGTACTGCAGGCCCTTGGACTTGTGCATGGTCACCACCTGCACCAGATCGGCGTCGGACTCCAGCCGCATCTGCGCCGCGTCGCTGGAGACCGCGTCCTCGTGCAGCTGATCGCCCAGGAAGCGCACCAGCGCGCCTTCGCCCTGCAGTTCCAGGCTGGCCCGCTGCAGCAGGTCGCCCAGGTGCAGCAGGTTGGTCAGGCGGCGCTCGGCGTCGGACGTGGTGGCCAGCAGGCGCTGCGGCACCTGCTGCTCATGCAGCAGCTGGTAGAGCATGGCCAGGAAGCCCTGGCGCTGCCAGGTCTGGTGCCAGCGGCTGAAATGCTCGACCTGCTCGTCCCAGGCCGCCTCATCGCGGATCAGGCGGTCGAGCTCGCCCAGGCTCTTGCCCAGCGTGCGGCAGCTCAAGGCGGCGCGCAGGCAGCTGACCGAGCGCGGCTGCGCCACGGCGCGCAGCAGGTACCAGAGGTCCAGGGCCTCGGCGCTGCGCCAGACGCTGTCGCGCTCGGACAGGTAGACGCTGCGCACGCCGCGTCCGGCCAGCGCGGTGCGGATCGCGCGCGCCTCCTGCCAGCCGCGCACCAGCACCGCCATCTGGCCCGGCAGGGCCAGGCCCTGGTTGAGCAGGCGCACCATCTCGCCGGCGCAGCACTCGGCCATGGCCTGCTGGTAGGCGGTGGCGCCGAGCGGGCGCTCGCTGGCCAGATGCCAGACCGTCAGGGCGGCGTGCGCGCTGCCGTCGGGCCGGCGCAGCGGCTGCACCTGCTCGTTGCGCGCCTGCACCGGCACGAAGGGCAGCGCGCCGAAGGGCTGCTCGGCCTGCGCGAAGACATGGTTGACCGCCTCGACCAGCTGGCGGGTCGAGCGCCGGTTGCCCGACAGCGTATGCACCGCCTCGGCACGGTCGCGCGCGCGCAGGTAGGTGGCCAGGTCGGCGCCGCGGAAGCTGTAGATCGCCTGCTTGGGGTCGCCGATCATCAGCAGCGCCTGGTCGCCCCCCTCAGGCTCGGGCGCCGGCTCGGCCTCGTCCGCCAGGCCGTCCAGATAGATGCGCTCGAGCGCGCCGTACTGCCAGGGGTCGGTATCCTGGAACTCGTCGACCAGCGCCACCGGGTACTGCTGTCGTATCGCCTGCGCGAGACGGCCGTCGCCGGAATGCAGCGCGTGATACAGGCGCTGCAGCAGGTCGGAGAAGTCGAACTGCGCCAGCTCGCGCTTGCGGCTCTCGTAGGCCAGCGCCACCGCCTGCGCCGCATGCTCGACCAGGCCGGCCTGGATGTCGGGCTCAGTGGCCAGCAGGTCGGACAGCTCCTGTAGCCTGGCGTACACGCCGAACTCGTCCACAGGCGTCTGGTAGGGCGGCATGCCCGACTTCGGCTTGCTGGTCTTGGTCTTTGCGCGCAGCGTGGCAATGCCAAAGCGCCCGATGTTCTTGGCATCGCGCGGCCCGCCGGTGGCCCAGGCGTCGAGCTGTGCCAGGTAGCCCTCCCGGCTCGCGGCGCGGTAGGTGGTGCCGCTGAGGTCGTAGTCCATCGCCTTGACCAGCTGCGTCCTGAGCGCTTCCGTGTGCCGCGCCCAGGCCGCGCGCGCGTCCTGCTCCAGCGCGTCCACCTCGGCCTGCCAGCGGCTCCATGCCGCCAGCAGCTCGGGCGGCTGCGGCGTGTCCTGGTAGCGGGCCTCGGGCGAGCGCTCGATCGCCTGCCAGCGCGGCTTGAGCCGCTCGAGCAGCTGCTGCGGGTCCTGCGCCAGCTTGTCCAGCGCCGCCAGCTGCTCCTCGGGCAGCGCGTAAAACCAGCGCCGCCAGTAGTCGCGCACCGCCGCCAGCCGCAGGCCCTCGCTGTCCTCGACCTTGCTCTGCTCGAACAGGCTGGCGCTGCCGAGCGCGTGCTGGCGCAGCATGCGGCTGCTCCAGCCGTGGATCGTGAAGATGGCGGCGTCGTCCATCCACTGCGCCGCCAGATCCAGCCGCCAGGCGCAGGCCGGCCAGCGCTCCGGCGCATAGGACGCGCGCAGCGCCTGCAGGAAGGCGTCGCCAGTCTCCTGCGCGCGGAAGTGGCGCGCCGCCTGCGCCAGTCGGTCGCGGATGCGCTCGCGCAGCTCGGCCGTGGCGGCCTCGGTAAAGGTCATCACCAGGATGTCGGGTGGCAGCAGGCCGGTGTCGTCGCGGCCGTGGCCCAGCACCAGCCGCACATAGAGCGCGGCCAGGGTCCAGGTCTTGCCGGTGCCGGCGCTGGCTTCGATCACCTGCGCCCCGCGCAGCGGCAGGGTCTGCGGATCGAGTTCCTGCATCTCTTGCAGCCGGTGTTCCGGCTTGCCTGGAGGGATATCGCTCATGCCTGCTCCTCTTGCGATGCCTGCGGATCCTGCGACGGCTGAGCTCCATGCATGACTTCCGCCTGTTCCACCAGCGCGCCGTACAGGGCTGGAGCCCAGCGCGGCAGGTCGTCGGCGAGATCGTCGAAGCTCTCGAAGCTGCGCTGCAGGTAGGCGGACTGCTCGCGCTCGCCCGCGTATCGGTTCCGGCCCTGCTGGCCACCCTCGAAGGCCTCGCGCGCCGGCTGCAGACCGACGCCGCTGTCCTCTTCATCCTGAGCCTCGGCGTCATCGGCCGGGTCGCCCGCGCATCGGGCCCGCAGCCAGGCCAGCGCCGTCCTGGTGGCCAGGGGCAGCGGCTGCGTCCAGGCCGTGCGATAGACGTCCAGCCAGTCCCGCAGCTGGGCCTGCGCCTGCGGCACGGACAGCGACGGCAGCAGCAGGCCACCGTCCACGCCCAGCATCACGCTGCTCAGGGGCCAGCCCATCGCGCAGCCCAGCACGTGACGCACCCACAGCGACGTCAGCACATCGTGGCGCGGATGCCGGCTGCCCTCCTTGCCGGCCAGCACCGCGCCCGGCCGCTGCGCCAGCTGCAGCCAGCCGCCGGCGCCGGCGCGCAGCTCGTGCAGCGTCCCGCTCAGCGCGATGCCGTCCTGCGCCAGCAGCACCGACTGCGGCTGCAGGGCTTCGGGGTAGGCTTCGTGCCAGGCCAGGGTGCGCGCGCGCACCAGCTCGGCCTTGTCCTGCAGCAGCCGGCCCTGGCGCCGGCCGAAGGCCGCCATCGGCAGCTGGCCGCTCAAGGCCAGGCGCTGCAGCGCCTGGGCGGCGTCTCCGCTCTGCAGCAGCTCGCGCCCGAGCTGGTACTGAGCCAGCTTGTCGAGCGTGAAGGGCTCGTCCTCCTGCGCCGCCTGCCCGGGCTGCTCCAGGTGCACGCCGAGCCGGCTGCGCCAGTAGACCTCGACCGGCTGGCGCAGCAGCCGCTCGAGCTCGCCCAGCGCCAGCGCGGCGGGCAGCTCGGCGGCAGCGGTCCCGCCAGGCACTGCGCCCGCCGGCGCCGCGGCCCAGGGCGACTGCACCTTCTGCCAGTCCGCGTCGTAGGTGAAGAAGCCGCTGCCGGCCTGGAAATAGCGCTCGGAAAAAGCCTGCAGCGGCTGCAGCTGCGGCCTGGGCGGCTGGCGAAAGCGCTGCGCGAGCGTGTCCTGCAGCTGCGACACCAGCACCGAGGGCGGCAGCTCGGCGTTGTCCGAGGCGCGCCGTCCCTGCCAGCTGACATAGAGCCGCTCGCGCGCCGACAGCAGCGCCTCTAGGAACAGGTAGCGGTCGTCCTCGCGCCGGGAGCGGTCGCCCGGGCGCCAGCTGTGCGTCATCAGGTCGAAGTCGCGCGGCGAGGCCTGGCGCGGATAGTCGGCGTCGTTCATGCCCAGCAGGCAGACGACGCGAAACGGGATCGCGCGCATCGGCATCAGGGTGGCGAACTGCACGCCGCCGCCGAAGAAGCGCTGCTGCAGCCCGGGCGTCTCGATCTGCGCCAGCCAGTGCTCGCGCACCACCAGCAGCGGCAGGGGCTGGACCAGCCCGGCCTGCTCGCAGCGCTGCTTCCACTGCTGCAACTGGTCGGACAGCTTGCGCAGCAGGCGCGTCTCGGCGTCGTCGGCCGGATCGAAGAAGCTCAGCAGCAGGCGATCCAGGATCGCGACCCATTCGGCGGGCGGGCGTGGCTGGGCCAGTTCCGCCAGCTGCCGGTTCATGGCCTCCACCCACTCGGCCAGCTGGCCGACCAGCTGCGCGCCCAGGCCGCCGACCTCGGGCAGCGGCAGCACCTCCTGCCAGGGCCCGGCGTCGCCGATCGCATAGCCCAGCAGCATGCGGCGCAGGCCGAAGGCCCAGCTGTTCTGCTCGACGCCATCCAGCCCCTCGGGCAGGCCCCAGTGACGCCGGTGAGCAGCGTCCAGCCCCCAGCGCACCCCGGCATGCGCCAGCCAGTCATGCAGCTGCTGCACGTCCGCCTCGCCCAGACCGAAGCGCTTGCGCACCGCCGCCACCTCGAACAGGCTCAGCCAGTCCGCCAGCGTGACGCGGCTGGTCGGCAGGCCGAGCAGCCGCTCCAGCGCCAGCACCAGGGGCTGCTGGCGCGCCGAGGTGTCGGCCACCGAATAGGGAATGTGGCGCGACTGCCCCGGCACGAAACGCCCGAACACCGCCTGGATATGCGGCAGGAAGGCATTCATGTCGGGCACCATCACCATCACGTCGCGCGGCTGCAGCGTGTCATCGGCGTCGAACCAGGCCAGCAGCTGGTCGTGCAGCACCTCGACCTCGCGCTGGGCCGAATGCGCCATCATCAGGCGGATCGAGCCGTCGTCCGGCAGCTCCTCGGGCTCGGACGGCAGCGGCTCGAGCTCCAGCATGTCGGCCTGCAGCTGGGACAGCTGGCTGGGCCGCGGCAGATCCTGGCGCGGATCGACGAAGAGTTCGGTCCGGTGCGACAGCGTGGCGTACTGCTCGGGCAGGTCGAACTCGTCGAGCAGGTGCAGGTAGTCGCGCCCCTGCTTGCCCCAGGATGCCAGCAGCGGCTGGGCCTGCAGGTGCAGCTCGCCGTCGTCCAGGTCCCAGGCGATCTCGCCGCCGCCCTTGGCCGGCAGGCGGTGGCGGGCCAGGCGCCGCAGCAGCTCGCGCCCCTCGACCACGTGGCCCCAGTGGTAGCGGCAGGGGTTCTGCACCACCATCAGCACCTGGCACAGCCGGCCCAGCGCCGCCAGCGCCTGCACCGCCTGCATCGGCAGCGAGGAGACGCCGAACACCACGATGCGCGGCGGCAGCCCGGCCGGCCGTGCCGCTCCCTCGGGCCAGTGCTCGAGCGCGCGCATGAAGCGCGCATGCACCGCGGCGCGCGAGGCCTGCGCCTGCCGCGCGCCAACGTCATCCTGCAGCGCCCGCCACAGGTGCGCCTGCCAGGCCTGTGAGGGCGGCAGCGGCCTGAGCTCGCCTTGGCGCAGGGCGAGCTGGTCGCGCCCGGCCGCCCAGTCGTCCAGCCAGTCGCTGCGGTAGCTCTGGTAGCCGTCCAGCACGTCGGCCACCTGCAGCGCCAGCTGGTAGGCCTTGCGGCCGTCCGCGTCGCCGACCAGATAGTGGCGCAGCGGCTGGTAGACCTCGTGCCGCTGCGTCAGCTCGGGCAGCAGGCGCAGCAGGCGCCAGACCAGCGCGGCCTTGTCGAAGGGCATCTGCTCGGGCACGGCGTCCGGGCCCAGCACGCTGCGGTAGGCCTGCCAGAGGAAGCCGGCCGGCAGCTCCATGCGCGTGCCGGCGCAGATGCCCAGTGCGGCCTCGTCGGCCAGTGCCAGCTCCAGCCAGTGCTTCATGCCGTTGCTCTGCACCAGGAAGGTCTCGGGCACCAGCGGCGGCAGGGGCTGGCGCTGCAGCAGCGCCACGGTCAGGTCGCGCAGGTCTTCCAGGCGGTTGCCGTGGATGACCAGGAAGCCGGGCGGGGGTGTCGTCATGGAGCGGATATCGTGCGGGTTGTGGCTGGCCGTGGCAGGACAGCCCCGCATTATCGGGACCCGCGGCGCGGCCCGTCTGCCGCGGCCAGCCGGGCCGGCGAATTGTGCACATGGCCCCGCCGCGGCAGACGGGCCGTGGCATGCGAGTCCGGCCAGCGGAGCTGGGGCACGCCGCCTGCCGCCACCCCTGGCAAGTCATTGATTTATATGCTGGCGGCGCATATGCCCAAATTATGGGCAGGACAAGGAAGGCCTTGATCCGCAAGGCGCATCGCCCTTCTTCACGAAGATGTCAACAAAGTTATCCACAGATTCTCTGGATAAGCCGGACAAGTCGCGTGGAATCAAGCACTTGCCCGGCCCGGCGCAGGCCCTGCGTGCAGGCGCAGGACGCCGGCGTCAGGCCAATTCCAGCGTCAGGCGGTCGGGCTCGCCGCCGTAGAAGGCGGCCAGGGCCTGTGCGAACAGCGGCTGCTGCGGCGCCGCCAGGCCGAACAGCGTCATGCAGGAGCGGAACTTGAGGTCGTCGGGCGAGCCGAAGATCGCATGCGCCGAGCGTCCGGAGTGGGCCAGGACGGCGCGGGTGCACTCCAGCAGGCGGGGGCCCAGCACCGGATGCGCCAGATAGCGCCTGGCCTCCTCGAGGTCGGCCAGCCCGTAGTGGAGCGCCGTCGCGCTGCGGCCCAGCGCCCGCAGCTGGGGAAAGACGAACCACATCCAGTGGCTGCGCTTGCTGCCGGCCTGCAGCTCGGCCATCACCGCCGGCAGCACCCCGTCCTGGGCATCGACGAAGCGCTGCAGGGACGCCGGCTGCGCCCCGTCGCGCTGCGTCTGATCAAGCGTGTGCCCGCCCATCTGTCCCCCGCTGTCAAGCCGAACTGGAGGCGACTCTACACCGCGGCTGTCCGCCGCGCCAGCACCCGCATGCTGCAGGTACGACGCTTATGCACATCCAGCGGCTTGCACCCGGCCGACCGCCGGCCGCTCACGCCCCACCAGAGAGCAGCAGGAACGATCCCGCAAGTCATTGATTTTTCTTGAAATACTGATTTGCCTATTAAATGGGCAGGCCAGCTTATCCACCCGCCTTGCCGGGTGCGGGGGCGACTTGCGCGCGCCTTGCGCACAAAGTTATCCACAAAATTTCTGGGTAAGTCGCAGTCCCTTTTGGAATCAAGGGCTTGCGTTCACTTCTTCGACGAACCGTCGGGAATCACGGCATCGGCCACGGCGCCGACGGTCTTGGCCGCGACCTTGACACCGGTCGCGGCGACGGTGACCGCGGCATCCGCCACCGCCACCACGGCGCAGCCCGGCAGCGCGACCAGCAACCCGGCCAGGCTCAGGGTGAAGAGACGGAAAGAGGGGCGCGACGAGCTGGTCATGGCAAAGGGGTGGGTCTGGCTGGGGTGGACGGAGGAGCTGCGCCCGCGGAGACGGACGGCGAGCCGGCGATTCTAGCCCCCGCCCCTTCGGCTCCTGCGGTCCCGGCAGACAGGGCGGAAGCGGCCAGCAATAGGCCGACAGGCCTGGCAGAGCCAGTAGGGACAAACGGCCCCGCACCGTGACTGCCGCCCGGCCATCTGGGACAATCACCCCCATGACCGCCCTCAAAGCCCCCGAACTGCTGCTGCCCGCCGGCTCGCTCGACAAGATGCGCGCCGCCTACGACTTCGGCGCCGACGCGATCTACGCCGGCCAGCCGCGCTACTCGCTGCGCGCGCGCAACAACGAATTCCGTCTGGAGCAGATCGAGACCGGCATCCGCGAGGCGCACCAGCGCGGCAAGAAGTTCTTCGTCACCAGCAACCTGCTGCCGCACAACGACAAGGTCCGCACCTACCTGCGCGACATCGCGCCGGTGATCGCGATGAAACCCGATGCGCTGATCATGGCCGACCCGGGCCTGATCATGATGGTGCGCGAGCAGTACCCCGAGATGCCGATCCACCTCTCGGTGCAGGCCAACACGGTCAACTGGGCCGCGGTCAAGTTCTGGCAGAAGGTCGGCATCACGCGCATCATCCTCTCGCGCGAGCTCAGCCTCGACGAGATCGAGAAGATCCGCCAGGAATGCCCGGACATGGAGCTGGAAGTGTTCGTGCACGGCGCGCTGTGCATCGCCTACTCGGGCCGCTGCCTGCTGTCGGGCTACTTCAACCGGCGCGACCCCAACCAGGGCACGTGCACCAACGCCTGCCGCTGGAACTACGCCACCAGCGAAGCCACCGACCAAACCGACAGCGGCGAAGTGCTGCCCGTCAAGATGGAAGGCGACTTCAACTTTGCCACCGAACAGGAAAATGCCGACAAGGCCTTTTCTTCCTGTGGCGACGGCCAACGCCACCCCGCTGCTGACAAGGTGTATTTGATCGAAGAGGCCAACCGCCCCGGCGAGCTCATGCCCATCATGGAAGACGAGCACGGCACCTACATCATGAATTCGAAGGACCTGCGCGCCGTCGAGCACGTCGAGC
>JBEEPT010000089.1:0-6507 GCA_041190985.1 Pseudomonadota bacterium
TCGGCCTGCGCCAGATCGACGCCGCTGATGCCGATCTGGGAAAATCCCAGGTCGCGCGCCCAGCCGCGCAGCTGCTCCAGCTCCAGCAACGCGAGCGCTTCATGACCCTGCAAAACCATCCCGAGATTCTAGGCAGCCGCCTCATCCACTGGCCGGCGGAGGCCGATACCGAGGCCAGCGCCCGGCGCCTGGCCGCCACGCCCGCGCTGCGCGACGCCTTCATCGAGCTGCACGGCCCGCTGGGCGCGGGCAAGACCACCTTCGTGCGCCACCTGCTGCGCGCGCTGGGCGTGGCCGGCCGCATCAAGAGCCCCAGCTATGCCGTGCTGGAGCCGCACGAGGCGCGCGGGCTGGCCATCTCGCACTTCGACTTCTACCGCTTCGAGGACCCGCGCGAGTGGGAGGACGCGGGCTTTCGCGACGTCTTCGCCGAAGCCGGGCTCAAGCTGGTCGAATGGCCCGAAAAGGCCCGGGGCCTGATGCCCGCGCCCGACCTCAGCCTCGAGCTGCTCGTGCGCGAGGACGACAGCCGCCTGGTCACGCTCAGGGCGCACAGCGCGATCGGGCTGCAGCTGCTCGAGGCGCTGGCGCCATGAAGCGTGACATGACAGGCGGCATGCAAGGCGCCAGCGGGCCGGGCCTGAAGCGGCGCGAACTGCTAGGCGGCGCGCTGCTCGCGCTCTGGCTCGGACCGGCGCAGCTGGCGCGTGGCGCCAGCGTGCTCGCGGTGCGGGTCTGGCCGGCGCGCGACTACACCCGGCTGACGATCGAATCCGACACCGCGCTCAAGGCGCGCCAGTTCTTCATCCCCGACCCGCCCCGCCTGGCGGTAGACATCGAGGGCCTGGACCTGCTGCCCAGCCTGCGCGAGCTGGTGCGCAAGGTGCAGGCCGACGACCCCAATGTCGCGGGCATACGCGTGGGCCAGAACGCGCCCAACGTGGTGCGCCTGGTGGTGGACCTCAAGCAGCCGGTCTCGCCCCAGGTCTTCAACCTGCATCCGGTCTCGCCCTACCAGCACCGGCTCGTGATGGACCTCTACCCCGCCCAGGCGGTCGACCCGCTCGAGGACCTGATCCAGCAGCGCCTGCGCCAGATCGAGAGCACCATGGCCGCCGGCCCCGCCGCCACTGGCGTCCAGGCCGGGGGAGCCGACCCGCTCGGCGAGCTGATCCACCAGCGCAGCCGCCCGGGCGCAGCGCGCCCGGAGGCCAGGGCCGAGACACGCCAGGAGCCTCGGCCGGAAGCCCGGGCAGCCGCCAGGCCGGAAAACCGTGCAGAAACCCGGCTTGATGCCAGGCCCCCTGGCCCCGCCACGCCCCAGCCAAACGCGAACGCGAGCGCCGGCGCGCGCGATGCCGCCCGCCCCGAGGCCACGGCGCCGGGCAAGACCGACCGCCTGATCGTCGTGGCGCTCGACCCCGGCCACGGCGGCGAGGACCCCGGCGCCACCGGCCCGGGCGGCACGCAGGAAAAGGACGTGGTGCTGCAGATCGCGCTCAAGCTGCGCGACCGGCTCAACGAGCTCGAGGTCAACGGCAACCCGGTGCGGGTCTACCTGACGCGCGACGCCGACTACTTCGTGCCGCTGCAGGTGCGCGTCGAGAAGGCGCGCCGCGTCCAGGCCGACCTGTTCGTGAGCCTGCACGCCGACGCCTTCTTCACGCCCGACCCGCAGGGCGCGAGCGTCTTCGCGCTGAGCGACCGCGGCGCCACCAGCGCCGCCGCGCGCTGGATGGCGAACCAGGAAAACAAGGCCGACCTGGTCGGCGGCATCAACGTCGGCAGCAAAGACGCCCATGTGCAGCGCGCCCTGTTCGACATGAGCACCACGGCACAGATCAACGACAGCCTCAAGCTCGGCGGCGCGCTGCTGGGCGAGATCGGCCGCGTCGGCCGGCTGCACAAGCCGCGCGTCGAGCAAGCCGCCTTCGCCGTGCTCAAGGCGCCCGACATTCCCAGCATCCTGGTCGAGACCGCCTTCATCAGCAATCCGCAGGAAGAGGCGCGCCTGGTCGACCCGGCCTTCCAGGACCGGCTGGCGCAGGCGCTGCAGCGCGGCATCGTGCGCTACTTCGCCAACAACCCGCCGCTGGCGCGCAGCCGCCAGCTCTGACGAGCGCCGCGGCGCGGGCGCCATCCACTAAGATGGCACGCCCGGCCGCCGGCCGTGAAACAACAGAGGATTTCCGTGTTCAAGAACGTGATGGTCTACCGCCTGGCCGAGGGCTGGGCGATGGAAGTCGAGGCGATGGAGGCCGCGCTGGCCAAGATGCCCTTCCAGCCCTGCGGCGCAACCCAGGCCGAGTCCTTCGGCTGGGCGCCGCCGCGCGGCCAGACGCATGGCGCGCTGGTCGAGCTGATCGCGGGCCAGCGCATCCTGCGCTTCATGCACGAGAGCAAGGCGGTGCCGGGCTCGGTCGTCAAGCGCCGGCTCGAGGAACGCTGCGCGCTCATCGAGCAGAAGGAAGGCCGCAAGCCCGGACGCAAGGAAAGCCGCGAGCTGCGCGACGAGATCGTCCAGGAGCTGCTGCCCATGGCCTTCGCGCGCACGTCCAGCATCCTGGTCTGGATGGACCTGGAGCACGGCCGCCTGGTGCTCGACTGCGCCAGCCAGGGCAAGGCCGATGCGCTCATCACCGCGCTGGTGCAGTGCCTGGCCGGGCTGCAGGTGTCGCCGCTCGACACCCAGGTCTCGCCGCAGGCGGCGATGACGCAGTGGCTGACCGGCGGCGCCGACGGCTGGCCCGGGCATTTCGCGCCGGGGCGCGAGGTCGAGCTCAAGTCGGGCGACGAGATGAACTCGGTCGTCAAGTTCACCCGCCACCACCTCGAGGACGAGGAGATGCAGCGCCACATCGCGCAGGGCAAGCTGCCGACCAAGCTGGCGCTGGACTGGGACGGCCGCGTGAGCTTCGTGCTGACCGAGGGCATGCAGCTCAGGAAGCTGGCCTTCCTCGACGGCGTGTTCGAGGAGCAGGCCGGCGCCGAGGACAACGGCGGCTTCGACAGCGACGTCGCGATCGCGACCGGCGAACTCGCCGCGCTGATCACCGACCTGAGCGCGGCGCTGGGCGGCGAGCTGCTCTGAAGCTCAGGCGGCCTGCCCGCCCCTGAGCCGGCGCGCGATCTCGGCGACCAGCTGGCGAGCCAGCTCGGTCTTGCTGCCGTGCGGCAGCTCCTGCGCGCCCTGCTCGTCGACCAGCAGCAGCGCATTGTCGTCGCGGCCGAAGGTGGCGGGACCGATGTTGCCGACCAGCAGCGGCACGCCCTTGCGCGCGCGCTTGGCGCTGGCGTTGGCCAGCAGGTCCTGGCTCTCGGCCGCGAAGCCGACGCAGTAGAGCTCGCCCGTGCGGGCACGCTCGCCAGCGGCGACGCCGGCCAGGATGTCGGGGTTCTCGACGAAGTGCAGCGCCGGCGGCAGGCCCGAGCCGTCCTTCTTGATCTTGTGCTCGGCCGCGGATGCCGGGCGCCAGTCGGCCACCGCGGCGGCGGCCACGAACACGGTCGCATCATCCACCGACGCCTGCACCGCGGCCTGCATCTGCAGCGCCGACTGCACATTGATGCGCCGCACGCCGCGCGGCGTCGCCAGGTGCACCGGCCCGGCGACCAGCGTGACCTCGGCGCCGGCCTCGCGCGCGGCGCGCGCGATCGCGAATCCCATCTTGCCCGAGGAATGGTTGGTGATGCCGCGCACCGGGTCGATCGCCTCGAAGGTCGGCCCCGCGGTCACGAGCATCTTCTGGCCCGCCAGCAGCTTGGGCTGGAAATGCGCGACGAGCTCCTCGAGCAGCTCCTCGGGCTCGAGCATGCGGCCGTCGCCGGTCTCGCCACAGGCCTGCTCGCCCTGGCCCACCGGCAGCACGGTCGCGCCGTCGGCCCGGCACTGCGCCATGTTGCGCTGCGTCGCCGGGTGGGCCCACATCTCGCGGTTCATGGCCGGCGCCAGCAGCAGCGGCACGCGCTCGAGCGGGCGCGCCAGGCACATCAGCGTCAGCAGGTCGGCGGCGCGCCCCTGCGCCAGCTGCGCCATCAGGTCGGCACTGGCCGGCGCGACCAGGATGGCGTCGGCCTCGCGGCCGAGGTTGATGTGCGCCATGTTGTTGGGCTCGCGCGCGTCCCACTGGCTGAGCACGACCGGCCGGTTGCTCAGCGCCTGCATCGTGACCGGGGTGATGAACTGCGCGGCCGCCTCGGTCATCACCACCTGCACCGTGGCGCCGGCCTTGACCAGCAGCCGGCACAGCTCGGCCGACTTGTAGCATGCGATGCCTCCCGAGAGGCCCAGAACGATGTGTTTACCCGCCAGATCAGTCATGCCCGGCAATGTACCACCAGCCCCGGCGCCGCCCTTGCCTGTGCCAGGCCGCGGCCCGGCTTTTATAATCGCCCTTTCACACTCCTGCGAACCCTCAGCGGGTTCGTCTGCGACATGACCAAATTTGTGTTCGTTACCGGCGGCGTGGTGTCCTCCTTGGGCAAGGGCATCGCCGCCGCCTCGCTGGCTGCGTTGCTCGAATCGCGCGGCCTCAAAGTCACCCTGATCAAGCTCGATCCCTACCTCAACGTCGATCCCGGGACGATGAGCCCGTTCCAGCACGGCGAGGTCTTCGTGACCGACGACGGCGCCGAGACCGACCTCGACCTCGGCCACTACGAGCGCTTCATCAACACCCGGATGAGGAAGAGCAACAACTTCACCACCGGCCAGATCTACAAGTCGGTGCTGGAGAAGGAGCGCCGCGGCGACTACCTCGGCAAGACGGTCCAGGTGATCCCGCACGTGACCAACGAGATCCAGGACTTCGTCAAGCGCGGCGCCGGCTACAGCACGCCCGATGCGGTCGACGTCGCGATCGTCGAGATCGGCGGCACCGTGGGCGACATCGAGTCGCTGCCCTTCCTGGAAGCGGTGCGCCAGCTCAGCCTGCGCCTGGGCCCCAACAACGCGGCCTTCGTGCACCTGACCTACGTGCCGTGGATCGCGGCCGCCGGCGAGCTCAAGACCAAGCCGACCCAGCACACGGTGCAGAAGATGCGCGAGATCGGCATCCAGCCCGACGCGCTGCTGTGCCGCGCCGACCGTGCGATCCCCGACGACGAGCGCGAGAAGATCAGCCTGTTCACCAACGTGCCGCAGTGGGGCGTGATCTCGATGCCCGACGTCGACACCATCTACAAGGTGCCGCGCCTGCTGCACGAGCAGGGCCTGGACGGCCTGATCTGCGACAAGCTGCGGCTGAACACCCCGCCGGCCAACCTCAAGCGCTGGGACGACCTGGTCTACGAATCCCAGCACCCGCAGGGCGTCGTGAAGATTGCCATGGTCGGCAAGTACGTGGAGCTGTCGGACAGCTACAAGTCGGTCAACGAGGCGCTGCGCCACGCCGGCATGAAGAACCACGTCAAGTCCGAGATCACCTACATCGACTCCGAGAACCTGAACGCGAACAACGTCGCCGACAAGCTCGGCGCCTTCGACGCCATCCTGGTGCCGGGCGGCTTCGGCAAGCGCGGCGTCGAGGGCAAGATCGCGGCCGCGCGCTATGCCCGCGAGCACAAGCTGCCCTACCTCGGCATCTGCCTCGGCATGCAGGTCGCGACGATCGAGTTCGCGCGCCATGTCGCCGGCCTGGGCGGCGCCAACTCGACTGAGTTCGATCCCCAGACCCCGCACCCGGTGATCGCGCTGATCGACGAGTGGCTGGACGCCGACGGCAGCATCCAGAAGCGCGACGCCAGCTCCGACCTCGGCGGCACCATGCGCCTGGGCGCGCAGAGCTCCGACGTCGCGCCGGGCACGCTGGCGCACCTCATCTACGGCGACGTCGTGACCGAGCGCCACCGCCACCGCTACGAGGCCAACACCCAGTACCTCGACCGGCTGCGCGCGGCCGGCCTGGTGATCTCCGCGCTGACCCAGCGCGAGCACCTGACCGAGATCGTCGAGCTGCCCCAGGACGTCCACCCCTGGTACGTCGGCGTGCAGTTCCACCCCGAGTTCAAGTCCACGCCCTGGGACGGCCACCCGCTGTTCAACGCCTTCGTCAAGGCCGGCCTGGACCAGCACAAGAGCAAGGCCTGAACCATGAAACTCTGCGGCTTCGACGTCGGGCTGGACCGCCCCTTCTTCCTGATCGCCGGCCCCTGCGTGGTCGAGTCCGAGCAGCTCCAGATGGATGTGGCCGGCCAGCTCAAGGAGATCACGGCCGAGCTCGGCATCCCCTTCATCTTCAAGAGCAGCTACGACAAGGCGAACCGTTCCAGCGGCAGCTCGTTCCGCGGCCCCGGCATGGAAAAGGGCCTGGAGATCCTGGCCAAGGTCAGGCGCGAGCTCGGCGTGCCGGTGCTGACCGACGTGCACAGCGAAGCCGAGATCCCGGCGGTCGCCGCCGTGGTTGACGTGCTGCAGACGCCGGCCTTCCTGTGCCGCCAGACCGACTTCATCCGCGCCGTGGCGCAGTCGGGCCTGCCGGTCAACATCAAGAAGGGCCAGTTCCTCGC
>JBEEPT010000090.1:0-38360 GCA_041190985.1 Pseudomonadota bacterium
ACGCGCCGCTGATCGCGCAGTGCCATGCCAGCCTCGAATGCCGGGTCGTCGACACCAGCCTGGTCGAGCGCTACGGCTTCTTCATCCTCGAGGTCGTGCAGGCCTGGGCCCGCCCGGACCATGCCTCGGCACGCACCCTGCACCACCGGGGCCACGGCGCCTTCATGGTGGCCGGCGAGACGATCACCCAGCCCTCGCGGATGAAATAGGCTCGCCCCGCTCCGGTGCCGCCGCGTTGCCGGCGGCTCGCATGACAGCCAGCGCCGCGCCGAAGTCGAAGTCGCGCAGGGCATGGGCCAGCGCCTCGTGGCGCGGACCCAGCCGGGCATGGATAGCCGCTTCGTGCTCGTGAAAGAGCTGCACGCCGGCCGCGTCGTCGTCCTCGAGCAGGGCCACCAGCCTGGCGCTGAGGGACTGCCACTCCCCGTCTTCGAGATGCGCCACGCCCTGCTGGCCCGTTGCCGGGCCCGGCAGCCGCCGGGCGATCGCGGCATGCACCTCGTCCAGGATGGCGGCCAGCTCGATCTGCAGCGCGCCGACGATGGGAAGCCGCTCGCGGAGCGTCTGCTCCATCCGCCCGGCCAGTTCGCGCAGGCCGCTCGCCCCGATCAGCGCGGCGCTGCCCTTGAGCGTGTGGACCAGGCGCTCGGCCGTGCGCCAGTCGGACGCGGCCAAGGCCTGGCCGAGGCGCTGCGCCGCATCCGACTGGGCGCAGGCGAACCTGGCCAGCAGGGCGCAGTAGAGCGGCTCCGAGCCACCCGCCTGCTTCAGGCCCAGCTCGACGTCGAGATCACCCGGGGCGTGCAGCGCCCGGCTGTCTGCCGCTGCATCGAGCCGTCCTGCGGGGCCGGCGGCGGCTTGGCAGCCTTGCGGTCCCAGCCATTGCAGCAGCTTCGCACTCAGCTCCCGCGGCGCGATCGGCTTGGCGATGTGGTCGTCCATGCCGGCGGCCAGGCAGCGCTCGCGGTCGCCCTTGAGCGCGTTGGCCGTCATTGCGATCACGGGCAGGCCGGCCAGTGCCGGCCGCCGCCTGATTTCCCGCGTCGCGCCCAGGCCGTCCATGCCGGGCAGCTGCATGTCCATCAGCACGATGTCGCATTTCTGCCGCCCCAGAAGATCGAGCGCCTGCTCGCCGTCGGCGGCGAGGTCGACCCGAGCGCCCGCCAGCTCCAGCCACTCGCGCGCGATGTCCCGGTTGAGTTCATCATCCTCGACCAGCAGCACGCGCACCCCCGCCAGCGAGGCCAGCTCCCGCGCTGCCTGTGCGCCGTCGGGCTGGACCGCAGGCCCGAGCAGCCGGCCGATCGCACGCGCCAAGGCAGAGGGGCGCACCGGCTTGTCCAGCATTTCCGGCCGGCCGGGGACGGCCAGTGCCCGCGCTGCCGCGTCCTGGTCCGCTGCGGCCGCTGCCAGCAGCAACAGGGCCGGCGGGCGGGACAGGCCGAGACGGGCCATCTCCCTGGCCGTCGCCGCGCCATCCATGCCCGGCATGCCGAGGTCGAGCACGACCAGCTCGTAGGCGCCAGAAGCCGCCTGCGCCAGCGCCAGCTCGGCCAGTGCCGCCGGCCCCGAGGCAACCGCGACCACCGCCAGGCCCAGGCGTTCCAGCATCCTGGCCAGCGCGGCACGGGCGCAATCGTTGTCGTCCACCAGCAGCACACGCCGCCCGGGCCAGCGCACCGCCGCGTCCTCAGCGCCGGGCGGCGGCAGCAGGCCGAGGCGGGCCGTGAACCAGAAGGTCGAGCCCGCCCCCAGGCGGCTCTCCACCCCGACCTCGCCGCCCATCAGGCTGGCGAGCCGGCGCGCGATCGCCAGCCCCAGTCCGCTGCCGCCGTAACGGCGACCGGTGATGCCCTCGGCCTGGCGAAAGCGCTCGAACACGCTCTGCTGCTGCGGCGGCGCCAGCCCGATGCCGGTGTCGCGCACCGAAAAGCGCAGCAAGACCTGCTTGTCGTCGCGCGCCAGCGCCTCGACCCGCACGACGATCTCGCCCTGGTGCGTGAACTTGACGGCATTGCTCAGGTAGTTGATCAGCACCTGGCCGATGCGCAGCGGATCGCCCACGAGCCGGGGCGGCACGTCGTCGGCCTGCTCCAGCACCAGCTCCAGTCCCTTGCGCGCGGCCATGTCGGCGCTGAGGTCGAGCGCCCCTTCGAGCACCCGCTCCAGGTCGAGCTCCACCCGTTCCAGCTCCATCCGGCCGGCGTCGATGCGGGAAAAGTCCAGCACGTCGTTCACGACGCCGAGCAGATGCCGGCCCGCGCGTTCGATGCGCCTGAGATAGCCGCGCTGGCGCGGCGCTGGATCGGCCTCCAGCGCCAGATGGAGCAGGCCCATGATGGCGTTGAGCGGCGTGCGGATCTCGTGGCTCATGCTGGCCAGGAATTCGCTGCGGGCCGCCGATGCCTGTTCCGCCGCCTCCTTGGCCTCGCGCAGCGCGCTCACCGTGTCACTGAGCCTGTGGTTGGCGACGACCAGCTCACCGGTCCTGCTGAGCACGGTCGCCTCGAGCTGCGCGCGGGCCTGCTCCAGGCGCTCGTAGGGCTGGCGCACCGCATCGACCACCAGCGCGCGGTAGACGAAGCCGTAGCCGACCAGCTTGTAGAGGTGCGCGGCCAGCGAATGCAGATCGCTGGACTGGCCATGGCGGGCATAGAGCACCTCGCCCATGGCAAACACCAGACAGGCCGCCGCCAGCCCGCTGCTGTCGTGGCTGCGCGGCTGGCGCAACTGCCGCGCCAGCAGCAGCGCGGCGCCGAGGTAGAGCGCGATCAGCAGCCCCTGCGCCTGCGGCCGCCCGACAACGGCAAGCGCCCGCCAGCCCGGCCAGGATGCGCCGGGATAGACTGCGGCGGCGCCGTGCAACGCCGCCAGCAGCGCCAGCAGCGCCACGAGCAGGCCTGAGCCCTGGCCGGCCGCGCTGGGCCGGCCCCAGGGACACACGGCCACGCCCAGCAGCCCGCCAGCGGCCAGGGCGCGGGCCGACAGCCAGAACAGCTCCGAGCGGTCGCCGTCGCGCACGCCCAGAAAGTTCGCCATCCCCGGAAGATAGAGCAGGTGCGAAAGATCGAGCGCCGCCACGCCGAGGAAGACGCAGGCCAGCAGCAGCCCGTTGCAATCGGTCTCGGCGCGCGGAATGTTCCACCCCCCCACGAACACGACGGCACCCACGACCACCGGCATGGTCTCCAGCACCGCATGCCAGGGCAGGAAGCCGCTGCCGCCCAGCACCAGGGGGGAAGCAGGCAGGCCGGCGAGCAGCAGCGACAAGCCTCCGAGCAGGAGCAGCGGCGCGAGCGCGCTGCGCAGCTCCGCCCTGTGACTGAGATGGTAGATCACCCCTTGATGCTAAGCCATCGTCGACGCAGCGACAGGCCGGCCGGTTCAGCCGCTCAACCCACGAAGCCCGGAAACTCGCTCGCGCAGCCGGCCTCGATCGAGATCCGGCGCTCGCAGCGCCGCGCGATCTCGCGGTCGTGCGTCACCAGCACCAGGGTCGTGCCCTGCTCGCGGTTGAGCTCGAACATCAGCTCCATGACCTTCTCGCCGGTGGCGAAGTCCAGGCTGCCGGTGGGCTCGTCGGCCAGCAGCACGGCCGGCTGCACGACGAAGGCGCGCGCCAGCGCCACCCGCTGCTGCTCGCCGCCCGACAGCAGGCGCGGGTAGTGGCCCAGCCGCGCCCCGAGCCCGACGCGCGCCAGCATGCGGCTGGCAGCGTCGCGCGCATCGCGCCGCCCGGCCAGCTCCAGCGGCAGCATCACGTTCTCCAGCGCGCTCAGGTTGGCCAGCAGCTGGAAGCTCTGGAACACGAAGCCCAGCTTGCGCGCGCGCAGCGCGGCGCGCTCGTCCTCGTCGAGCGCGAACAGGTCGGTGCCGTCGAGCAAGACCGTGCCCGAGCTCGGCGTGTCCAGTCCCGCGATGATGGACAGCAGCGTGCTCTTGCCCGAGCCCGACGCGCCCACGATCGCGACCGTCTCGCCTCGGCGCAGCATGAAATCGACATCGCGCAAAATCTCCAGCGTGCCGCTCGAATCGGTGACCACCTTGGAAAGGCCGCGCACGGCAATCATCACATCGGACATGAAAAGCAATTCCTCGTTGAACCGTCGCCACTTTAACGCCTGGCTGCTGGCGGCGCCGCTGCTGGGCTCAGGGGCGGCCGCCGCCAGCGCCGCCGAGCCGCGCCGGCTGCTGATCCTGGGCGACTCGCTGAGCGCCGAATACGGCCTGCGGCGCGGCAGCGGCTGGGCCGCGCTGCTGCAGCAGCGCCTGGACGCCGAGCAGCCCGGCTGGCAGGTGATCAACGCCAGCATCAGCGGCGACACCAGTTCGGGCGGCCGCTCGCGGCTGCCCGCGCTGCTGCAGCAGCATCGCCCGGCCCTGGTCGTGATCGAGCTCGGCGGCAACGACGCGCTGCGCGGCCTGCCGCTGGAGATGACGCGCGCCAACCTGGGCGAAATGGCGCGCGCGGCGCGCGCGTCCGGCGCCCGCGTGCTGCTGCTGGGCATGCAGATGCCGCCCAACTACGGCGCGCGCTACGCGGCCGAGTTCCGTCAGCTCTACGCCGACGTGGCCAGGGCGGAAAAAGCCGCGCTGCTGCCCTTCTTTCTCGCGGGCGTGGCAGACGCGCCGGATGCGGCCGCGCTGTTCCAGGCCGACCGCATCCACCCGAACGAGGCGGCGCAGCCCAGGATGCTCGACAAGGTCTGGGAAGGTGGACTGCGCCGGCTGTTCAACGCACGCTGAGCGGACTGCCGGCCGGCAGCGGCACGGCGGTCACGCTGTTCTTCGGACTGCCGTCGATCAGGCGGTCCGAATAGGTCAGGTAGATCAACGCGTTGCGCCTGCTGTCGACCATGCGCACGACGCGCTGGCGCTTGAACAGGACCGAGGTCTTTTCGGAAAACACCTCCTCCTGCCGCGGCAGGCTGCCATCGATGCGGATGTCGCCGACCTGGCGGCAGGCAATCGAGGCTTCGGCCTTGTCCTCGGCCAGCCCGAGCGCGCCGCTGACGCCGCCGGTCTTGGCGCGCGACAGGTAGCAGGCGACACCGGCAACCTTGGGATCGTCGAACACCTCGACCACGACCTTGTGGTCGGGGCCGATCAGCTTGAAGGCGGTATCCACGCTGCCGATCAGTTCGGCGTGGGCTGCCAGGGGAAGAAGCAAAAGGCAAACAAATCGTCCAGGTTTCATAACTTTCACTTCATGCCGCATATTGCGGATCGACGCTCATCAAATGCCACACACTCCGTTTGTTCCAGAGGCAGTCTCAATCCGGCACACATCAAGGCATCCGCCATCAATGTAGTCCGCAGGTTTTGTTCTTGCCAGTGCCTGCACGCCCTTCAAGGAAACCACATGAAATTCCATCTTTCTGTTTTTTCAAAATCCGCCATGGCAATGCTGACCAGCTTGCTGGCGCAAGTGCTCCAGTCCGCCTGGGCGCAGACGGAACCGCAGCTGCAAGGCGATGCGGGACTCGCGCTCTACAACACCCCTCACATCACCCGCACCGCTGACAAAAGCAACACCGTGCTGCCCTACATCTATGCCGACTACGGCAATCTCTACGCCCGGGTCAACACCTTTGGCTACCAGGCCATGCCGCTGGGCAACGGACATCTGGAACTGGCGGCAAGGGTCAGCGTCGAAGCTTATCGGGCCGCCGATCGCGGCATCGGCAACCGATCCACCCCCATCCCCGTCGGTCTTGGCACCTTGCAGGAAACCCCCTATGGCGCCTTCTTTCTATACGGTTTTCACGACACCGTTTCTGGTGGCACCCTGCTGGACCTGATGTACGCAGCAGAAATGAGCGCCGGCCCCATCGAAGTCTACCCACAGTTCGGACTGGAACGCAGGAGTGCCCGCTACATGCAGCACCTGTATGCCGTCAGTTCGACCGAAGCCGCGCAGAGCGGTTTGTCCAGCTACACACCAGGCAAGGCTTCCAGCCCCTATCTGAGCATGGCGCTGGAGTATCCACTTCCAGACAAGCTGAAACTGTCGTTCCAGATCACGAAAAAATGGCTAGGCAAGAGCATGACTGACAGCCCACTGATCAATACCTCGACCCAGACCTCCGGCCTGCTGGCGCTGGTGCACGTTTTCCCATGAGCACCAGATGCCTGCACTGCAATGAACTGAAGCGCCCGCGGTATCATGGCCAGACCGGGCACCACTCCCTTCTGCCCGGCAGGATGGATCAGTGAGCAGGCACGACGACAAACCCAGCGAACCCGAAAAGCCCCTCAAGATCCATTGGGCCATCCTGGAGGACATGAAACCGACGCAAGCCTCGGTGGGATTCCTGGAAGTCGAGCTCAAGATGCGCGAGCTGGAAGAAAAGGCGCGTGACGGCATCCTGGCCCGATACCTGGAAAAGCACCCGATCCCGGCGGTGCGCGGCCCCGACGGTCGCATGTACCTGACCGACCACCATCACATGGGCCTGGCCATGCAGCGCCTGGCCGACGCCTGGGACCAAAGCGAGCAGCCCGCCGGCGCCAACCCCTACCGCAAATGCTGTTTCGTGCTCGAGGAAGACTACGGCTCGGAGTCCTCGATGTCCATGCACGGTTTCTGGCGCGCCATGGAGGCCGAGGGCCTGTGTCACTTCTACGACGGCAACGGCAAGCGGACCCAGGCCCTGCCCAAGACGCTGGAGAACCTGCAGGATGACCCCTACCGCAGCCTCGCCGGCCTCGCGCGCAAGGCTGGCGCCTATGAAAAAGTCGACATCCCGTACACCGAATTCAAGTGGGCCGATTTCCTGCGCACCAGGATCCCGGCCACCGAGATCACCATGTCACACCTCGACCAGGCGATCGAGCATGCCACGCGACTCGCACGTTCGCCCGAAGCCGAGGGTCTGCCTGGCTACCTGAAGACGCCTCCGGCGCCACCTGCCCCGGATCTGACCGCCATCGGCGCGCGCCTCCAGTCCAGGCATGGCGCCGCCGACGAACCCGAGGCTTCCATCGCGCACAAGCCGCATCACCACCACAAGGCCTGAGGCGGGCATCGTCGCCGCATCCGCAGAAAAACGGCCCATGGTGGCCGTGACACGCAGATCAGGCCAGGAGCATCCGCAGCGCCTGCGCCAGATCGGCACGCAGGTCCTCGAGCGCCTCCAGGCCGACCGCGAAGCGCACCGGGCCGTGCGCATGCGGCCAGTCGCGCCCGCGCAGCTCCGAGCGCTCGTAGGGCACGCACAGGCTGACCGGCCCGGCCCAGCTGTAGCCGAGGCGGAACAGCTTGAGCGCGTCGCAGAAGGCCTCGACCCGCTCGGGCGCGATCGCGTCCTCGAACACCACCGTGAACAGGCAGGCCGCGCCGCGCGCATCGCGCTTCCAGAACGGGTGACCAGGGGAATCCGGCAAGGCTGGGTGCAGCACGCGCGCCACGCCGGACTGCTGCTGCATCCAGGCCGCGAGCTCGCGCGCCGCACGGTCCTGCGCCGCATAGCGCAGCGCGATCGACGGCAGCCCGCGCAGCACCCCTTCCACGTCGTTGAGCCCGACACCCAGGCCCAGGCGCATGTGGGTCAGCAGCAGCTGGCGGTGCAGGGCCGGATCGCGCGTCACGACCGAGCCCATCAGCAGGTCGGCGCCGCCGCTGGGGTACTTGGTCAGCGCCTGCATCACGATGTCGGCGCCGAGCTCGAAGCCGCAGAAGGCCAGCCCCGCGCCCCAGGTGTTGTCAAGCACGCCCAGCACCGGGCGGGCCCGCCCCGCGTTGGCGCGGGCGATCCGCTCGGTCAGCGCCGGCAGGTCGGGAAACTCCAGCGTCACCGAACCCGCCGCCTCCAGCCAGACCAGGCGCGTGCGCTCGCCTATCCGGGCGGCGAGGTCGTCCGGATCCATCGGGTCGTAGAAGCGGTGAGCGATGCCCCAGCCGGCCAGCTCGACCGCCGCGAAGGACTTGCCGGGGCCGTAGGCGTTGTACGGCAGCAGCAGCTCGTCGCCCGCGCGCAGGAAGGCCATGTCGACCAGCGCGATCGCCGCCAGGCCGCTGGGCGCCAGCACGCAGTGCCGCCCGCCCTCGAGGGTGGCGATGCGCTCCTCGAGCGTGAAGGTGGTCGGCGTGCCGTGCAGGCCGTAGGTGTAGGCCGACTTGTCCTTCCAGTCGCGCGAGCGCATCGCCGCGACGCTTGGAAAGAAGACGGTGGACGCCTTGAACACCCCCGGCGCGAAGGCCTCGAAGGATTCGGGCGCACGGTAGGCGTGGTGGATCAGGCGCGTGCCCGGCCCTGGCGCATCGACCATCTCAGAGCTTCCACTTGGCCAGCAGTTGCAGCGGACGCATCTTGTCGTAGCTCTCGAAGGGCTGGTGGATCCAGGGGTTGGTCGGCAGGTACTCGACCTGGTAGTCGGGCTGGAACACCGAGCACTGCTTGGTCCAGATCACGGCGCTGCGCAGCTCGGTGATGGGCGGGTAGTTGTTGCGCAGCAGCCCGATCACCTGCTGCAGCGTATGGCCCGAATCGGCCAGGTCGTCCACCAGCAGCACGCGGCCGGCGATTTCGCCGCGCGGCGTGGTGATGTAGCGCGCGATGTCCAGCTTGCCCTGCACCGTGCCGGCGCCGGCGCGGTAGGAACTGGTCGACATGATGGCCAGCGGCACCTCGAAGATGCGCGACAGGATGTCGCCCGGACGCATGCCGCCGCGCGCCAGGCAGAGTATGGTGTCGAACTGCCACCCCGACTGGTAGACCTTGATCGCGAGCTTCTCGATCAGGTTGTGGTACTCGTCGTACGACACATAGAGATGTTTGCCGTCTTCAGTCAGCATGCAGGTCTCCAGTCTGTGCCCGGGTGGGCGTGGCGCGGCGCGGCCGCGTGGCAAGGCGGGCACAATGCCCGCCTCACTCTAGCATCAAGCGGCGTAGGGGTGTTGCAGCAGGATGGTGTGGTCGCGGTCCGGGCTGGTCGACACGACGTGGATCGGCACGCCGGTCACCTCCTCGATGCGGCGCAGGTAGGCCTGGGCGTTGGCCGGCAGGTCCTCGTAGCGGGTCGCGCCGACCGAGGAGTCGGTCCAGCCCGGCAGGGTTTCGTAGATCGGCTCGCAGCGCGCGATCTCGTCGGCGCCCATGGGCAGCAGGTCGATGGTTTCGCCGTCGAGCCGGTAGCCGACGCAGAGCTTGAGCTCGGCCAGGCCGTCGAGCACGTCGAGCTTGGTGATGCACAGGCCCGACAGGCCGTTGACCTGGGCCGAGCGCTTGAGCAGCGCGGCGTCGAACCAGCCACAGCGGCGCGAGCGGCCGGTGGTGGTGCCGCGCTCGGCGCCGACGGTGGCCATGTGGTAGCCGGGGTTGCCTTCCTGTTCCCAGTCGAGCTCGGTCGGGAACGGGCCGCCGCCGACGCGGGTGCAGTAGGCCTTGGTGATGCCCAGCACATAGTGCAGCAGGCCCGGGCCGACGCCGGCGCCGGCCGCGGCGTTGCCGGCCACGCAGTTGCTCGAGGTCACGAAGGGATAGGTGCCGTGGTCGACGTCGAGCAGCGTGCCCTGCGCGCCCTCGAACAGCAGGTTGGCGCCAGCCTTGTTGGCTTCGTTGAGCTCGCGCGAGACGTCAGCCATCATGGGCTTGATCTGCTCGGCCTGCTCCATCGCCTGCTGGTAGACCGGCTCGAACTGGATCTGGCCGTCGACGATGAAGGGTGCCAGCGCGGCATCCCAAGCCATCTCGGCGCTGCCGAGGTAGGTGGTCAGCGCGTGGTTGTGCAGCGCGAGCAGTTCGCGCAGCTTGGCCGCGAAGCGCTCCGGGTGCTTGAGGTCCTGCACGCGCAGCGCACGGCGCGCGATCTTGTCCTCGTAGGCCGGGCCGATGCCGCGGCCGGTGGTGCCGATCTTCTCGGCGCCGGCGCGGGCCTTGGCGGCCTCGCGCGCGATGTCGATCGCGGCATGGAAGGGCAGGATCAGCGGGCAGGCCTCGCTGATGCGCAGGCGCGAGCGCACCTCGACGCCGGCCTTCTCCAGGCCCGCGATCTCCTCCAGCAGCTTGGTCACCGACAGCACCACGCCGTTGCCGATGTAGCACTTGACGTCGGCGCGCATGATGCCGCTGGGGATCAGGTGCAGCGCGGTCTTGACGCCGTTGATGACCAGGGTGTGTCCGGCGTTGTGGCCGCCCTGGAAGCGGACCACGCCCTTGGCGGTCTCGGTCAGCCAGTCAACCAGCTTGCCCTTGCCCTCGTCGCCCCACTGGGTGCCGACGACCACGACGTTGCGCCCAGGCTGGGCCTTGAAGTTCTTTTCGCTCATTTGGTACCGATCAATGCTTTGCTTTTTCAGGCCGCCAGCGCCTGGACCACCCACTCGCCGTCGCGGACCACCAGGGCGCGGTTGCAGTGGAACTCGTCGACCTCGTGCTCGTGCCCCGGCAGCACGCAGACCACCGTCTCGCCAGCCGCGCGCAGCCGCGCGATGGCCGCGCGCAGGCCGGGCTCATGGCCCCAGGGGGCGCGGATCGCAGGCTGCAGCGCAGGCGCCGCGGCGGCGGCCACCACTTCCTTGAGGTCGAGGCTGAAGCCGACCGCCGGACGCTTGCGTCCGAAGACGCCGCCGACCTCGTCGTAGCGACCACCCCGCACGAGCTCCTGCAGCTGGCCAGCCTGGCCGCCCTGCCCCCCGAAAAGCGAGAAGCGCACGCCGGTGTAGTAGGCGTAGCCGCGCAGGTCGGCCAGGTCGAAGGACAGCGACGCCCCCTGCAGCTGGCCCGCCAGCCAGCGCAGGTCGCCCAGCGCGCGCTCGAGCAGCGGGCTCGGACGCAGGCAGCGCGCCGCCTCGTCCAGCACGGCCGCGTCGCCGTAGAGCGCGGGCAGCGCCAGCAGGCTGTCGCGCACCGCGGCCGGCAGGTCGCGGCTGAGGCTGCGGAGCTCGGCGCCATCCTTGGCCGCCAGCGCCGCGTGGATGCGGCCCACCAGCGCGGCGTCGAGCGCCAGGCCGGACAGCACCGAGTCGACGATGCGCACGTCCCCGAGGTCGATGACCTGCTCGGCCAGGCCGGCGGCATGCAGGCAGGCCAGGGCCAGCTCGAGGATCTCGAGGTCGGCTTCACGGCCGGCATGGCCGTAGATCTCGGCGCCGAGCTGCAGCGGTTCGCGCGTGCCGTGCGGGCGGTCGACGCGTGCATGCAGCACCGGGCCGCAGTAGCACAGGCGCGTGAGGCCCTGGCGATTGAGCAGGTGCGCGTCGATGCGCGCGACCTGGGGCGTGGTGTCCGCGCGCAGGCCCAGGCTGCGGCCGGAGAGCTGGTCGACCAGCTTGAAGGTCTGCAGGTCGAGCGCCTCGCCGGTGCCGGTCAGCAGCGAGTCGAGATGCTCGATCAGCGGCGGGATGACGAGTTCATAGCCGTAGACGCGCGCGGTGTCGAGCAGCGCCCGACGCAGGTCTTCGATTTGCCGGGCCTCGGAAGGCAGGACATCGGCGATTTGATCCGGCAGTAGCCAGGCGGACATGGATGAAACGGGGCTGTTAAAAAAGGGATTTTACCGGGTCGCGGCAGCGACCCGGCAGAAATCGCGACTCGCGGACGAATCAGCGCTTGTCGGCGCCCGCCCCGCTGGAGCGCATCGCCTTGAAGAATTCGCTCGAAGGATCGAGCACCAGCAGGTCGCCCTTGCCGGTGAAGCTGGACTTGTAGGCCTCCAGGCTGCGGTAGAACTGGGCGAAGGACGGATCCTTGCCGAAGGCCTGGGCATAGATGCCGGCGGCCTGGGCGTCGCCCTCGCCCTTGATTTTCTGCGCGGCGCGGAAGGCCTGCGAGACGATGACCTCGCGCTGGCGGTCGGCGTCGGCGCGGATCTTCTCGCCCTCGGCCGAGCCGGTCGAGCGCAGCTCGTTGGCCACCCGCTTGCGCTCGGCCTCCATGCGGTCGTAGACCGACTTGGTGATGGTCTCGGCGTAGTCGACCCGCGTGATGCGCACGTCGACCACGTCCATGCCCCAGGGCTTCTCGGCGCCGCGCACGGCGGCGAGCACCTCGCGCTTGACGTCCTCCATCAGCTCCTCGCGCCGGCTCGACAGCAGCTCCTTGACCGTGCGCTTGTTGATCTCCTGCTGGAAGCTGTTGCGCACGACCCGGTTGAGCTGCTTGACCCCCGCGCTCTCGTCGAGGCCGACGTTGCGGATATAGGCCAGCGGATCGGAGATGCGCCAGCGCACGAACCAGTCGATCACCACGCGCTGCTTCTCGGCCGTGAGCGTGGGCTCGGTGTCGCTGCTCTTGAGCGTGAGCAGGCGCTTGTCGATATAGGACACGTTCTGGAACGGCGGCGGCAGCTTGACGTGCAGGCCCGGCTCGGTGATCACGTTCTTGATCTGGCCAAGCGCGTAGACGACGCCGAACTGGCGCTGGTCGACCACGAAGAGCATGGAGCTGGCCAGCGCCAGCACCACCAGCAGCGAGCTCAGGATGAATCCGATTCTGTTCATGTGCAGGAATCCTTGCCGCCTTCAGCGCATGTCGCGATCGCGCGAGCGGTCGCTGGAGCGGCTGCGCGCATTGTTCGGTCCGCTGGCGGCCGTGTTCGGCTGCGGCGCGCTGGCAGGCGCGGCGGCGTTCGCCGCACCGGCGGGCTGCGCAGCGCCTTCGGACGCGCCTTGCTGGATGATCTTGTCCAGCGGCAGATAAAGCATGTTCGAGCCCTGGCGGGTGTCGACCAGCACCTTGGTCACGCTGCTGTAGAGCTGCTGCATGGTCTCGAGATAGAGACGGTCGCGCGTGACCTGCGGCGCCTTGGCGTACTCGACCTGGATCAGGCGGAAGCGCTGGGCGTCGCCCTCGGCCTGCGCCACGATGCGCGCCTTGTAGCCCTCGGCCTCCTCGAGCAGGCGCGAGGCCGTTCCCTTGGCGCGCGGCACCACCTCGTTGGCATAGGCTTCGGCTTCGTTCTTGGCCCGCTCGCGCTCCTGGCCGGCCTTGAGCACGTCGTCGAAGGCGGCCTGCACCTGCTCGGGCGGCCGCACGCCGCCCTGCTGCATGTTGATGCCGACCACCTCGATGCCGAGCTGGTAGCGGTCCAGGATGGATTGCATCAGGTTGCGCACGCGCGGGCCGATCTGGTCGCGCTCGTCGGCCAGCGCAGCATCCATCTTCATCTTGCCCACCACCTCGCGCACCGCCGTCTCGGCCACCTTGCGCACCGCATCCTCGGGGTCGCGGCTGTTGAACAGGAAGGCGCGCGCGTCGTTGAGGCGATACTGCACCGCGAACTTGATCTCGACGATGTTCTCGTCCTCGGTCAGCATGGCCGATTCGCGCAGGCCGGTGGCGCGCATGACCGCGTCGCTGCCGACGTCGACCGAGCGGATCTGGGTCGCGTTGACGGTCTCGTGCCGCTGCAGCGGATAGGGCAGGCGCCAGTTGAAGCCGGCACCGACCGTGCTGTGGTAGCGCCCGAACTGGGTGATGACGGCCTGCTGGCCTTCCTGCACGATGAAGAAGCCGGTGCCGAGCCAGACCAGCAGCACGGCGCCGCCGATCAGCCCCAGGCCGATGCCGCTGCCCCGGGGGCCGGGCCGCATGCCGCCGCCCTGTCCGCCGCCCTTGCCCGCGCCGGCGAACAGGCCGGACAGCTTGCGGCTGAAGTCGCTCCAGAGCTCGTCGAGATCCGGCGGCCCCTGGTTGGGACCGCCCGGGCGCTGCGGACGCTGCTCCCCACCCTGCTCCGGGGACGGCGTCTTGTCGTCGCCGCGCCCCCAGCGCGGGTCGTTGAGGTTGAACATGCCCTTGACACGGTCCCAGCGGACCGCGCGCAGGCGCAACAGGTTCAGGTTCATGTAGGGCTTCTGTGCTAGCTCGGAATGGGGCTATTGTGCCGAATCCAAAGCGTCCGCAGGACCGGCGGAAGCGGGAATTTCACTCTGGGTCGCAGCCAGCAGCCGCTCGGCGAGCAGGCCGCGCAGCTCGGGCAGTCCCTCGCCGGTGTGTGCGCTCAGGAAGATGCGCGGCACCGACTCGCCCTCGAGATCGAAGGCGTCCACGAGCTGGCGCGGGCGGCGCTCGTCGGCAATCGAGTCGAGCTTGTTGAACACCAGGATCTGCGGCAGCTCGTCGGCGCCGATCTCGCGCAGCACGCGCATGACCTCGGCGATCTGCTCGGGATGCTCGGGGTTCGAGGCATCGACCACGTGCAGCAGCAAGTCGGCGTCGCGCGCCTCCTGCAGCGTCGCGGCGAAGGCCTCGACCAGGCCGTGCGGCAGGTCGCGGATGAAGCCGACCGTGTCCGACAGCGAGACGGTGCGCCCGACCTCGCCGAGGTAGAGCTGGCGCGTGGTCGTGTCGAGCGTCGCGAACAGCTGGTCGGCCGCGTAGGCGCGCGCCTTGACCAGCGCGTTGAACAGCGAGGACTTGCCGGCGTTGGTGTAGCCGACCAGCGAGATCGTGAAGGTCTCGCGCCGCTCGCGCTGGCGCCGCTGCGTGCTGCGCTGGCGCTTGACCTTGTCGAGCCGCTCCTTGGTGCGCTTGATCGCGTCGCCGATCATGCGGCGGTCGAGCTCGATCTGGGTCTCGCCCGGGCCGCCGCGCATGCCGATGCCGCCGCTCTGGCGCTCGAGGTGGGTCCAGCGCCGCACCAGGCGCGTGCTGAGGTACTGCAGGCGGGCGAGCTCGACCTGCAGCTTGCCCTCGTGGCTGCGCGCGCGCTGCGCGAAGATCTCGAGGATCAGCAGCGTGCGGTCGTTGACCGGCATGGCCATGTGGCGCTCGAGGTTGCGCTGCTGCGCCGGGCTCAGCGCCTGGTCGAACAGGATCTCGCGCGCGCCGTGGCCGAGCGCGAGCGCCTTGATCTCGTCGGCCTTGCCGGAACCGACGAAGAGGGCCGGGTCGGGCGCGCGCCGCTTGCAGGTCACGCGGTCGAGCACGCGGTAGCCCGCCGTCATGGCGAGCTGGGCGAGCTCCTCGAGCCCGGCGTCGAAATGAGGAAACCCCAGGTCGACGCCGACGAGCACAACGCCCGGCAGCTCGGACTGGGGTTTTTTGCTGTCGCTCAAAGGGCTATCAGGCGGCTTCGGCGGGCAGGGCAGCGCTGAACTGGACCGGACGGCCAGGAACGATGGTGGAGATCGCGTGCTTGTAGACCATCTGGGTGACGGTGTTGCGCAGCAGGACGACGTACTGGTCGAAGGACTCGATCTGGCCTTGCAGCTTGATCCCGTTGACCAGGTAGATCGACACCGGCACGTGCTCGCGGCGCAGCTGGTTCAGGAAGGGGTCTTGCAAGAGTTGGCCTTTGTTGTTGCTCACGATATGCTCCGTGTTCAAGAAGTTTTGGGATGTTGACCATACCACAGCCGGCACCACTTGAACGGGGCCGGCCGGGAGACTTATTCGTCGTAAGGATTGGCCGAGGTCTTGAACTCGATGCGCAGCGGCGTGCCGACCAGATCGAAGGCCTTGCGAAAGCGCCCCTCGAGGAAGCGCCGGTAGGCGTTGTCGACCTGGTCGAGCGAATTGCCGTGGATCACGATCACCGGCGGGTTCATGCCGCCCTGGTGCGCGTAGCGCATCTTGGGCCGGTACATGCCGCTCTTCTTGGGCGCCTGCAGCGCCACCGACTCCTGCAGCAGGCGGGTCAGCAGCGGCGTCGGCATCTTGCACATCGCCGAGGCATAGGCCTTGGCGATCGAGGTCCACAGCGGGCCTATGCCCTGGCGCTTCTTGGCCGAGATCAGGTGCAGCGGCGCGAACTTCAGGAAGGCCAGCCGGCTCTCGACCGAGCGCTGCAGCTGCTCGCGCTGGTAGCTGTCGATCGCATCCCACTTGTTGACTGCCAGCACCACGGCGCGCCCGCTCTCGAGGGCGTAGCCGGCGATATGCGCGTCCTGGTCGGTCACGCCCTCGGTCGCGTCGATCAGCAGCAGCACGACATGCGCGTTCTCGATCGCCTGCAGCGTCTTGACGACCGAGAACTTCTCGATCGCCTCGAACACCTTGCCCTTGCGGCGCAGGCCGGCGGTGTCGATCAGCTCGAACTTCTGGCCGTTGCGCTCGAACGGCACCGAGATCGCGTCGCGCGTGGTGCCGGGCAGGTCGAAGGCAACCAGCCGCTCCTCGCCCAGCCAGGCGTTGATCAGCGTGGACTTGCCGACGTTGGGGCGGCCGGCGACCGCGAGCTTGATCACGCTCTCCTCGGGCGCCGGCGCCTCCGCCTCCTCGGGCCAGACCAGCTTGTCGAGCGCGGACTCGATCATCGAGCGCACGCCCTGGCCATGGGCGGCCGAGACCGGCAGCACCTCGCCCAGGCCGAGCTCGTAGAACTCGCCGAGCTGCCCGCCCTCCTTCATGCCTTCGGCCTTGTTGGCCACCAGCAGGGTCGGCTTGTCGAGCCGGCGCAGGTAGTTGGCGATGTCGTGGTCCTGCGCGCTCAGGCCGCCACGCGCATCGAGCACGAAGATCACGACGTCTGCCTCGACCACGGCCTGCTGCGTCTGCTTGGCCATCTCCTTGAAGATGCCGCTGCCGGCATCGGGCTCGAAGCCGCCGGTGTCGATGACGATGAATTCGCGCTTGCCCAGCCGGGCGTTGCCGTAGTGGCGGTCGCGCGTCAGGCCGGGAAAGTCGGCGACGATGGCGTCGCGCGTCTTGGTCAGGCGGTTGAAAAGGGTGGACTTGCCGACATTGGGTCGGCCCACCAGGGCTATGACAGGTTTCATTCGGGTCGCCAGGCGTACAGGACGCCGTTGCGGGTCAGCGCCAGCAGATTGGCGCCGGCCATCACGGGCGCGGCCAGGATGGCCGAGCCGTCGGTTGGAAGTCGGTTGAGCAGCTTGCCGTCGGCGCCCGACAGCAGGTGCACATGGCCGCTGGCATCGCCGAGCGCGATGGCACGGCCCACGACCGTCGGCGCGGTCAGGCCGCGGTGCAGCAGCAGGTCGGTCTGCCAGGCAGGCTCGCCGCTGCCGCCCTTCCAGGCGCGCACGCGGCCGTCGCTCTCGACACCGTAGACCTGCTCCTCATCGGCAGCCAGGCCGACGCCGCCGTTGGCGGGCCGCGTCCAGCTCAGGGCGCCGCGCCTGGCGTCGATGCAGCCGACCGCGGACTGGAAGGCGCGCACGCAGACCTGGCCCTCGACGCGGCCGACCGGGCCGACCAGGTCGACCAGACGCTCGATCTCGTTGACGCCGCGCGGGGTGGCCACCGGGACCTCCCAACGGGTCGAACCATTGGTCGGACTCAGGCCTGCGAGCCGCCCGCCGATGCCCGCCAGCAGCGTGTCGCCCACGGCCAGGATCACCCCGCCCTGCTGCAGCACCAGCGCGTCGGTGCCGCGCGCGGCCTGCGACCACAGGCGCGCACCGCTGCTGCCGTCATAGGCCGAGACGCTGCGGTCCCCCGCGAGGACGAACACCCGCTTGCCGGCGACCAGGGGCGTGGTGAAGACGCGTGCCGGCAGCCGGACGCGCCACTGCTCCTTGCCACCCGAGATCGCGACCAGTTCGTTGGATGCGGTGATGACGGCCGCGATATCGCCGTCGAAGCCGACCCCGACGGCCAGCGGCGTGCGCAGGTCGGTGCGCCACACTTCGCGCCCGCTGTGCGCCTCCAGCACCGTGACGATGCCGGCGGCGCTGGCGAGCGCCAGCTGCCGGCCCGAAAGCGCCGGCGCCAGCAGCGGCGCCTGGGCGCCGACCTGGGCCTTCCACAGCAGCTTGGCCGGCAACGCCGGGCTGAACGCGGTCAGGGGGGCCGGCTCCGGCTTGACGGCCGGCGACGAGCAGGCCGCCAGCGCCAGGAATGCGGCCGATGCGACGGCCGCCAGTGCCAGGCGCGGCAGCTTGGGCAGGACACGGGGCTTCACGAACTCACTCCTTGGCCGCCGACTGCGGATCGACGCCGAGCGCGTTGAGCTTGGCCTGCACGATGCGGCGGTAGTCCGGCGCCTCGGCCAGGCCGTCGTAGGCCTTCTGGTACTCGGCACGTGCCGCGTCGGGCTGGCCCTGGGCCAGCCTGACGTCGCCGCGGCGATCGGCAAACAAGGCGTCGAACTCGCCCGCGGCCTTGCCGTCGAGCGCCTTGAGGGCCTGGTCGTAGGCCTTGGCCTCGAGCTCGATGCCGGCCAGGCGCAGGCGCGCCACCGACACCAGCGCGTCGTCGCCGGACTTGTCGATCACCCAAGCCAGCGCGGCGCGGGCCTCGTCGGCCTTGCCGGCTTCGTAGAAGGCCTTGGCCGCCAGCAGGCCGGCCTGCTGGCCCTGCAGGGCGCCGCCGGCGTTGGCCTGCACGTCGCCCCAGACGCGGCGGACCTTGTCGGCCTCGCCGGCCTGGACCGCGCGCTCGAGCTCGTCGTAGAGCGCGGCAGCACCCAGCGCCGACTTGCGCTGCCAGTACTGCCAGCCGTTGAAGGCCGCATAGCCGCCGAGCGCGACGATCAGCACCCAGGTCAGCAGGTTGCCGTACCTGGCCCAGAAATGTTTGAAATTGGCGAGCTGTTCCTGCTCTTCCAGGTCGAGGTGGGAGGCCATGCGGGACTCAGTCGAAAAAGGGATGAAAGGCGGGCTTGCCACGCAAGCCCCGACGCATTGTAGGCGCGCGGCGCCGCCCTCAGGGCTGGCGCAGCTGCGCCGCCCATTCGGCGGCGGCGGCGAGCGGGAACAGGGTCTGCTCGGAAACCGGGCCGGCGCCTTCGCGCAGCGGCTTGACCGCCACCTGGCCGGCGGCGAGCTCGCTCTCGCCGAAGATCAGCGCGTAGCGTGCGCCGCTGGCGTCGGCCTTCTTGAACTGCGACTTCATGCTGCCGTGGCCGTCCGCGCCGCCGGCGTGCATCTGCAGCGCGACGCCCGCGGCGCGCAGCGCGCGCAGCACCGGCATGACCTGGGCCAGCGCCTCGCGCTGCGGCACCACCGCGTAGCAGTCGGGCACCGGCACGGCCTGCAGCAGCTTCTGCTCCTTGAGCAGCTCGAGGATGCGCTCGACGCCGAGCGCCCAGCCCACCGCCGGCGCAGGCTTGCCGCCGATCTGGGCGATCAGCCCGTCGTAGCGGCCGCCGGCGCAGACCGTGCCCTGCGAACCGAGCGCGGTCGTGACGAACTCGAACACGCTCAGGTTGTAGTAGTCCATGCCGCGCACCAGGCGCGGGTTGATGCGGTAGGCAATGCCTTGCGCGTCGAGCAGCGCGCGCAGGCCGTTGAAATGCGCCAGCGACTCCTCGCCGAGGTAGTCCATCAGCTTCGGAGCCGCCTCGACCAGGACCTGCAGCGCGGGGTTCTTGGTGTCGAGGATGCGCAGCGGGTTGCTGTAGAGACGGCGCCTGGCGTCCTCGTCGAGCTGCTCCTGGTGCTGCTCGAGGTAGGCGATCAGCGCGGCGCGGTGCGCCTGGCGCTCGGCCGGCTGGCCCAGGCTGTTGATCTCGAGCGTCACGTCGCTCAAGCCCAGCTCGGCCCAGAGGTCGCAGGCCATGACGATCTGCTCGGCGTCCACGTCCGGGCCGGCAAAACCCAGCGCCTCGGCGCCGATCTGGTGGAACTGGCGGTAGCGGCCGCGCTGCGGACGCTCGTGGCGGAACATCGGGCCCATGTAGTAGAGGCGCTTGGGGCCGTCGTAGAGCATGTTGCTCTCGACCACCGCGCGCACCACGCCCGCCGTACCCTCGGGGCGCAGCGTCAGGTGCTCGCCGTTGAGGCGGTCCTCGAAGGAGTACATCTCCTTCTCGACGATGTCGGTGACCTCGCCCAGGCCGCGCACGAACAGCGCGGTCGGCTCGACGATGGGCGTGCGCAGGTTGCGATAGCCGTAGCGCGCCATCAAGCCCCGGACCTTGGCCTCCAGCCATTCCCAATGCGCCGACTCGGGCGCGGCGATGTCGTTCATGCCTTTGACGGCGCTGAGTTTTTCTGCCATGTAATGCTTCTGTGCTTGCTGCCCGGCGCGCCTCAGACCGGCACGCCGAATTTCTTCTCGATGTACTGCTCGACCACCTGCTGGAACTCGGCCGCGATGCCGTCGCCGCGCAGCGTCATCGCCTTCTCGCCGTCGATGTAGACCGGCGCCGCGGGCGCCTCGCCGGTGCCGGGCAGGCTGATGCCGATGTCGGCATGCTTGCTCTCGCCGGGGCCGTTGACGATGCAGCCCATCACCGCGACCTTGAGGCTCTCGACGCCGGGGTAGCGCTCGCGCCAAGCCGGCATCGAGCTGCGCAGGTAGTCGTCGATCTGCTTGGCCAGCTCCTGGAAGGTGGTGCTGGTGGTGCGCCCGCAGCCCGGGCAGGCCGTCACGCTGGGCACGAAGCTGCGCAGGCCCAGCGCCTGCAGGATCTCCATCGCGACCACGACTTCCTGGGTGCGCGCCTCGCCCGGCTGCGGCGTCAGCGAGACCCGGATCGTGTCGCCAATGCCCTGCTGCAGCAGCACGGCCAGCGCCGCGGCCGACGCCACCGTGCCCTTGGTGCCCATGCCGGCCTCGGTCAGGCCCAGATGCAGCGGATAGTCGCAGCGCCGGTGCAGTTCCTGGTAGACCGCGATCAGGTCCTGCACGCCGCTGACCTTGCACGACAGCACGATGTTCTCGGGCGCCAGGCCGAGCGCCTCGGCGCGCGCAGCCGATCCGAGCGCGGAGGCGATCAGCGCCTCGTACATCACCTGCTTGCCGTCCCAGGGCTGGGCGCGGCGGGCATTGTCGTCCATCATGGACGCCAGCAGTTCCTGGTCCAGGCTGCCCCAGTTGACGCCGATGCGCACCGGCTTGTTCCAGCGCACGGCGGCCTCGACCATCTGCGCGAACTGCCGGTCCTTCTTGTCGCCCTTGCCCACGTTGCCGGGGTTGATGCGGTACTTCGACAGCGCCTGCGCCATCGCGGGGAACTCGGTCAGCAGCTTGTGGCCGTTGTAGTGGAAGTCGCCGATCAGCGGCACGGCGATGCCCATGCGGTCGAGCTGCTCGCGGATATGCGGCACGGCGCGCGCCGCCTCCTCGTTGTTGACCGTGATGCGCACCAGCTCCGAGCCGGCCAGCGCGAGCTCCTTGACCTGGATCGCGGTGCCGATCACATCGGCCGTGTCGGTGTTGGTCATGGACTGCACGCGCACCGGCGCGTCACCGCCGACCGTCACCTGGTGATCGCCCCAGGCGACCACGCCCTGGCGCGACTTGCGCGCGCCGATGGCGGTCAGGGCGGCGGGCTGGGCCTCAGGCCCCGGGAAAACCGAACTCATCTCACTTCACCTCGAAACGCGCGACCCGGTTGGACGCATAGGCCGACAGGTCCATGACCTTGCCGTGCACCGAGACCTCGACCGCGCCGGCTCGACCCAGCACGACCGCGTAGGGGCCGGCTGCGCTCAGGTCGGCGGTCTCGCCGGCCTTGAGCGTGCGCTGCAGCAACTGCTTGCCGGCGGCATCATTGACCTGGACCCAGACCGCCTGGGACGCGCGCAGGCGCAAGGCCGGCTGGGCCGGCTGGGCCGGCTGGGCCGCATCGGGCGCGGGCGCAGGGGCGGAAACAGCGGCAGCAACTGGCACGGCAGCCGCCGGCGCAACAGGCGCCGGCGCGACCACCGGAGCCGGCTGGGACTGCACGGGCGCGGGGACTGCAGGCTGTGGGACGGACGGCGCAGGCGACGGCACGGCAGCGGCCGGCACCGCCTCGGCAACGGGTTCCTGCGCTGGCACAGCGTTCTGGGCGCTGCTGTCGGCCACATCCGCAACGGCCGGCGCGACCGCCTGCCCGCCTTCATCGTCCTGCTGCGGCAGCCACCACCACAGCGCCGCGGCGGCGAGCAGCACCACCACAGCCCCGAGCAGCGGGACACGCTTCGACGCGCGCGAGCCGCCCGCCACGACCGAACGCCGGCCGCGGAAGGTCGCGGGCTCAGGCAGCTGGTCGCTGCCCAGCTTCACCTCGCCGGCTTGCGGCAGCCCCGCCAGCACCACGGCCGGATCGAGCTTGAGCGCCCGGCAGACGCTGGACGCCAGCGCGCGCGCGAAGGTCAGGTTGGGCAGGTCGGCGTAGCGCCCGTCCTCCAGCGCCTGGAGGCGATCGGCGGACACCTTGAGCGTCGCGGCCAGCGTCGCGATCGGCAGCCCGGCCGCTTCGCGCGCCTCGCGCAGGGTGAGAGTGGACGCGCTGGCCGCTGCTGCCACGTCGTCCGGCTGGCCAGGCTGTGCTTCAGTCATTGAATGCGCCGCGTGCATAGGCAGCAGCCTCCTTGGAATCGGGGAAACGGCGCCGCAGCTGCTCGCCGAGCTGGCGCGACGCCTCGCGGTTGCCCAGCCTGTGCTCGACCCGCGCGCCGAGCCAGAGCGACTCGGCATTGGCCAGTTCGGAATTATTCAGGCGCCGGATGTAGAACTGGGCGCGCACGAGGTCGCCGCGCTGCATCAGCAGCGCCGCCAGGTTGTAGGAAGCGACCGGGTTGCCTGGGTCGAGCTCGAAGGCGCGCAACAGGCTGCGCTCGGCATCGGCCGGCTGGGCAGCGCGCAGCTGGCAGACACCCTGGCTCATCCAGGTCTTGGCCGCGGCGCCGTAGTTCGGGCTCTGCAGCGCGCTGCCGAAAGCGCGCACGGCGTCCGCGTAGCGGCCATCCTGGCAGTACATCCAGCCCAGGTTGTGCCAGGTGTCGCCGTCGCGCGGCGCCAGCCGCAACGCCTGCTGGAAGCTGGACTCGGCCAGGCCCGGCTCCTTGAGCTGCAGGTAGATCAGGCCGCGCAGGTTGTAGGCCGGCGCATAGGAAGGATCGGCGGCGAGGGACTGCTTGACCTCGTCGAGCGCGATCGTGTTCTTGCCCTGCTCGAAATAGCCCGCGGCCAGCTCCAGGCGCAGGCGCGCGCGCTTGCGGATCTCGGGCTCGTCCGAGTCGGTGACCCACTCCTTGGCGCCACCCGGCTCGGCAGCCGGCATGCCCGGCTGGGCGCAGCCAAGCAGGGCCGCGGCGGACAGCAGCAGCGCCAGCCATGCGGGCATGGCCCTCATCAGGAATTCTCCCTGGGCTTCCAGAGCACGGGCTGCTCGACCTGGACGCGCCGCTGCGCCATGCGCTGCGCGGCATTGGTGCGGTCGAGCACGTCGCCGGCGAGCTGGCCGCAGGCGGCGTCGATGTCGTCGCCGCGCGTCTTGCGCACCGTGGTCACGATGCCGGCGCTGTTGAGCTGGTCGGCAAAGGCCTTGACCACCGCCTTGCCCGAGCACTTGAGGCCCGAATCCGGGAAGGGGTTGAAGGGGATCAGGTTGAACTTGCACGGCACGCCATGCTCGCGCACCAGCGCGATCAGCTCGCGCGCATGCTCCGGCTGGTCGTTGACGCCGTCGAGCATGCAGTACTCGAAGGTGATGAAGTCGCGCGGCGCCGCCGGCAGGTAGCGCTTGCAGGCGACCATCAGCTCGGCCAGCGGGTACTTGCGGTTGATCGGCACCAGGTGGTCGCGCAGCGCGTCATTGGGCGCGTGCAGCGACACCGCCAGCGCCACCGGGCAATCTTCTGCCAGGCGGTCCATCATCGGCACCACGCCCGAGGTCGAGACGGTCAGGCGCCGGCGCGACAGGCCGTAGCCGTGGTCGTCGAGCATGGTGCGCAGCGCCGGCACCAGGGCCGAATAGTTCTGCAGCGGCTCGCCCATGCCCATCATCACCACGTTGGAGATGACGCGCTCGCTGGTGTTGAAGCGCTGACGCAGGAAATGTTCGGCATGCCAGAGCTGGGCGATGATCTCGCCGGTGCTCAGGTTGCGCGAGAAGCCCTGGTGGCCGGTGGAACAGAAGCGACAGCCCACGGCGCAGCCGGCCTGGGAGGACACGCACAGCGTGCCGCGGTCGTCTTCCGGAATGAATACGGATTCGACGGCATTGCCGTCACCGACGTCGAACAGCCACTTGATCGTGCCGTCGGTCGAGATTTGTTGCGCCAGAACAGGCAGGCCGCGCACCTCGCACACGCCGGGGAGCTTCTCCCGCAGGCTGCGCGCCAGGTCGGTCATGTCCTCGAAGCGGGCCACGCCTTTCTGGTGTATCCAGCGATAAAGCTGGACGGCCCGGAAACGTTTTTCTCCGAGCCGCTCACAGAAGGCGGCCAAGCCCTCGAGGTCGAAATCGAGCAGATTGGCCGTCATGCGGGTATCAGCGTGCGTAGACGTTCAGGGCCGGGAAGAAATAGGCAATTTCCACCGCGGCGGTTTCGGGAGCGTCGGAGCCGTGCACGGCGTTGGCGTCGATCGACTCGGCGAAGTCGGCGCGGATGGTGCCCTTGTCGGCCTTCTTCGGGTCGGTGGCGCCCATCAGCTCGCGGTTCTTCAGGATCGCGCCTTCGCCTTCGAGCACCTGCACGAAGACCGGGCCGGAGATCATGAAGTTGACCAGGTCGTTGAAGAAGGGACGAGCGCTGTGGACGGCGTAGAAGCCTTCGGCTTCGGCGCGCGACAGCTGGACCAGCTTGGCGGCAGCGATCTTCAGGCCAGCGGCTTCGAAGCGGCTGACGATCTGGCCGATCACGTTCTTGGCGACGGCGTCGGGCTTGATGATGGAGAGGGTGCGTTCGATAGCCATGTGCTTACCTTCGTTGTGGTTTGGGTTTTGCAAAACCCCTGATTCTAAACCCTAGTCGTGACGCCCGCCGGCTGCAGGAC
Source organism: Pseudomonadota bacterium (assembly GCA_041190985.1). Taxonomy (GTDB): domain Bacteria; phylum Pseudomonadota; class Gammaproteobacteria; order Burkholderiales; family Burkholderiaceae_C; genus Malikia. The sequence goes on from JBEEPT010000090.1 coordinate 24,561, forward strand.
AGGCGTCACGGAGACGGAAATGCCTCAGCGGCGCGGGCCCTTGCGCCCGCCCTGGCCGCCCTGCCCGCCCGGCGAACCGGGACGACCCGCGCGCCCGGACTGGGCAGCGCCGCCGCCCTTGCGGTTGCGCGGCGTGGCATCGGCGCCGATGTAGCCGTAGGAGGTCTGCATCGGGTCGGGCTGGCCGCCCTGGGCTCCCCGGCCACGCTGGCCGCCGCGCGGTCCCTGCTCAGGACGGAATCCTTCCGGCTGCCCGGGTTCGCCGCTATCGCCGCGGTACCTGCCGATCGCGCGGCCGCTGCTGCGCGACACCGCCGGCCCCTCGACCAGCTTGGGCGCGCTCGGGCGCGGGCCCTGGCCCTTGTGGCGCCGCTGCCCGGCATTGCGACCGGCCGCCTGACGCGCCGCGGCCTGCGCCTGCTCGTCGCTGCGCTGCATGCCGGCGGCCATGGTCAGGCGCTCGATGTCGCGGTGGTCCAGCTCCAGCCAGACGCCGCGGCGCAGGCCGCGCGGCAACACCACGGCGCCGTAGCGGATGCGGATCAGGCGGCTGACCGCGTGGCCGACCGCCTCGAACATGCGGCGCACCTCGCGGTTGCGGCCTTCGGAGATCGTGACGCGGTACCAGCAGTTGGCGCCATCGCCGCCGCCGTCCTCGATGGTCTGGAACTGCGCCATGCCGTCGTCGAGCCGCACGCCGTCGAGCAGGCGCTGCTTTTCCTCGTTGCTCAGGGCGCCGAGCACGCGCACCGCGTACTCGCGCTGCAGGCCGAAGCGCGGGTGCATCAGCTTGTTGGCCAGCTCGCCCGAGTCGGTGAACAGCAGCAGGCCCTCGGTGTTGAGGTCGAGGCGGCCCACCGACTGCCACTTGCCGCTGTGCAGGCGCGGCAGGCGGCGGAACACGGTCGGACGGTTCTGCGGGTCGTCGTGGGTGACGACCTCGCCGGCCGGCTTGTGATAGGCCAGCACGCGCGGCGGCGGCGGCGCGATGCGCACGCGGATCGGACGGCCATTGACCTTGATCGAATCGCCGTACTGGATGCGCTGGCCGACGTGGGCCGGCTCGCCGTTGACCGAGATGCGGCCCTCGAGGATGAGCTGCTCCATCTCCAGGCGCGAGCCCAGGCCGGCCTGGGCCAGCACCTTGTGCAGCTTGGGCGCGTCGGGCTGCGGCTGCAGCACGCGCTTGGCTGGCGCGAGCGGCTCCTGCGCCTGCTCGGCGTCGAACTCGCCCGAGACGACCTCGGCGAACAGCAATTCATCGTCGGCTGCGACGTCGGCGGGCAGCGCCGCGCCCGGCGCCTCGGTCATCGTATCGTCTGCGGCCGGCGCGGTGGCCGGGGGCTCTTTGGGCATGTCATTCATGGTGCTTCGGGGCCTAGGCGGCCATCGGTTGGCAATTGGGGGGCGGCACGGGCCGCATCGTTATCTTCTTCCGCCAAAGGCGGCTGTGGCGGCGCAGCGGATTCAGGGCTGGCCGCGTCGGCGGCCACAATCGGCCCGGCAGCGCCGAAGTCCAGCGCGGCCAGCGCTTCGGCCGGCGCCGTGGCAACCTCCAGCGGCGGCAGCGCGTCCAGGCTCGCCAGGCCCAGGTCATCCAGGAACTGGCGCGTGGTCGCGAACAGCGCCGGACGCCCCACGGTCTCGCGGTGGCCGATCACCTCGATCCAGCCCCGGTCCTCAAGCTGCCTGAGGATGGCGGAATTGATCGTCACGCCACGGATCTCCTCCATGTCGCCGCGCGTGACCGGCTGGCGGTAGGCGATGATCGCCAGCGTCTCCAGCGCCGCGCGGCTGTACCTGGGCGGCTTCTCGGGATGCAGCCGGTCCAGGAAGGGCCGCAGCTCGGGCCGGCTCTGGAAGCGCCAGCCGCTGGCCAGGCAGACCAGCTCCACGCCGCGGTCCGACCAGGCGCGCTGCAGCTCGGCCAGCAAGCGGCGCAAGGTGTCATAGGACAGCGCACCCTCGAAAAGCACGGACATCTCGCGCAGGCTCAGTGGCTGCGGCGCGCAGATGAGGGCAGTTTCGAGGATGCGGCGGGCATCCGCGCTGTTCATGGTGGTGGAACCGAGGTCGGGCTCGAAAAAACAATCAGGCCCGTGGAACACCGGGCCGGTTGCCGGCGTAGCGGCACAGAAAGTGGAGACGGATAGCTGGCAGGAACTTAAGCGACCTGCACCCGCCACAGATGGTCGAGATTGTAGCGCAGACCGGCTTCCTTGACAGCCCCGGCCAGATCGGGCGGCAAGGGGCATTCGAACTGCAGCTCCTGCCCGGTGATGGGATGGCGCAGCGCGAGCCGGTGCGCGTGCAGCGCCTGGCGCTGCATGCCGGCCTGCGCCCGGCCGCCGTAGGTCGCGTCGCCCACCAGCGGATGGCCCAGCCAGGCCATGTGGACCCGGATCTGGTGCGTGCGCCCGGTGTGCAGCTTGCAGCCCACCCAGCAGTAGTCGCGCCCCTGGTCCAGCAGCCGCACGCTGGTCTGCGCCGTCTTGGCGCCGCTGCTGCCCTCGCCCAGCACCGCCATGCGCAGGCGGTTGCGCGGGTCGCGCCCGATCGCGCGGTCAACCAGCACCTCGTCCTCGCCGCGCCAGCCGCCGTGTGCCAGCGCCACGTAGATGCGGTGCACCTGCCGCGCCGCGATCAGACGCACCAATGCCTCGCAGGCCTGCTGGGTCTTGCCGACCAGCATCAGGCCGCTGGTGTCCTTGTCCAGCCGGTGCACGATGCCGGCGCGCGGCAGCCGAGCCGCGCCCGCGTGGTAGGCCAGCAGGCCGTTGAGCAGCGTTCCGGTCCAGTTGCCCGCCGCCGGGTGCACCACCAGCCCGGCCGGCTTGTCGATCACCAGCAGGTGCTCGTCCTCGTGGATCACCCGCAGCGCCATCTCCTGCGGCAGGAAGGCCTGCGCCTGCGCGGTCGGCCGCAGCTCGACCGCCACCGCCTCGCCAGCCTTGACCTTGGCCGATGCCTTGGTGACGACCCGCCCGCCCAGGGTGACCGCGCCGTCGTCGAGCAGCTGCTGGAAATAGCTGCGCGAGAACTCGGGGCAGCGCGTCGCCAGCAGCTTGTCGATGCGCAGCCCGTGCTCGTCCGCTGCCACGCCGAAACTGCGCCGCTCGGGCGCCTGCTCCAGCTCCTCGCCGTCCTCGGCCACGCTCCACGGCGCCTGCTCGGCCGCGTCCAGGGCCGTCGATATAATTTCCCGAGTCAAATCTCTTGTTCCCGCTGCTGCAAAAGGTGTATGCACGATGTTCCTGCCCCGATTATCCGCTGTACCCCCGATGCGCGCGGCCCTGAGCGCCGCCCTGGCAGCGGCATTGCTGGCCGCCTGCGCCAGCAGCAAGCAGGTTGACGAGACGCTGGGCTGGTCGCCGGAGAAGATCTACGCCGAGGCGATGGAGAACCGCAACAGCGGCCTGTACGAGAAGTCGATCAACCTGTTCGAGAAGCTCGAGGGCCGCGCCGCCGGCACCCCGCTGGCGCAGCAGGCCCAGCTCGAGAAGGCCTACGCGCACTACAAGGCCGGCGAACAGGCGCAGGCCGTCGTCACGCTGGACCGCTTCATCAAGCTGCACCCGGTCAGCCCGGCGCTGGACTACGCGCTCTACCTCAAGGGCATCGTCAACTTCAACGACAACCTGGGGCTGTTCGGCAACCTCGCACGCCAGGACCTGTCCGAGCGCGACCAGAAGTCGGCCAAGGTCTCGTTCGAGGCCTTCCGCGAGCTGGTGCAGCGCTTTCCGGACTCCAAGTACGCGCCCGACGCGGCGCAGCGCATGACCTACATCGTCAACTCGCTGGCGGGCTCGGAGGTCAACGTCGCGCGCTACTACCTCAGGCGCGGCGCCTACGTCGCAGCCATCAACCGCGCCCAGATCGCGGTCTCCGAATACCAGGGCGTGCCGGCCGCCGAGGAGGCGCTGGCCATCATGATGCAGGCCTACGAGGCGCTGAACATGCCGGAACTGGCCCAGGACAGCCGCCGCGTGCTGGAAAAGAACTACCCCGACAGCGAATACCTGGGCAAGGCGGCCAAGGTCAAGGCGAAGCCGTGGTGGAAGGTGCTGTGAGCAGGCGGAAATGACTGCAGTTCGCGCACCTGGCACGTTTCCTGACCTCCAGCGGTTGGGTGCGCAGAGCGTTCTCCATGCCGCGCTTGCCTTCTTCGACTCATGCCTCGACTTCCGAGGGCGTCAGATCGCAGCTCGGCTCACGCCAGTAACAGCAGGGCTGTCTGATATTGCACGCGCGTATAGGGCGAACGATCACCATTCTCGTGCCGAGAAATCGCCTGTAGCATCGTGATCAGCGTGGCATCGTCGGTCGTGTCGATCCGATCGTCAGCCTGGACGCCAAGAGCCCTGGCCAAGGCGTCAGCATAGGAATCGACGTCGTTATTGTCAGTGGCCGGCGCCCAGCGCGAGATAATCTTGCGCGGAGTATCAAGACCATGGTCGGACTGGTAGTCGCGCAGCAAGTAGGCCATGGCGCGCAAGCCCCATTCTGGCTCTCGGAAGACACAGAAGTTCGACTCGTTGCGCTGGAACGGCTTCATGTCCGCCGGATCTGCGAGTCCTCTCCACGCCGATGTACTCTTGCGAATGTTGCCTGGATTGTTGTTCCGAAATCCTCGCGGCATACCCTGCGCCACATCATCGCCACTGCACACCGCATGGTCCGGATCCTTGCTGCGACCGGGCGCGAAGCCCCTCCCCGACAGCAGGGACTTCAGCGCAACCGCGCGAATCTGTGGATCCGTGAACGGAGTTCCCGCCCCACCTGAAATGGTAGAGCATGGCTCCCTCCACCAGCCGATCAACTCGCTCCCGTACAGTTTCGCCTCGAATTCCTCGCCGGCGGAATCATTGTCCTCGATCTGCTTTCGGCAACACCCCCAATGGCACATCTCGTGCAGCACTTTAGCCAGCAGAAACTGCTGCGCCACAATCAGTGAGGAATCCGCCACCGCCTCGAAGCGCGTCAGCACTTCGATGGCGATCTCGATGCGATCGGGCACCTGCGGGTCGAACTGACCATAGATCACCGGCCCGAGGTCACTCGCGAAGATCAACGGCGAAACCGTATCCATTCGCAGCGCCTGCTGCGCCTCTTGGGGCGTGAGACAGGAATACGTCAGGAAGGCCGCCAGGGTCTTCTCGGACTTGATCACGTCGGGCAGTGCCGCCGACAGAAAAGCGAAGGCTTTGGGATAGCGCTTCTGCTGAAGCGTGAACATCTGTGCCATGCGGTCTCCTGTCTACGGTTCAGAGCAACTGTGCCACTTCCTCGAAGAAACGATAGGTGCGGGGGTGAAGCGCCTGTCGATCGATGCCAAGCTTTGCGAGTTCGCTGCCGATGGCCTGTTCCGTCGGAACATCCGGGATGCCAGTCACCTGCACGCCACCATAGCCGCGCTGGTAAAGGAGGCGCTGCACCTGGGAGACGACCGCTGGCGCCGGCCCGTCGAGCATCTGGCGTACTGCAGGCGAGGTCGGCTCCCGACTTAGCGTAGACTCCAGCGCGTCCATCCGCCCCTCGATCCGAGCCACGCCATCGGGGCTGGCAACCGTGCCGGCAGGCAGTACAGCCGCCTCGGCTGCCAGGCCTCTGGCGAGCGCAAGACCATTGCGCAGCCACTCGCTGCGCGGGTCACCCGGGGCGGTCGCCTGTAGCCTGCTTTGCAACTCGGCGGCAAGCGACGCAGCGCGCTGGCTCGCACGCAGGGCTCGACCAGCGTCTGGCGTGGCCTGGGCCGATGCGGCAGAACCGCTGCTTGGGATCAGCTTGCCAGTGATGTATCCCACATGGCTGACAAGCACCAGTAGTGTGAGTGTCGGTTTCAACTCGACTAACGCATGCATCACCCAATCGTCCGTGGCGAGCTGATGGCCAACCGCCGCGCCATAGGCCACGATGACCACTGCGGTGATGAGCAACATCTGCAGCCTTGGCAGATCGACGACTGTGGCATTGGCGACGTCTTCGCCACGGATCAGATCTGCAAGACGCGCGTCCTGCGGATGCGCCTTGACCATCACGCGGCCAGCGGAAACGGGCGGACTCTTCAGGCCCTGTTTGGCCTGAAGCTCTGTGCTGGATTTTGTGATGTCTTGCGTGTCAGCAGTTTGATCAGCGCGTCGGCTCAGCGCCATTGGCGCTGCAACGAGACTGGCGATACTGAACCCCATCAACACCACGAGGTTGTAGTCCAGATCAAGCACGAGCGCCTGGTCGGCGCCTCCGCGCACGACGTTGGCCATCAGCGTCGTATACAGCGTTGCCAGCACGAGTACCGTCCACAGGCTCATCTGGAGGCGCGACAGCGAGTAGCGATTGCGCTCGTCAACCAGCACACCGAGCGCGCGTCCGCGGATCGTGATGCCGGTCGCGACGAACAGGCCGATGAGGCCGGCCAGGCAGCACAGCCATGCGGCGAAACGGCGCCCATCGAAGGTGGGCGGCATCGGCTCGATAGGTGCCTGGAGCAAGATTAGGACCGGTACGGCGACAGCCAGCAGCAGCAGGATCGCACGCAGGGCGTATTGTGCAAGCTTCATGTCGGATTCCAATCAAGGAGTCTTGATGCCCAGAATGCCGGCCACATCCTTGAGCAGCTTCTCACCGTGGGGAATCTGCTCGACGGGAACGTCCTTGGCCTGGGACTGGTAGAACTGAACCAGGGCGGCCTCAGTGACCTTGCCATGGACCCCGTCCGCGATGAGCAGCCGGTCCTTGTCGCCGACCTTGACCGTCTTGATGCCCTGCTCAATGAGCTTCCCCTGCACCTTCTTCACCAGCGGATCCGGGACAGCCGCCTGGGTGCCCGCCAGCTTGGCCGTCATTTTGGCAGCCGACATCGTCGCGTCGGCCGTGACAACGAACACATTGAGCAGCTCGCGCCCCTGACCGCTGTCAAGCACCAGTAGCCGATAGTTGTCGGGCTTGGCGCCGGCCTTGGCATGGACGGTGATGACGCCCTGGCCCGACTCGATGGTCTTGTCCACTTGGTCGGTAGGAGGGCGCGCGCCAACCCATTCGATCCGATAGGGGAGCACGCCGCCTGTGACGCTGGTCGAGGAAGCCCCGCCTGCCTTCACCGTCAGTTCGCTGGAGGGAAAAAACCTCATCAAAAGTCCGGCCTGCTTGACGTCGACCTGGCAGAGCTTGAGCCGATCCTCGGAAGGCTTGGCGTTGACCGCGTCGATCATTCTGGACACGTGCTGAATCTTCTGTTCAAGGTCATCGACTTTCTTGTCCATATCTGGAGATGAGGTTTCGGCGGCTCGACTGGTGGCCGGAGCGGGCACGCCCGACAGCGTCACGCCAATGATCTTCCCCCCGGTGCTTGGCAGCGCCTTGCCGAGCGAATCCAGCAAGGCTTGCAGCTGAGGCGAGTTATCGATATAGGCGTTCGCCACCTGGGTCTGAATCAAGGCGAGGGACGCCCGCAGCGTCCCCGGGGCGGTGTCGATCAGGGCGAGGGCATCCTTGCCAGCGGCGTCCAGAGTGGTAGCCCGCTCAAGCAGAAGTCGCCCCTTGGCTTCGTTGAGACTGGTGCCGTTCGGCTTCATCAGCCGGAGCTCGTCTGCCAACGAGTTCATCGCATTGAGCTCATTTTCCAAGGTGTCGCGGTCCCTGTACGGCTTGATCATTGGCTGCATGGCGTCCAGGGCGCACTGAACCGCATTGGCTCCGGCTGCGTAGACCTTTTGCTGTGGCTTACTGACAAGCCAGTTGTTGGCGGTATAGCCCGCCGCGCTGACCAAACCGAGTGCAAGAACAGAGGTGCTGCTTATCGAGCGAATCGCCAGATCAGCGGCAACCGCCGTAGAGCCGATCAGGCCTAGTCCGACGCCCCGTTCAGCCATTGCATATTCCTCGACCTTGCCCAGATAGCGATCACGCATCGAGGCACCGACATTGATCGCGTTGTCCAGAGTCGGTGAAGCGTCATATGCCTTCACCGGGTCCTTATCCGGCCCAAGTTGCGGCTGCCTCCAAGAGGAGCATCCCGACAACGCGAGAGTCACGATACAAGCTGCCATGAGGTGAAACCGATCAACAGCCATACAAACCCCTCAACATAAGTTGGTGCACCAGCACGACCCTTTTACACCAAAGGAACTTATCAGGTATCCACATGAACTTCCCATGCAGTGCAATAAAGCCAAATCAATAACCATTGCCGACTAAAATTATAAATTCATCGCACCTCAGCCTTGTAATTGTCAAGTCCCGCCTGTTCTAAAACCCGTTTGACGAACAGGTGGGACTTGACACTTAGGTAAACACTTTTTCGTTGATGGAGGCGAGCGTACCTTCAAGCTGCGGCGTTTGACCTGATCCTCTCAGGTTCGCCGTCACCTGAGCATCAAGGCGGCGACGAGTGATTGATACACCAGCCCCCCTTAATACCTTGCAGAAGTGATAGGTAAAGAAGCCCCTCACTACTCCGTCGATTTGGCCTTCACCAGAAGTCTGGTTGTCGCGGCAACCGGCCCACAAGACATGATTCAGCCCCGGAACAACGACAGAATCCCTTGCCCCTCCTGTTCCTCCGGGCATGAGTATGCCGCGCACAGGAAGCGAAGGATTGGCATCCAAGAAGAGACCCCAATCCAAGGGCGGCTCAACGTAGCGATAAGCGACAGACAAATCTTCCGGCGCGGCTGCCATGACAGCTAGTTCCCGCGTTCCAGTACCGGAATGACAGGAATCAAGGATAACATCCAGGTTCACTCCCGCCGGCAGGCCGGCAAGCAAGGCGCGAAAATCATCATCCTTGATCATTCCGGCTGTTGCATAATCATGGGGGCAAATGGTCTCATCCTTCTTATCCAATTCATCCCCATTCGTATCCGCCACCTGCGAACCATGCCCCGAATAATAAAACACCAATACATCCCCCTTCTTCGCCCCTTTAATCAACCATTTAAATCCATTAAGGATAGCAGCCCTCGTTGCTCTCGCATCAGTGAGAATTTGCATCACTCCAGGGGTCGCCGGGACGATGCCGAGGACATTCAGAGTGTTCGCCATATCACGGACATCGTTCACGCAGCCGCGCAAATCAGGCCCCCCCCCCCCGCACCGACGGGCGCATAATCATTAATACCAACCAACAATGCTTTCTTTGCCATGACTTATTTCCCTTCACCTAAAAATTTTGATTCATAATCACAAATTATTACCAGACCATTACCATCAACCTCTTTGTTACAGCTCTTTCGGATAGCAAGGTCACCATTGCGGCGATCACCAGGGACAGAAAGGCTCCCGAAGCCCTATAAAGTGACATTACTTTCCGAAAATTTTGCAACACGTTGGTGCGACAATACCACCCATCATTCAAAAATTACGACCTAAGATAAAGCATTAATTGAATCTCCTCCTGAGTATTCTTTGGGCCATTAATTTCAATCTCAACCTCAGGCCCTACAACATCGAATGTATGAATCTCAGCATCCAAGGGAAGATTAAACCTAGCACAGCATGTGTGACCAGAAATGACACCCATCCGCAATCGCCGTGCAGTTGAATTCCTAGACGAGATCAGAACACTAATTTGACGATACTTAGTGACATCCAATCTATTATTGCCGCCAGGATTAATTGGAATCATTGCATGCCCACCGCCATCATAAGAAACAATGGCATTCACCCCTCCAAGTTGAATAAGCTTTGAGTTAACAATCTCAACATGAGTCACAGGAACAGGAATAGGAATCGTTGCCATGATGATTCTCCTTGTTTCAAAAATTACCAAAATCAATTATGGTATTACACCAACTAAAATTAAGCAGACAACACAGACATTTTCTACATATCCAAAGTCCTTTACAAAAAATTGACAGGAAAGGTGAGTCACGCAACAACTTTATTTAATCATGAATAAAGATTTTTTTAATAGTATTAATCTCCTTTTTTACAAGTTATGAAATCAGGAGATTTCAGCTAAGTACCCTCCTATACTCACTCGATCGTGCCAGCGCTTTAGTTTGAGGAGATTCGGTATGAAAGAAGCATGGTCTTCACTCAGACTGGTGAGCATGACGATTCAGCTTGAGCCGGGAAGCTAGCTGCACACACGGATTCCCCCCCTGCTGACTCATAATTGGCAGCAATGAACATCCCACCCGGCCACGCCCCCTCCCACGCCGATAGCGCGGGCGGCGGCTACCGCATCGTCGCCGCCACCGGCATGGACCGGGGCGACCGCGACTACCAGCAGGACCAGCTCGCGCTGCTGGCGCACCCGCGCGACGGTGGCTGCGTGCTCGGCGTGGTGGCCGACGGCATGGGCGGGCGCAGCGGCGGGCGCAAGGCGGCCGACCAGGTGATGCTGACGGCGCGCCAGGTGTTTGCGCGCTACCACTCGGCCGACGACGATCCGCAGGCCTTCCTGGCCCGGCTGGCGCAGGAGGCGCACATGATGATCCGGATCACGGCGGTCGCGGCCGAGCAGGAGCCGCACAGCACGATCGCCGCCTTCCTGCTGAATCCGCGCGGCGACTGCCACTGGGTGCATTCGGGCGACAGCCGGATCTACCACTTCCGCGGCGACGCGCTGCAGTGGCGCACGCGCGACCACTCCTGGGTCGAGTCACTGGTCGAGAGCGGCGAGCTCACGCCCGACCAGGCGCGCCAGGATCCGCGCTCCAACGTGCTGATGTCCTGCCTCGGTGCGGAGGAGGAACCCGTGCTGGCCCACCATAGCACCGGCACGCTGCTGGCCGGCGACACGCTGCTGGCCTGCAGCGACGGGCTATGGCACTACTTCACCGACCAGGAACTGGCGCGCGTGCTGCACCGCCTGGCCCCGCGCGAGGCCTGCGAATTCCTGGTGGCCAGGGCGCGCCAGCGCGCCGCCGGCATAGGCGACAACCTGTCGCTGATCGTGCTCAAGCTGCTGCCGCTCGACAGCGCTTGAAATCAGCTCAGCGAGGTGTCGACCTCGCGGTATTCCAGGTCCAGGTATTCCTTGGACTGCATCTCGTTGAGGCGCGAGACGGTGCGCGGGAACTCGTGCGACAGCGGCCCTTCGGTATAGAGCGCCTCGGCCGGCACGGCCGCCGAGAGGATGAACTTGACGCGGCGGTCGTACAGCACGTCGACCAGCCAGGTGAAGCGGCGCGCCGCCGAGGCCATGTTGACCGGCATGTAGGGCACGTTGCTCAGCAGCACGGTGTGGAACTGGCTCGCGATCTCGAGGTAGTCGCTCTGCGAGCGCGGCCCGCCGCACAGGGTCTGGAAGTCGAACCAGACCACCCCGCCGGCGCGGCGCAGCGCGCGGATCTCGCGCGCCTCGATGTGCAGCACCGGGTCCTCGTCGCGCGCCTCGGCCAGCTCGTCGAAGGCGCGCTTCATCTCGGCGTCGGCCTCCGTCCCGAGCGGGCAGTGGTAGAGCTTGACATGCTCGAGCGTGCGACGCCGGTAGTCGGTGCCGTTGTCGACGTTGATGACCGCATGGTCCTGCTTCAGCAGCTCGATCGCGGGCAGGATGCGGTCGCGGTGCAGCCCGTTCGGGTACAGCCCGTCCGGATGGAAGTTGCTGGTCGTGACCATGCCGATGCCGTACTTGCGCATCGCCTCCAGCAGGCGGTACAGGATCATGGCGTCGGTCACGTCGGCGACGTGGAACTCGTCGAAGCAGATCAGGCGATAGCGCTTGGCCATGCGCTGGCCGAGCGCGTCGAGCGGGTTGACCGTACCCTGCAGGTCGGCCAGCTCGCGGTGCACCTCGCGCATGAATTCGTGGAAGTGCAGGCGCGTCTTGCGCTTGAGAGGGACTGCGTTGTAGAAGCAGTCCATCAGGAAACTCTTGCCCCGCCCCACCCCGCCGAACATGTAGACGCCGCGGGGTATGGGCAGGCGGTTGATGAACTTCTTGAGCGCGTTCGAGCGGCGCTGCTTGAAGTGCGACCACTCGGCCGCGCAGCGCTCCAGCTCCGCGATCGCGCGCAGCTGCGCCGGGTCGCTCTGGAAGCCGCGCGCCAGCAGCTCGGCCTCGTAGGCCGCGCGCACCGGGCCCCAGCCCGGCTCCGGCGCGGCCACGGTCCGGCCGCGCGGGGACTCTTGCATGACGTCCATCAACCGGGCCCGCTGCGTCAGAAGTTCAGCGTGCGCTTGTCGACCGCCAGCGCGGCTTCCTTGGTCGCCTCGGACAGCGAGGGGTGCGCGTGGCAGATACGCGCGATGTCCTCGGCGCTGGCGCGGAACTCCATCGCCACCACGGCTTCCGAGATCAGCTCGGACGCCATCGGGCCGACGATGTGCACGCCCAGGATCTCGTCGGTCTTGGCGTCGGCCAGGAACTTGACCATGCCGGTGGTGTCGCCCAGCGCGCGCGCGCGGCCGTTGGCCAGGAAGGGGAAGGTGCCGGCCTTGTAGTCGACGCCGTCGGCCTTGAGCTGCTGCTCGGTGCGGCCGACCCAGGCGATCTCGGGGCTGGTGTAGATCACCCAGGGGATGGTGTTGAAGTTCACGTGGCCGTGCTGGCCCGCCATGCGCTCTGCCACCGCGACGCCCTCTTCCTCGGCCTTGTGCGCCAGCATCGGGCCGCGCACCACGTCGCCCACCGCCCAGACGCCGGGCAGGTTGGTCTTGCAGTCGCCGTCGACCACGATCGCGCCGCGCTCGTCGAGCTGCAGGCCGACCGCCTCGGCGTTCAGGCCGTTGGTGTTGGGCACGCGGCCGATCGAGACGATCAGCTTGTCGGCGTCGAGCTTGACTTCCTCGCCCTTGGCGTTGGTGTAGGCGATCGAGACGCCCTTCTTGGCCGACTTGATCTCGCCGACCTTGACGCCGAGCTCGATCTTCAGGCCCTGCTTGTCGAAGGCTTTCTTGGCTTCCTTGGCGATCTGCTGGTCGACCGCGCCCAGGAAGGTCGGCAGGCCTTCGAGGACGGTGACTTCAGCGCCCAGGCGGCGCCAGACCGAGCCCATTTCCAGGCCGATCACGCCGGAGCCGATCACGGCCAGCTTCTTGGGCACGGCGCCGACGCGCAGCGCGCCGTCGTTGGACAGCACGTTGACCTCGTCGAAGGGCACGCCCGGCAGCGCACGGGCGTTGGAGCCGGTCGCGACGATGACCTGCTTGGCCACCAGGGTCTCCTCGGCCTTGCCGGCGACCTTGATCTCGTAGCCACCCTCGACCGCCTTGACGAAGGAGCCGCGGCCGTGGAAGAAGCTGACCTTGTTCTTCTTGAACAGGTAGAGGATGCCGTCGTTGTTCTGCTTCACGACGGTGTCCTTGCGGCCGATCATCTTGGCCACGTCCATCGTCACCTTGCCGGTGCTGATGCCGTGCTCTTCAAAATGCTTGTTGGCGTGCTCGAAGTGCTCGGACGACTGCAGCAGGGCCTTGGACGGGATGCAGCCGACGTTGGTGCAGGTACCGCCCGGGGCGGGACCGCCGGCGGCGTTGGTCCATTCGTCGATGCAGGCGACCTGCATGCCGAGCTGGGCGGCGCGGATGGCGGCGATGTAGCCGCCGGGGCCGGCACCGATGACGACGACGTCGAATTGCTTGCTCATGGTGTTCTCTTCAAGTCTGGCGGCGCGCCGTCCGGGGCTGCCGCCGCAATGGGGGTTGGGGCTCAGGAAAAAACCCACCCTGGGTCAGACCGGAGGCCGGGCTGGAGGGTGGGTTTTGTCGGGGCTGGCTCAGATGTTGAACAGCAGGCGGGCCGGATCTTCCAGCGCTTCCTTCATCGCGACCAGGCCCAGCACGGCTTCGCGGCCGTCGATGATGCGGTGGTCGTAGGACATGGCCAGGTAGTTGATCGGGCGGATCACGATC
>JBEEPT010000091.1:0-16375 GCA_041190985.1 Pseudomonadota bacterium
CGACCGAGCCGCCGTAGCCATCGCTGCGCTGGTTGGTGCCGTCGCGCAGGAACTGGTCGATCAGGTAGCCGTTGGCGCCGTGGATCTCCACGCCGTCGAAGCCCGCGCGCATCGCGTTGGCCGCGCCGCGGCGGAACTGCTGCACCACCTCGGCGATCTCCGCCGTGCTCAGTTCGTGCGGCACCGGGATCTCGACCTTGCCCTGGTGCGTGTAGGCCACCACGCCTTGCGGCGCCAGGGCCGAGGGCGCCAGCGGTTGCGTGCCGCCGGTCAGCGCCGGGTGGGTGATGCGGCCCACGTGCCAGATCTGGGCCACGATCCTGGAGCCGGCCTCGTGCACGGCACGGGTGATGGACTTCCAGCCCTCGACCTGGGCATCGGAGTAGATGCCGGGCGTGGCCATATAGCCCTTGCCCACGGGCGAGACCTGGGTGCCTTCGCTGATGATCAGGCCGGCATTGCTGCGCTGGCGGTAGTACTCGAGGTTGATCGCGCTGCCCGGGATATCGCCGGCAGCCTCGTCGGCACGGCTGCGCGTCAGCGGCGCCATGACGACGCGGTTGGCGACTTCTATGTCGCCGATGCGCGCGGGCTGGAAGAGCTTGAGGGAGTCGACGTCAGCGGCCTGGGCAAGGGCGTGGAGCAAGGGTGCATTCATGATCGGAATTTCTGGCTGGAAGCCGAATGAGGGAATGAGCGCATTGTGGGCATTCCAGGACCCAAGGAATAGTCATCCGTTTTGGATAGCATTTATTCCCAACAGGAACAAATTATCGCCACCGACAGGCCGCGCCTCGGAGCCAGTCGGCGCCAGACTGGCACGCCGCATCGAAGTCGCCTGCGGCCAGAGCCATCCCGCGGGCCTGCCCGAATTCGAGACGCTGACCCTCGGTCGCCTGCCGGTTCCCGCTTGGCTGGCCGGCCTGGCGGCCAGGCAGGTGCTGTCCCTGCTCGCCGGCCAGGAAGGCCACCGGCTGGCCCGGGCTGCAGCGTCGGGTGGCCGCAGGCGTGGGCGAAAGCGACCTGATGCCGGACGTCTCCGGTCTGCCGAGCTTCATGCCCGAGGCGGAACTCCAGCGCCGCTTCGGCGGCGTCGGCGCCCCGCCCTAGCAGGACATGATGCGGGCGATCGAGCGGCAGATCGCGGCTTGCGCGCTCTACCGTTGCGGCTGCAGTCGACAGCTGCCCGGGACTCCAGCACGCGCACGCGGGCCGGCGGTCCACGCTAGGATTGCGTCCCCAAAGGCATGACAAATCGACATGGACCGGCTGCGACTCATAGAAACCTTCGTCCGCGTGGTGGATTCCGGCAGCTTCTCGGCCGTCGCGCGCGAGGAACGCACGACCCAGTCGGCGATCAGCAAGCAGGTGCAGGCGCTGGAAGCCCAGATCGGCGCCAGGCTGCTGGTGCGCTCGACACGCAGCAACTCCCTGACCGAGGCCGGCCAGCTGTTCTACGAACGCTGCCTGCAGGTGCTCGACACCCTGGAGGAAGCCCGCATCGAGGTGCAGCGCGCCGAACACGAGATCAGCGGCGTGCTGCGCGTCGCCGCGCCCGTGGCCTTCGGGCGGCTGCACATCGTGCCGCGCCTGCCGCAGTTCTACGCCCGCCACCCCCGCATCAGGATCAACCTGCAGCTCGACGACGGCTTTGTCGACCTGGTGGCGGCGGGCATCGACGTCGCGTTCCGGGTCGGCGAGCTCAAGGACAGCCGGCTGGTCGCACGCCGCATCGGCACGGCGCACCGCGCCATGCTGGCCTCGCCCGACTACCTGGCGCGCCATGGCGAACCCCTGCACCCCGACGAACTGCGCAGGCACAACTGCCTGATCTACACCGGCCTGGCGACGCCCAGCGAATGGGGCTTCCTCGACCCGCAAGGGCAACCGCATTCGGTGCGCGTCGACGGCAATTTCGAGTCCAACAGCGCCGACGCGATCCGCCAGGCCACCTGCGAGGGCCTGGGCATCAGCTATTCGACCGTCTGGATCTACGGCGACGACATCCGTGCCGGACGCATCCGGCCCATCCTGTCCGGCTTCCGGCCCACCCCGCTGCCGCTGAACGTGGTGTTCCAGCCCGCGCGCCGGCCCTCGCTCAAGGTCAAGAGCTTCGTCGAGTACTTCGCCGAGGCCTTCGGCCAGGACCCTGACATCGCGCAGATGCTCACGGCGCAATCATGAGCTGAGACGCGGTGCTTCGATTGACTCAAGCTATGGTTTCTTTTGAGCAATTTATATTGTGCACAACTTAATTGTGCAATACATTAACGCCATGACGAGCGACAAGACCCTCATGGAACAGGCGCTGCGGCTGGACAGCCAGCTGTGCTTCGCGCTGCACTCCGCCTCGCTGGCCATGACCAGGGTCTACAAGCCGCACCTCGACGCCCTGGGCCTGACCTATCCCCAGTACGTCGTGCTGCTGGCGCTGTGGGAGCACGACGGACTGACCGTCTCCGAGCTCGGCGAACGGCTGTACCTTGACTCGGGCACGCTGACGCCGCTGCTCAAGCGCATGGAAGCGGCGGCGCTGCTCACCCGCACCCGCGACAGCGCCGACGAGCGCCGCGTCCTGATCCGGCTGACGGACGACGGGCGCTTCCTCAAGGCCCGCGCCGAGCCGGTTCCGGGCTGCATCCTCGCCGCCACGCAATGCAGCCTGGACGAGGTCGCCGATCTGACCCGCCAGCTCAAGGCACTGCGCGACAGGCTCAGGGCCTGAAGCCCCCGGATTCCAGTTTTCAAGTTTCGCAACCCTTTCACCACCCACCACAGGAGCCCACCATGTCCAACACCCTGAACCAGGTTCTCTACACCGCCAACACCCGCACCACCGGCGGCCGCGAAGGCCGTGCCGTCTCCGACGACGGCCTGCTCGACGTCACGCTGTCGCTGCCCAAGCAGCTCGGCGGCGCCGGCACCGCGACCAACCCCGAGCAGCTGTTCGCTGCCGGCTACTCGGCCTGCTTCATCGGCGCGCTGCGCCATGTCGCCGGCATCAAGAAGGTGGCCGTGCCGGCCGACGTCGCCGTCGACGCCAGCGTGGACATCGGCCCGATCCCCGCGGGCTTCGGCATCGCCGCCAAGCTGGTGGTGCACCTGCCGGGCCTGGACCGCGCCGTGGCGCAGGACCTGGTCGACAGCGCGCACCAGGTCTGCCCCTATTCCAACGCCACCCGCGGCAACATCAACGTCGACCTGACCCTGGCCTGAAGCAGGCCGCAAAGGAAGGCGACCCTGCCCCACCAGGTCCGGGTTGCATGTCAAGCCGTCGCATGAGGGCGGCTACGGGAGGCGACCCAAAAGGTCGCCTCCTTTCGTCATTGCGGATGGGCCGAACCGGGCTTCACGTGCTGGGCTGCAGCATCCACTCGTGCGCCGGGTCGTTCTTGAAGACCCAGAAGCGGTTCGGGCCGGCCATCACGTTGAGGTAGTACAGGTCGTAGCCGTGCGGCGCCACCACCGGGTGGTAGCCGCGCGGCACCATCACGACGTCGTGGTCCTCGACCGCGCAGGCCTCGTCGAGGCTGCGGTCGTCGGTGTAGACGCGCTGGAAGGCGAAGCCCTGCGGCGGGTTGAGCCGGTGGTAGTAGGTCTCCTCGAGCTGGGTCTCGAGCGGCGGCTGCTCGACGTCGTGCTTGTGCGGAGGGTAGCTCGACGAATGGCTGGCCGGCGTGAGCACCTCGACCACCAGCAGGTGCGCGGCGGTCGGGTCGTCGTGCGGCAGGATGTCGCAGACGTAGCGGGTGTTCGTGCCCTTGCCGCGCACGCTGCGCCGCATCGCGACCGGGTCGATCACGCGCACCGCGCGCTCCTGGCCGTCGCCGGGCGCGGTGCACAGCGCGAGCTCGGCGTCGCGGCTGGCGCGCACGACCAGCGACTTGCCCGCGGGCACGTAGACCGCGGCCGGCGACACCGGGTCGAAGACGCTGTCGCGCGTGCCCAGGCCCGCATGGCTGTTGCCGTCGACCGTCACGTCGACGGTGCCGGTGAGCACGACCAGGCAGAGCTCGCGCTCGCCGGTCGCAACGGTTTCGCTTTCTCCGGCGCCCAGCCGCAGGGCGCGGAAGCCGACGTGCGTCCAGCCGGCACGCTCGGGCGTGACGTCGACGATCTCGCGCCCGCTGCGGGCGGCCTTGGCCAGCAAATGACTCGGCATCTTGGTTCCTCCGCTCAGGCCAGGCTGTCGACCAGGCCGCGCAGGGTCTCGTAACCCTTCTTGGCGTACTGATAGCTGGGCGCCACGGCCGGATCCTGCTCGGCCTCGACCACCAGCCAGCCCTCGTAGCCGGCGTCCCTGAGCGTGCCGAGCACCTCGCGGTAGTCGATGCCGCCGTCGCCCGGCACGGTGAAGGTGCCGTTGATCACGCCGCCGAGGAAGCTCCAGCCGTCGTTGCGCGCCTGCGCGACCACGGCCTGGCGCACGTCCTTGCAGTGCACGTGCACGACCCGGCTGGCGTGCTTGCGCAGCAGCTCGACCGGGCTGGACGCGCCACCGAAGTAGGCGTGCCCGGTGTCGAACAGCAGGAAGACCTTGGCCGGATCGGTCAGCTCCATGAGCTTGTCGACGTCGGCGGGCGACTCGACGTAGGCGCCCATGTGGTGGTGATAGGCCAGCTTGATGCCATAGGTATCGAGCAGGTGCTGGCCGAAGGCGTTCAGGCGCCGGGCGTAGGACTGCCACTGCTCCTCGCTGGCGAACTGCGGCCGCTTGCTGACCGGGGTGTCGATCTGGCCCTGGACCGTGCCGGCGCATTCGCCGTAGACCACGACCTTGACGCCGTTGTACTGCAGCTTGCTCATGTGCGCCTTGCAGCGCTCGATCTCGGCCGCCACGGCCTCGGCGTCGCTCATGCCCGGCGGCACCTCGGCCAGGAAACCCGAGTACCAGCCCGAGACGCAGGCCAGGCCGAACTCGTCGAGCTTGGCCTTGAGCGCCGGGCCGTCCTTGGGAAACTTGTTGCCGAGCTCGAAGCCCTCGTAGCCGATCTCGGCGCCTTCCTTGAGCGCGGTCTCCAGCGGAGTCTCGCCGCCCAGCGACGGCAGGTCGTCGTTCATCCACGACAGGGGGTTGATGCCTATGCGTACGTTCCAGCTCATGTTCCAGCTTCCTGATTCGTTCAATGGGAAATGTTGCGGTGCTGCATCAGACGCGCTGCGCCTGCTGCGCCTGCAGATAGCGGGCATGGGCTTCCTGCACCTCGACGCGGGTCGAGACTTCGGGAATGCCCACCTCCCACCAGCAGCCGCCATCGGTGGTGCGGGTATGGGTGGTGTCGATGACGATCACCTGGGTGCGCCTGGCCGCGCGCGCCTTGACCATGGCGGCCTTGAGCTCGGCCACGTCCTTCACATGCACCGCGTCGGCGCCCATGGCGCGGGCGTGCATGGCGAAGTCGATGTTGCTGCGCTCGCCGCCCTCGGGCACACAGTCGTCGAGCATGTTGTTGAAGCTCGGGCTGCCACTCTTGAGCTGCAGGCGCTCGATGCAGCCATAGCCCCGGTTGTCCAGGATGACCACGATCATCTTCTTGCCCAGCAGGATGGAGGTGGCCAGCTCGGAGTTGGCCATCATGTAGGAGCCGTCGCCCACGAAGACGATGCTTTCCTGCCCGGGACGCGCCATCTTCACGCCCAGGCCGCCCGCGACCTCGTAGCCCATGCAGGAGTAGCCGTACTCCATGTGGTAGTTGCCGGGCTTGCCGGCGCGCCAGAGCTTGTGCAGCTCGGCCGGCAGCGTGCCGGCCGCGCACAGCGCGACGTCGTGCGCGCCGCTGTCCAGGCCGAGCTCGGCCGCCGAATCGCGCACCGCGCCGATCACCTCGGCGTCGTAGGGCCGCACGCCCTGCGGGATGTTCGTGGTCAGCGCGCCGATGCGGGCGTTGGTGTCGGCCGCGTTGCGGCGCGCGCGCTCGGTCCAGGCCGCATCGGCGGCCCAGCCCAGCAGCAGCAGAGCCAGTTGCTCGAGTCCGGTGCGGGCGTCGGCCACCAGCGCGGTGCCGCTCCACTTGCCGGCGTCATAGGGCTGCACGTTCAGGCTCAGCAGGCGCGCCTGGGGAAAGAGCGCGTGCGAGCCGGTGGTGAAGTCCTGCAGCCGGGTGCCGACCGCGAACACCAGGTCGGCCTCGCGCGCCAGTTCGTTGGCGCCCGAGACGCCGTCGACGCCGATCGCGCCGAGGTTGAGCGCATGGTCCCAGGGCAGGCTGCTCTTGCCGCCGTGCGACTCGACCACCGGCACGCCGTGCGCCTCGGCAAAGGCACGCAGCGCGTCCCAGGCCTGGCTGTAGAGCACGCCGCCGCCGGCCACGATCAGCGGCTTGCTGGAGGCGCGCAGCAGCGCCGCCGCCGCCTGCAGCTCGCGCGCGTCGGCCGGCGGACGGCGGAAGCGCAGGACCTCGGGCTGCAGGAAGCTCTCGGGGCAGTCGAAGGCCATCGCCTGCACGTCCTGCGGCAGCGAGAGGCAGGCCGGCCCGCAGTTGGCCGGGTCGGTCATCATCTGGATCGCGCGCGGCAGCGCGGTCAGGATCTGCTCGGGCCGCGTCAGGCGGTCGAAGTAGCGCGTGACCGGGCGGAAGCAGTCGCTCGCGCTGACGTCGCCCTGCGCGAAGCTCTCGATCTGCTGCAGCACCGGGTCCGGGCGGCGGGTGGCGAACACGTCGCCGGGCAGCAGCAGCACGGGCAGTCGGTTGACATGCGCCACGGCGGCGGCGGTCACCAGATTGGTCGCGCCCGGGCCGATGCTGGTGCTGACCGCCATGATGCGCTCGCGGTAGCTCGCCTTGGCGTAGGCGATGGCGGCGTGCGCCATGGTCTGCTCGTTGTGCGCGCGCCAGGTCGGCAGGCGGTCGCGCTCGGCCACCAGGGCCTCGCCCAGCCCGGCCACATTGCCGTGGCCGAAGATGGTGAAGACGCCGCCGCAATACGGCTGCACCGTGCCGTCGTGGGTTTCGATGCGCAGCGCGGCCAGGTGCTGGACCAGCGCTTGCGCCATGGTGAGTCGTCGGGTTTTCATGGACTGTGCGGGATCGGTTTCACTTCAGGCAACAGCGCGCAAGGTGGCGTGGCGATTGCGCCAGGCATCGACCAGTCTGGCAAAGTTCTGCGCCACCTCGTTGACCAGCCCGGCGTCGTCGAGCTCGCCCTTGAACCACTTGAGCGAGGCGTCGGCCCAGAGCGTGCGTCCGACCATGAAGCCCTTGACGACCGGACTGTCGGCCTGCGCGAAGCTCTCGACCAGGAAGTCCAGCGGCTGGTTCAGGCCCAGGATGACGGCGCCGCGGCAGTAGGGATCGCGCTCGGCCAGCAGCGCCTCGAGCTGGCGCCAGCCCTCGGCCTGCATCGGCGCCAGCTTCCACCACTCGGGCTTGACGCCGAGGTTGTAGAAACGCTTGACCGATCGCAGCACGGCCTGGTCCTCGGTGCCCGCCGGCGTCACGGCCTTGGGCGGAATGAGCTCGAGCAGCAGCTCGTTGCCGGAGGCGCGCGTCGCCTCCCAGAGCTCGAGCACCTTCTGCTCCTGCTCCAGGCGCAGTTCGACCGGATCGTCGGGATGGTAGTGCACCAGGCACTTGACCACCTGCTCGGTCGGCCAGTTGAGCAGGGCGCTGCCGACCGAGCGGGTGCCGTCGTAGCGCAGCGGACGCGAGCCGGGCAGCTCGACCGGACGGCCCACCCACCAGCCGCGGCCGGTCGCGGCCGCCAGCGCGTCGGTGCCGTAGTCACCACCGTCGATCAGCACCCCGGTATGGCCCTGCAGCTTGCGGCTGCGCTCGACCTGCTCGGCCGCCTGCACCAGCAGCTTCTTGAGCGCGGGGATGCGCGCCTCGCTCGCGCCGGCGGCGCGCGCGATGTCGTAGAACTGGGCGCGGTGGTCGAAGGCCATCACGCACAGGTCCTGCCACTGGGGGCGCGGCGTGCTGACGCGGTGCAGGTGCGCGAGCTCG
Organism: Pseudomonadota bacterium; assembly: GCA_041190985.1. Lineage (GTDB taxonomy): Bacteria > Pseudomonadota > Gammaproteobacteria > Burkholderiales > Burkholderiaceae_C > Malikia. Next base: position 7,947 of record JBEEPT010000091.1, read on the forward strand.
TGGTCGGCGTCGACCTTCGGGTTGCGGCTGCCGCCGAACCAGTGCCTGAGCTCAGCCGGCGTCGGCATGGCGGCCGAGCAGGCGTGGCGCGAGACGACGATCGCGCCGCAGGCGTTGGCCACGCGCGTCGCCTCGGCCCAGTCCTTGCCCTGCAGCAGGCTGGCCAGCAGTCCGGACAGGAAGGCGTCGCCCGCGCCCAGCACGTTGAGCACCTCGACGCGCTCGCCGCGATAGGTCGGCGCCGCGTCGATGTCGTCCGGCACCTCGCCCTCGATCACGCAGCAGCCCAGGGCGCCGCGCTTGACCACCAGCGTGGCCTGCGGGCAGAGCGCGCGCACCGCGCGCAGGCTGGCGATCAGGTCATTGGGCACGCCGCCAGCGATGAAGAACTCCTCCTCGGTGCCGACCAGCAGGTCGAACAGGGGCAGCGAGGCCTGCAGCTGCCGCGTCACCGCGGCGTCCGGCACATAGCGGTTCTCGCCCGCGCCGCGCGCGGTCAGGCCCCACAGCACCGGGCGGTAGTCGATGTCGAGCACCGTGACGGCGCCATGGCGACGCGCGTACTCCAGCGCGCGGTGCGAGGCGGCGCGGGTGCCCTCGGTGGAGAGGTGGGTGCCGGTGATCGCCAGCGCGCGGCAGCCGGCGATGAAGTCCTCGCTGATCGCGTCCGCGTCGATCGCCATGTCGGCGCAGTTCTCGCGCACGAACAGCAGCGGGAAGGTGTCGCGGTCCTTGAGGCCCAGCAGCACCAGCGCAGTCAGGCGCTGCGGGTCGACCTGCACCTGGCTGGTGTCGCAGCCTTCCTGCTGCAGCGTTTCGTTCAGGTACCGACCCATCTGCTCGTCGCCGACGCGCGAGATCATGGCAGTCTTGCAGCCAAGGCGGGCGACACCGAAGGCCAGGTTGGCCGAGCTGCCGCCCAGGTACATCGCGAAGCTGCGCGCGTCTTCCAGGCGCGAGCCGAACTGCTGCGCGTAGAGATCGACCGCCAGGCGGCCCAGGCAGGCCAGGTCATGCCGCCGCGGTCCGGGAAACTTCAGTTTGCTCATCGTTTGCTAGAGCCTTGCAGGCTGCTTGATGGTTGCGGGAATGGTGCGCCTTGAGAACAGCACACCGCCTTGGGCGCAAGTCTAGATTCTAGAAAAATATTTTTCCCTAGGTGAAAACCATTAGAAATTTTTTTCCAAAATTTATCTGGAAATGTCTATAGTTGCGCCATGCCCGGATTTCGCCAGACGGTGCCAGCGCCAGCCAGCGGGACACGGACATAACAGACCACACCAACTTGGAGACAAGCAATGAAAAAGCTTCTGATTGCCGCAGCCGTTACCTCCGCCCTCGCCTCTCCGTTTGCCGCCCACGCCGAGAAGATCGGTGTGGCAATGAGCGCATTCGACGACACCTTCCTGACCATCCTGCGCGGTGGCATCTCGGACTCGGCGAAGAAGGCGGGCGCCAGCGTCCAGATCGAGGACAGTCGCAACGACGTGGCAACCCAGATCAGCCAGGTGCAGAACATGATCGCGCAGAAGGTCGACGCGATCATCGTCAACCCGGTCGACACCGACGTGACGCCCAAGATCACCAAGATGGCCGCCGACGCCAAGATCCCGCTGGTCTACGTCAACCGCAAGCCGGTCGACTTCGAGAAGCTGCCCGCGGGCGTGGCCTTCGTGGCTTCCGACGAGAAGGTCTCCGGCACGCTGCAAACCCAGCATGTGTGCAAGCTGCTCAAGGGCAGGGGTGAGGTGCTGGTGCTGATGGGCGAGCTGTCCAACGAGGCCGCCCGCACCCGCACCAAGGACATCGAGGACGTGGTCACGAGCAAGGAATGCTCGGGCATGAAGATCGTCGACAAGCGCGAGGGCAAGTGGAGCCGCACCAGCGCGCAGGACATCGCCACCAACTGGCTGTCCTCGGGCCTGAAGTTCGACGCCATCATTGCCAACAACGACGAGATGGCCATCGGCGCCATCAACGCGCTGAAGGCCGCCAAGAAGTGGACCCCCGCCACCATCGTCGCCGGCATCGACGCCACCCCCGACGCGCTGGCCTCGATGAAGGCCGGCGACCTCAAGGTCACCGTGTTCCAGAACGCCCATGGCCAGGGCGCGGGCGCCGTCGAGGCCGCGCTCAAGCTGGTCAAGAAGCAGCCGGTCGACCGCTTCGTGAACGTGCCGTTCGAGCTGGTCACGCCCGAGAACCTGGGCAAGTACGCCGGCAAGAACTGATCGCCGATTCTCCCTGGGGGGCCGCCGCGCGACGGCGGCCTTCGTGCCGAGTCTTTATTGAGTGAGTTGCAGGATGCCTGACACTGCCACGCTGGAACGTCCGCCCGTTAGCCCGTCGCCGACCGACGCCGCGCCTCCCCTGCTGGAGATACGCGGCATACGCAAGGCCTTTCCCGGCGTGGTCGCGCTGGACAACGTGTCCTTCAAGCTGAAGGCCGGGACCGTGCACGCCCTGATGGGCGAGAACGGCGCCGGCAAGTCGACGCTGATGAAGATCATCGCCGGCGTCTACGTGCCCGACGAGGGCGAGATCCGCCTCAATGGCCGCCCGGTGAAGATGCAGGAGCCGCTCGCCGCGCTCGAGCTCGGCATCGCGATGATCCATCAGGAGCTCAACCTGATGCCGCACATGACGGTGGCCGAGAACGTCTGGATCACGCGCGAGCCGCGCAACGCCTTCGGCCTGGTGAACCACCGCGAACTCAGGCGCCGCACCCAGGAACTGTTCGACCGACTGCACATCGACATCGACCCGACGGCCGAGATCCAGACCCTGTCGGTGGCGGCGCGCCAGATGGTCGAGATCGCCAAGGCGGTGTCCTACGACTCGGACGTGCTGATCATGGACGAGCCGACCTCGGCGCTGACGGAAAAGGAGGTCGAGCACCTGTTCCGCATCATCCGCCACCTGCGCGAGCAGGGCAAGGGCATCATCTACATCACGCACAAGATGAACGAGCTGTTCGAGATCGCCGACGAGTTCTCGGTGTTCCGCGACGGCAGGTACATCGCCACCTGCGCCGCGTCGGACGTGACGCGCGACGACATCATCCGCATGATGGTCGGGCGCGAGATCACCCAGATGTTCCCCAAGGAGACGGTGCCGATCGGCGAGGTGGTGCTGTCGGTGCGCAACCTCACGCTCGAGGGCGTGTTCCACGACGTGTCCTTCGACATCCGCGCCGGCGAGATCCTGGGCTTGGCCGGCCTGGTGGGTTCGGGGCGCTCCAACGTGGCCGAGACGCTGTTCGGCGTCACGCCCGCGACCTCGGGCAGCATCGCCATCCGCGGCCAGGAAATGAGGATCGACACACCGGCCAAGGCGCTGGCGGCAGGCATGGCCTTCCTGACCGAGGACCGCAAGGACACCGGCTGCTTCCTGTGCCTGGACATCCAGGACAACATGGACCTGGCCGTGCTCAACCAGCGCTACGTCAACCGCTTCGGCTTCGTGCAGCGCGCCGCCCTGCACGAGGACTGCCGCAAGATGTCGGCGCGCCTGCGCGTCAAGACGCCCAGCATGGAGGAGGTGATCCAGAACCTGTCCGGCGGCAACCAGCAGAAGGTGCTGGTCGGGCGCTGGCTGCTGACCAATCCCCGCATCCTGATCCTGGACGAGCCGACGCGCGGCATCGACGTCGGCGCCAAGGCCGAGATCCACCGCCTGGTCTCCGAGCTGGCCGGCCAGGGCGTGGCGATCCTGATGATTTCTTCCGAGATGCCCGAGGTCCTCGGCATGAGCGACCGCATCGCCGTCATGCACGAAGGCCGCATCACCGGCATCCTGGAGCGTGCCGATGCCGATCAGGTCCGCATCATGGACCTGGCCGCGAAATGAACCCTGGAGTAACCGCAATGAGCACCACCACCGCGATTCCCGCCATGACACCCACCAAGTCGGCCTTCAAGCTGCCCCAGGAAGCCAGCATCGCGCTGGTGCTCGTGGGCATAGGTTTCTTCTTCGAGGCCCTGGGCTGGTACCTCAACGGCCAGAGCTTCCTGTTCAACCTCGAGCGGCTGCAGATCATCGTGCTGCAGATGGCGGTGATCGGCATCATCGCCGTCGGCGTCAACATGGTCATCATCACCAGCGGCATCGACCTGTCCTCGGGTTCGGTGGTGGCCGCCTCGGCGGTGGTGGCCGCGAGCCTGGCGCAGGTCTCGGACTTCCCGCGCGCCGTCTTCCCCGCGCTGACCGACCTGCCGATCATCTGGCCGCTGCTGGCCGGCGCCGTCACCGGCCTGGTGATCGGTCTGATCAACGGCTCGCTGATCGCCTTCACCGCGATCCCGCCCTTCATCGCGACGCTGGGCACCATGGTCGCGGCGCGCGGCTTCGCCAAGTGGTTCACCGGCGGCATGCCCGTGTCCATGCTGACCGACGACTTTGCCTGGATCGGCTCCGGCGCCAACCCGGTGGTGATCTTCCTGGTGATTGCCGCGATCTTCCACGTCGTGCTGCGCTACACCCGCTTCGGCAAGTTCACCTACGCCATCGGCGCCAACCGCCAGGCGGCCGTCGTCTCGGGCATCAACGTCAACCGCCACCTGATCTGGATCTACACCATCGCCGGCCTGCTCAGCGGCATCGCGGGCACCGTGACCGCCTCGCGCGCCATCTCCGGCCAGTCCGGCATGGGCATGATGTACGAGCTCGACGCGATCGCCGCAGTCGTCATCGGCGGCACCTCGCTGGTCGGCGGCAAGGGCCGCGTCACCGGCACCGTGATCGGCGTGCTGATCCTGGGCGTGATGACCTCGGGCTTCACCTTCATCCGCATCGACGCCTACTACCAGGAGATGGTCAAGGGCGCCATCATCGTGGCGGCAGTGATCGCCGACCAGTACCGCAACAAGAAGAAGCGCTGAACGCCGATCTGAACGGCCAGTGCAGGCGCAGCCGGGGTGTAACCGCCCCGGCTGCGCCTTTTTCATGGAGCATGCCCATGCAAGCAAGACCGCGGCTCGAGCAGATCGGCGACCTGCGCGCCTTCGCGGCCATCGTCGACGGCGGCAGCCTGTCGGCGGCAGCGCGCGAGCTGGACCAGTCGCTGGCCGGCATCTCCAAGCGTCTGCAGCGGCTGGAGCAGGCCCTGGGGGTGCGGTTGATGCACCGCAACACGCGCCAGCTGAGCCTGACGGACGAGGGGCGCGAGTTCCTGTCGCACTGCCGCGAACTGCTGGAGCAGCTGCGCCGCACCGAGGAGCTGATCGGCCAGCGCCGCGGCGACGTGTCGGGCCAGATCCGCATCACGGCCGGGCTGGCATTCGCGCGGCGCCAGATCGCGCCCCTGCTCGGGCGCCTGCTGGCGCGCCATCCGCAGCTGCGCATCGACCTGCTGGCCACCGACGAGGTCGTGGACACGGTCAGGGCCGGCGTGGACATCGCGATCCGCCAGGCACCGCTGGCCGACTCCAGCCTGGTCGCGCGCGCCCTGGTTCCGGACCGGCGCGTGCTGTGCGCCGCTCCGGCCTATCTCGCCGAGCACGGCACGCCGCAGACGCCGCAGGACCTGCTGCGCCACCGCTGCATCGTCTTCGGCGATGCGGCGCCGGGCTGGACCTTCATGCGGCACGGCGAGACCCAGGTCGTACCGGTGGCGGGCACGGTCCGCGTCAACACCGGCGATGTCGCGCATGCGGCGGCGCTCGGCGGTGCGGGACTGGTCCACAAGTCGATCTGGGAGGTGGCCGACGACCTGCGGCGCGGCCAGCTCGTGGCGCTGCTGCCGGACTGGTCGTCCCCGCTGCAGCCCATCCACGCGCTCATGCCCTCCGCCCGGCTCCAGGTTCCGCGCGTGCGCCGCGTGCTGGACTTTCTGCAGGAGGAATTGCGCTCGGCCGCCGAGGTCTTGCCGCTGGACCCGCTGCGCCCGCCCCCGTCCCTGCCCTGGCCCGGGAAGCTGGCCGCAGCCGAGCTGGCCACGGCCTGAGCCAGCACCGCTTCACGCTGGGTGGAGGGTGTTTCCACGCTGGCGGCATTCCCGCCGCCAGGGCTCCTGCGGACAATGGCTGTCGAAAGTCCAACCCGTTTTCGTCATCATTTTCAAGGAGACTGTTTTGAAGAAACGCCTGCTCGCCCTCGCCGCCGCCAGCGCCTGCCTGCTGCTGTCGCCCGCCGCGCACGCCCAGCGCATTGCCGTGTCGGTCGCCAATTCCGGCCCCTGGCTCTCGCTGGTCGGCAACGGCATCAAGTCCTACGCGGCGCAGCAAAAGGGGGTGGACCTCAAGGTCGAGGACGCGCAGGACGACATCAGCCGCCAGCTCAACCAGATCCAGAACTTCATCGCGCAGAAGGTCGACGCCATCATCGTGGTGACGGTGGACACGCAGGCCACCCCGAAGATGACCAGGATGGCCACGGCCGCCGGCATTCCGCTGGTGTATGTCAACCACCCGCCGGCCGAGGACAAGCTGCCGCCCAAGGTGGTGTTCGTCGGCTCCAACGAGGTGGATTCCGGCACCCTGCAGACCCGCGAGGTCTGCCGCCTGCTCGGCGGCAAGGGCAATGTGCTGGTGATGATCGGCGACCTCAGCAACCAGTCGGCGCTGCAGCGCACCCAGGACGTCAAGGACGTGATCGCCAAGCCGCCCTGCGCGGGCATGAAGATCGTGGCCGAGCAGTCGGCCGACTGGAGCCGTGTCAAGGGCGCGGACCTGATGAGCAACTGGATCACCGCCGGCCTGCATTTCGACGCCGTGATCGCCAACAATGACGAAATGGCCATCGGCGCCATCCAGTCGCTCAAGTCCGCGCGCAAGCTCGACAAGGTGGTGGTGGCCGGCGTCGACGCCACCCAGGACGCCCTGTCTGCCATGAAGGCCGGCGACCTGAAGGTGACCGTCTTCCAGGACGCCATCGGCCAGGGCCGGGGTGCGGTCGACGCCGCCCTCAAGCTCGCCAAGGGGCAGCCGGTGCCGTCCAAGGTGTGGGTGCCGTTCGAGCTGGTGACGCCCGCCAACATGGACAGGTATTCGAAGAAAAACTGATCCCGGCGTTCAGACGTTGGCCGCGGTGTAGATCTCGAAGGGCAGCACCGCCTGCACCTTGCCGCCCTGCTGTGGCGCGCGCAGCGCGGCCAGCATGAGCTCGCACAGGCGCGCGGCCATCCCTTCCCGGGGATGCGACAGCACCACCGCAACCCGGCCGTCGATCAGGGCCTGCCGGGTCACGGCGGTCAGGTCGTGGCAGACATTGACGAGGTGCGGCTGCGGCGCCTCGGCCAGCGCCTCCAGCACCCCCTCGACGCCGCCGCCGGCCACGTAGAGCCCGGCCAGGTCGGGATGGCGGTGCAGCAGCTCCAGCGTGTTCTCCCGCGCCAGGCCCACGTCCTCCAGGCTGATCAGGGTCTCGAGCACCTGGAAGCCGGGCGCGTGCTCGCGCAGGTAGGAGCGAAAGCTGATCTCGCACTGCTCCTGGCACAGGTAGCGATGGCTGCCCAGGATCAGCCCGACCTTGCCCGGCGCGCGCGACAGGCGGGAGATGAACCAGGCGGCGCTGGCGCCCATCTTGCGGTTGTCCACCCCGACGTAGCCCGCCACCGGCTGCGCCGTGAGGTCCGAGACGAAGGCGAACACCGGCACCCCCTGCCCCGTCACCGCCTGCATGGCCTGGGTGATCTGGGGGTGGTCCGCCGCCACCAGCCCGACCGCATCGACCTTGCGGCCGAGCGCCTGCAGCCGCTCGGCCACGTGCCGCGGGCTCAGCGCCTCCAGGTGCTCGATGACCACCTCGGCCGGCGTCGGCGTCAGCGCGCGCGCGACCTCGCGCAGCGCCGCCGCAAGCTCGCGGTAGAAGGGCGAGCGGCGGCTTTGCAGCAGGAAGCCCAGCCGTTGCGGCGCGGTCTCCTCGCTGATGCGGCGCCGGATCAGGCCCGAGCGGCGAAAGCCCAGCTGCTCGGCGGCCTGCAGCACACGCTGCGCGGTCTCGGGCCGCACCGGCGCGCGGCGGTTGATGACGCGGTCGACCGTGGCAATGCCCACGCCGGCCGCCCGCGCCACATCCATCATCGAGGGTTCGTCCATATGGCCCACTTTCTTGATAGGTCTATCAAACAAGAAATCATCTATCTTGATGAATCAGGATATGAAATGAGCGCCATGGATTGACGCCCACATTCACAAATCGAACAATCACACTCGTGGAAAGGCCGGAGTGAGTGAAAAGAAGGCCTGCGACACATGGGGAAAAGTCTATCAAAAACGTGATGGAAATTCACCCCGATCAGACCACCACATGCCAACCCTGTTTCAAGCCAAGAGGAGACATCCATGCAGATTGCCCTGGACCCCTACATGATTCGCCACCTGAGCCTGGCGCAACTGCCCGCTGCCGTGGCCGCGCTGGGCTACGACCAGATCGAGCTCTCGCCGCGCTCGGACTTCCTGGACTGGTGGGTGATGCCGCGCGCCACCCGC
>JBEEPT010000092.1:0-5802 GCA_041190985.1 Pseudomonadota bacterium
CGCTGCCGCGCGCGTGGTGCACGAAGGCTGCCGCAAGGTGCTGCGCGAGCATTTCACGCTGGAGCCGGTGCGCAGCGAGGCCGAAGGCAGCCGCGTCACCCTGCCGGCGGGCTTCGACGCCGCCGCCGTTCGCCTGTGCGGCAACGTGGTCGGTCAGGCGCCCTTCACCGGCACGCTGGGCCACCGCGGCTGGCGCGTGACCGAGACCCGTCTGCCCAAGCTGGCCGAGGGGCATGATCCGTCCATCGTCGCGCAGGCGGAGGTGGAACTGTGAGCGAGCTGAACCAAGAGCAGGCGGGCCGTTCCCGCTATTCGATCGGCATCGACCTCGGCACCACGCATTGCGCCCTGTCCTGGGTCGACGGCGAGGCCAGCGACGGCGACCGCGTGGCGCAGGGCGTGCTGAGCATCCCGCAGCTGACCGGCCCCGGCACGGTCGAGGACAAGCCGCTGCTGCCGTCCTTCCTCTACCTGCCGCACGAGAGCGAGCTGGCGCCCGGCGACCTGGGCCTGCCCTGGGCGGCGGCGCAGGACCACGCGGTGGGCGAGTTCGCCCGCGCGCGCGGCGCCGCCACGCCGATCCGTCTCGTCGCCAGCGCCAAGAGCTGGCTCTGCCATCCCGGCGTCGACCGCCGTGCCGCCATCCTGCCGGCCGAGGCGCCGGCCGAGGTCCAGCGCGTCTCGCCGCTGGAGGCCTCGGTGCGCTACCTCAAGCACCTCAAGGCGGCCTGGAACCAGGCCCACCCCGAGGCGCCGTTCGACGCGCAGGACGTCACGGTGACGATTCCCGCCTCGTTCGACCCGGCCGCGCGCGAGCTGACCGCCGAGGCCGCGCGCGTCGCCGGCTACGCCCGCCTGACGCTGCTCGAGGAGCCGCAGGCCGCGCTCTACAGCTGGATCCAGGGCAGCGCCGGCGGCTGGCGCAAGGAGGTCAGGCGCGGCGACGTGATCCTGGTGGTCGACGTCGGCGGCGGCACCACCGACCTGTCGCTGATCGCGGTGCTCGAGCGCGAGGGCAATCTCGAGCTGCACCGCGTCGCAGTCGGCGACCACATCCTGCTCGGCGGCGACAACATGGACCTGGCGCTGGCCTACGGCGTGGCTCGCAAGCTGGCCGAGCAGGGCACCCGGCTCGACCCCTGGCAGACGCGCGCGCTGGCCCACGCCTGCCGCGGCGCCAAGGAGGCGCTGCTGGGCGACGCCACGCTCGAGTCCGTGCCGGTGGTCGTGCCCAGCCGCGGCTCCAGGCTGATCGGCGGCTCGATTCGCACCGAGGTGACGCGCGCCGAGCTCACGCAGATCCTGCTCGAGGGCTTCTTCCCGCAGGTCTTGGCCGAGGATCGTCCGCTCAGCCGCCCGCGCACCGGCCTGACCCAGCTTGGCCTGCCCTATGCGCAGGACGCCGCGATCACCCGCCACCTGGCCGCTTTCCTGGGCCGCCAGCTCGGCGCCACCGAGGAACTCGAGGGCTTCGGCGTGGCCCAGCCCTACGCGGCGACCTTCCTGCACCCGACGGCGGTGCTGTTCAACGGCGGCGTGCTCAAGTCGGATCTGCTGGCGCAGCGCGTGCTGTCCGTCCTAAACGGCTGGCTGGCGGCCGAGGAAGCCCAGCCGGCACGCCTGCTCGGCGGTGCCGACCTGGACCTGGCGGTGGCACGCGGCGCGGCCTACTACGGCCATGTGCGGCGCGGCCGCGGCGTGCGCATCCGCGGCGGCACCGCGCAGTCCTACTACGTGGCGGTCGAATCCTCGATGCCGGCCATCCCCGGCTTCGAGCCGCCGATCCAGGCGCTGTGCCTGGCGCCCTTCGGCATGGAGGAGGGCAGCGAGGCGCCCTTGCCCGAGCAGGAGTTTGGCCTGGTGGTCGGCGAGCCGGTGCGCTTTCGCTTCTTCGGCTCATCGGTGCGGCGCCAGGACCAGGTCGGCACCCTGCTCGACTTCTGGGGCCCGGACGAGCTGCAGGAGCTGCAGGAGATCGAGGCCAGCCTGCCCGCCGAGGGCCGCACCCCCGGCGCGGTGGTGCCGGTCAGGCTGCACGCGCGCGTGACCGAGACCGGCACGCTCGAGCTCGAGGCGCTGCCGGTCGGCGGCCAGCAGCGCTGGAAGGTCGAGTTCGACGTGCGCGCCGAGGCCGCCGCCTGAGCGCCGGGAGGCAGGACTTGGGCGCAGCGCGCTACCTCGTCGGCATCGACCTCGGCACCAGCAACACGGTGCTGGCCTATGCCGCGCTCGCCGCGCCGACCGAGTCGCAGGCCGGCGCGATCCGGCTGTTCGAGGTCGAGCAGCAGGTGGGTCCGGGCGAGGTCGCGGCGCTGCCGCTGCTGCCCTCGGCGCGCTACCACCCGGCACCCGGCGAGCTGGCCGAACGCGAGCTCGACCTGCCCTGGTCGCGCGAGCGCATTGAGGGCGAGCCGGCGGCGGTCGTCGGGCGCCGTGCGCTCGACCTCGGCGCGCAGGTGCCGGGCCGGCTGGTGGCCAGTGCCAAGAGCTGGCTGTCCCACACCGGCGTCGACCGCGGCGCGGCCATCCTGCCCTGGGGCGCGCCCGAGGACGTGGCCAAGGTCTCGCCGGTCGTGGCCAGCGCGAGCTACCTGGCGCACCTGCGCGCGGCGTGGAACGCGAGTTTTCCGGCCGACCCGCTCGAGTCGCAGCAGATCGTGCTGACGGTGCCGGCGTCCTTCGACGAGGGCGCGCGCGCGCTCACGCTCGAGGCGGCGCGGCTCGCGGGCCTGCCCGCGCTCAGGCTGCTGGAGGAGCCCCAGGCCGCCTTCCACGACTGGCTGTGGCGCCACGGCAGCACGCTGGCAGCCGAGCTGGCCGGCTCGCGCCTGGTGCTGGTGGTGGACGTCGGCGGCGGCACCACCGACCTGACCCTGGTGCAGGTCGAGCCGGGCGCGACCGGGGAGGGCGGCGCGGCGGCGGTGCCGCGCCTGACCCGCGTCGGCGTGGGCGACCACCTGATGCTGGGCGGGGACAATATGGACCTGGCGCTGGCGCATCTGCTGGAGCGCCGTCTGTCGCCCGCTGCCGCCTTGCCGGCGGCGCGCTTTTCCCAGCTGGTGCAGCGCTGCCGAGCGGCCAAGGAGCGGCTGCTGGGCGATGCGGCGCCCGAGCGCGTCGGCGTCACGCTGCTGGGCGGCGGCGCGCGCCTGGTGGGCGGTGCGCTGACGGCCGAGTTGGCGCGCGACGAGGTCGAGCGCCTAGTGATCGACGGTTTCCTGCCACTCGAGGCGCCCACCGAGCGCCCGCGCCGCAAGCGCGCCGGCCTGGTCGAGTTCGGCCTGCCTTATCCCGCCGATGCCGCCATCACCCGGCACCTGGCGGCCTTCCTGGAGCGCCATGCCAGCGTGGCGCGCCAGGCGCTGGGCAGTTCTGACGCCGACGGCCTGCCCGTGCCCGACACGCTGCTGCTCAACGGCGGCGTGTTCCGCTCGCCGGCGCTGGTTCAGCGCATCGAGCGGGTGCTCTCCAGCTGGCGCGGCCGGCCGCTGCGCGTGCTGCACAACGATGCGCCCGAACTGGCGGTGGCGCGCGGCGCGGTGGCGCATGCGCTGCTGCGTGCCGGCCGCCTGCCCGCGCTGGGCAGCGGCATCGGCGGCGGCTCGGCGCGCAGCTACTTCCTGGTGCTGGAGCAGGGCGGTCATGCGCAGGGCATCTGCGTGCTGCCGCGCGGCACGCCCGAAGGCACCGAGGTCGAGCTGCCGCAGCAGCGCTTTGCCCTGCGCCTGGGCCAGCCGGTGCGCTTTCACCTGGCGTCCACGGTGTCGGATCGGGCCTGGACCGCGGGCGAGCTGGTCGACCTCGAAGGCGAGGAATTCGTGCGCCTGCCGGCGCTCGCCGCCTTGCTGCCCGCGCCAAAGGGGCGCAGCCAGGCCGAGGTCTCGGTGCGCCTGGTGGCCACGATGACCGAGGTCGGCACGCTCGAGATGCACTGCGTCGCCAGCGAGGATCCAGGCCAGCGCTGGCGCCTGTCCTTCCAGCTGCGGGGCGACCAGGCCCTGGAGCAGGCCGGCGATGTTGCAGGCCGTGAGGTCCATGCGCGGCTGGCCGAGGCCGTCGCGCTGATCGGGCGCGTCTTCGGCGACAAGTCGCAACAGGTCGACGCCCGCGAGGTGCGACAGCTGCGCGCCGGCCTGGAGCGCCTGCTCGGCGCGCGCGAGCAATGGGACCTGCCGCTGCTGCGAGCGCTGTTCGATGCGTTGATGCAGGGCAGCAAGCGCCGGCGCCGCTCGGCCGAGCACGAACGTGCCTGGCTCAACCTTGCCGGCTTCTGCCTGCGTCCGGGCACCGGCGCGCCGCTGGACGACTGGCGCGTCGCCCGGCTGTGGGAGCTCTACCCGCAGGGCATCCAGTTCCAGGCCGAGAGCAACAACTGGTCGGAATGGTGGACGCTGTGGCGCCGCGCCGCCGCCGGCCTGGACGACGCCCAGCAGCTCGAGCTGCTGCAGACCGTGGGCGCGCACCTGGAGCAGATCGTCAGCAGCCGGCACGCGGGCCAGCCGCTGCGCGGCAGCTACGACGACATGCTGCGGCTGGTCGCGGCGCTAGAGCGCGTGCCTGCCGCCTACCGCGCCGAGCTCGGTCAGTGGCTGGTCGGGCGGCTGCAGAAGGCGGGAGACCGCACGCTCGAGAAGCCCGCCAGCTGGTGGGCGGTCGGCCGCCTGGGGGCGCGCGTGTCGCTGTGCGGCAGCGCCCAGAACGTGGTGCCGCCCGGGACAGCCGCCGACTGGCTGGCCGCGCTGCTGGCGCTGGACTGGAAGGCGGTCGAGCCGGCCGCCTTTGCCGCGGCGCAGATCGCGCGCGTCAGCGGCGACCGCGCGCGCGACCTGCCGGCCGAACTGCGCGAGCAGGTCGCGTCCCGGCTGGCGGCCGCGCGTGCGCCCGAGAGCTGGGTGCGAATGGTGCGCGAGGCGGTCGAGCTCGACGAGGCCGACCAGCGCCGTAGCTACGGCGAGGCCTTGCCGCCGGGGCTGAGGCTGCTGGCGTCCTGACGGTCCAGAGGCTCCGGCGCGTGTCTGGTGGGGGGCCGGCGCCTCAGCGCCCCTCCACCGCCACCCGGCTGGCCCCGCCGCTCAGGCGTCTGACTTGGACCCGGGTGCCGATGCGCTCGGTCAGCTCCTGCACATGCGAGATCACGCCCACCTTGCGCCCCATGGATTGCAGGCGGTCCAGTGCCTCGATCGCGACGTTGAGCGAGTCGGGGTCCAGGCTGCCGAAGCCCTCGTCGATGAAGAGCGACTCGACCTTGACCCGGTGCGACGACAGCGAGGCCAGTCCGAGCGCAAGCGCCAGCGAGACCAGGAAGGACTCGCCGCCCGAGAGCGAATGCACCGAGCGCAGCTCGTCGCCCATGTCCTGATCGACCACCAGCAGGCCGAGGCTGTCGCGCTGCCGCTCGATGCGATAGCGCCGCGTCAGTCCCTGCAGGTGCGCATTCGCGTAGCCGAGCAGGATGTCCAGCGTCAGCTGCTGCGCGAAGTTGCGGAACTTCTTGCCGTCGGCCGAGCCGATCAGCTCGCCGAGCTGCGACCAGACGCGCGTGCGCGTAGACTGGCGCTCGATCGCCTGCCGGATCTCCGCGGATTTCTCCAGGCGCTCGTCGTCGCGCGCGAGCCCCAGCCGCAGCTGGGTCTGGCGCTCGTTGGCCGCGTTCAGCTCGATCTGCAGCTGGGCCAGTTGCTGCTGCAGTTCCTCGGCGGGCGCGATGTCGCCGCGCCCGGTCTCGTGCTCCTGCAGCGACTGGCGCCGGTCCGCCAGCACCGCCTGCGCCTTCTGCCCGGCGTGCAGCAGCGCGTCGAGCGC
>JBEEPT010000093.1:0-13371 GCA_041190985.1 Pseudomonadota bacterium
CATGCGCACGACCTCGGCGCCCTTCTCGTAGACCGTGACGGTGTAGAAGTTGTTGATCTCGGCGTACTGGTCGGGGCGCACCGGGTGCGCCATCGGGCCGGCGTCCTCGGGGAACTGCGCGCTGCGCAGCACGCGCACGTCCTCGATGCGCTTGACCGCGCGCGCCGACGCGCTGCCGGCCATGTCCATGCTGAATTCCTGGTCGCGAAAGACCGTCAGCCCTTCCTTGAGGCTGAGCTGGAACCAGTCGCGGCAGGTCACGCGGTTGCCGGTCCAGTTGTGGAAGTACTCGTGGCCGACCACCGACTCGACGCCGGCGTAGTCGAAGTCGGTCGCGGTGGCCGGATTCGCCAGCACGTACTTGGTGTTGAAGATGTTGAGGCCCTTGTTCTCCATCGCGCCCATGTTGAAGTCGCTGGTGGCGACGATCATGAAGCGCTCGAGGTCGAGCGGCAGGCCGAAGCGCGCCTCGTCCCAGGCCACGCTGGCCATCAGCGAGTTCATCGCGTGCTCGGTCTTGTCGAGGTCGCCGGGGCGCACGTAGACCTGCAGCAGGTGATCGCCGCCGCTGCGGCTCCTGATGCGCTGCTCGCGCGCGACCAGCTGGCCGGCGACGAGCGCGAACAGGTAGCAGGGCTTCTTGTGCGGGTCGACCCACCTGGCGTAGTGGCGGCCGTCGCCGAGCTCACCGCTGTCGACCAGGTTGCCGTTGGACAGCAGCACAGGATACTGGGCCTTGTCGGCGCGCAGCGTCACTTGGTAGCTGGCCATCACGTCCGGGCGGTCCAGGAAGTAGGTGATGCGCCGGAACCCCTCGGCCTCGCACTGCGTGAAGAAGGTGCCCTGGCTGACGTACAAGCCCATCAGCTTGCTGTTCTTGGCCGGGGCGCAGGTGGTGAAGATCTCGAGCTCGAAGGGCTCGCTGCCCTCGGGCAGCTTCTCGAGCACGAGCTGGTTGCCGTCCAGCTTGAAGCTGGTGCCGGCGCCGTCGACCAGCACGCGCGCGAGGTTGAGCTCCTCGCCGTCCAGGCGCAGCGGCTGGGGGGGGACGCCGGGGTTGCGGCGCAGCCGCATCCGGTTGAGGACCCGGGTCTTGGCCGGATCGAGGTCGAAGCTCAGGTCGACGGTCTCGACGAGGAATGCCGGTGCGGCATAGTCTTCGCGCTTCACCACGGTGGACGCGCCTTCACGCAGGGAGGTCATGGGTCGGTTTCCGTTCGGAGGTTGGGCGTGGTTCAGACGCCTTGCTTGAGCGAGGCTTCGATGAAGGCGTCGAGGTCGCCGTCGAGCACCTTCTGCGTCGCCGAGATCTCGACGTTGGTGCGCAGGTCCTTGATGCGGCTGTTGTCGAGCACGTAGCTGCGGATCTGGTGGCCCCAGCCCACGTCGGTCTTGGTGTCCTCGAGCTTTTGCTGCGCTTCCATGCGCTTGCGCATCTCGTAGTCGTAGAGCTTGGAGCGCAGGCGCTGCCAGGCCAGGTCGCGGTTGCTGTGCTGGCTGCGGCTGTCCTGCGACTGCACCACGATGCCGGTCGGGATGTGCGTCAGGCGCACCGCCGAGTCGGTCTTGTTGATGTGCTGGCCGCCGGCGCCGGAGGCGCGGTAGGTGTCCACGCGCACGTCGGCCGGGTTGATGTTGATCTCGACCGAGTCGTCGATCTCGGGGTAGACGAACACCGAGGCGAAGGAGGTGTGGCGTCCGCCCGAGCTGTCGAAGGGCGACTTGCGCACCAGGCGGTGCACGCCGGTCTCGGTGCGCAGCAGGCCGTAGGCGTACTCGCCCTCGATCTTGATCGTGGCGCTCTTGATGCCGGCGGTGTCGCCGTCGGTGATGTCCTCGACCGAGACCTTGAAGCCCTTGCGCTCGCCGTAGCGGGTGTACTGGCGCAGCAGCATGCTGGCCCAGTCGCAGGCCTCGGTGCCGCCGGCGCCGGCCTGGATGTCGAGGAAGCAGTTCAGCGGGTCGGCCTCCTGGTTGAACATGCGGCGGAACTCGAGCTTCTCGACGTCGGCGGCGAGGTTCTCGGCCTCAGCCTCGATCGTCTCGATGCCGGCATCGTCGCCTTCTTCCTTGGACATCTCGAACAGCTCGGCGTTGTCGGCCAGCTCGGTGCTCAGGCGGTCGAGCACCAGCACCACGTCCTCGAGCGACTTCTTCTCCTTGCCCAGGTCCTGGGCGCGCTTGGGGTTGTCCCAGACGGTGGGGTCTTCCAGCGCGGCGTTGACCTCGGTCAGCTTCAGGGCCTTGTGATCGTAGTCAAAGATACCCCCGTAGCTCGATCACGCGCGAGCTCAGGTCGGCGAGGCGGGCGGAGATGGCGTTGAGGCGTTCGGCTTCCATGATCTTGAATCTCTTTGTAATCTGTCAAAACCGGCGATTTTCTCATGTCGCAGGGGTTTGAGGGGGCGCCCGGACATGCTTTCAGTGCCCTGGTCGCCAGTGCGCCAGGCTTGCCGCTGCCGAGGATCAGCCGGGGTGTTCAGGCCAGGAAGTCCTCGATCAGGCGCGCGACTGCCTCGGGCTGGTCGTGGTGCAGCATGTGGCCGGCGTCCGGCACGACGGCGCGCCGGCAGTCCGGCACGGCCTCCAGCCGCTGGTGGAACTCGGCCCGCGTGAACTCGCCGTGCTGGTACCAGCGCGCCAGGCTGTCGTCGGTGGCCTCGACCATCAGCGTCGGGGCCGCGATGCAGCGCCAGACCGCCTGCGCCTCTTCGGCGCGGTAGAGCATGGCGTTGACCACCTTGTGGCCGGGGTCGCCCAGGATCTGCCAGCGACCGTCCTCGCCGCGCGCCGACCAGTGCTGCGCCAGCCACAACGCCTTGCCCGGATCCAGGCGGGGATTGGTCTTCCTCAGGCGCCGCGCGACGCCCTCCAGGCTGTCGTAGTGCTGCAGATCGAGCTCGCCGCGCTGGCGCGCCTTGAGCTGGTCGATCCAGGCCGCGTAGCGGCGCGCCGCCTGGGCGGGACGGCTCGCAGGCAGGCCGAAGCCCTCGAGGTTGACCAGGCGGTGCACGCGCTCGGGGCGCACGCCGGCATAGAGCATGGCGGCGTTGCCGCCCATGCTGTGGCCGACCAGGTCCACCGGGGCGCCGGCGCGGCCGAGTTCGGCGTCGAGCCGGTCGAGCAGGACGTCCAGGTCGGCGAGGTAGTCGGCCGACCAGTAGTGGTCGGCGCGGCCGTAGTCGAAGGGCGAGGGGCCGGCGCCTTGCTCGCGCGTCAGGCCGAAGCCGCGCCAGTCGGGCGCAACGACGAAGCGCTCCCACTGCAGGGCGTCGACCACGAACTGGAATGAGGCCGAGACGTCCATCCAGCCGTGCAGCAGCACCAGCGGCACCTCGCCCGGGCGCGGCTCGCCCCAGCTGCGGACATGGTAGCGTTGCTGGCGGACATTGAGGAAGCGGCTGCGGGAGGGGCGTTTTTCCTGGTACATGCGGCGATTATTGCGGCTGGCGCCGGCAGGCGCCCCCTTGCGCCGTGACAAAATCGGCGTCGAACATCCGGGAACCATTACAAACATGAACCTGATTCCACTGGGCGCCAGTGAGCTGCGCGTCACCCCGATCTGCCTCGGCACCATGACCTTCGGCGAGCAGGTTGGCGAGGCCGACAGCCATGCCATCCTCGACCGCGCGCTCGAGCGCGGCGTCAACTTCATCGACACCGCGGAGGTGTACGCCGTGCCGACGCGCCCCGAGACCTGCGGCGCGACCGAGACCATCATCGGCAACTGGCTGGCCGCGCGCCCGGGCGCGCGCGCGCGCATCGTGCTGGCGAGCAAGGTCGCCGGTCCCTCGCGCGGCATGCCCTGGGTCCGCGGCGAGCAGGCCGGTCTGACCCGTGCCGAGATCCTGGCCGCCTGCGACGGCAGCCTGCGCCGGCTGCAAACCGAGGTGATCGACCTCTACCAGATCCACTGGCCGGCGCGTAATGTGCCGGCGTTCGGCGCCGTCTACTACGATCCGGCCAAGGAAAAGCCCTGCGCCTCGATCCACGAGCAGCTCGAGGCCCTGGCCGAGCTGGTGCGCGCGGGCAAGGTGCGCGCAATCGGCCTGTCCAACGAGACGCCCTACGGCGTGCACGAGTTCGTGCGCCTGGCCGAACAGCACGGCCTGCCGCGCGTGGCGACGGTGCAGAACCCCTACTGCCTGATCAACCGCACGCTCGAGAACGGCCTGGACGAGACCATGCACCGTCTCGGCGTCTCGCTGCTCGCGTATTCGCCGCTGGGCTTCGGCCTGCTGAGCGGCAAGTACGACGCCGACGGCTTCGCCACGCCCGCTGCAGCCAGCGGCCGCATGGCGCTGTTCGATTCCATGCGCAAGCAGCGCTGGGGCCGGCCCGATGCGCTGGCCGCGGCCCGGCGCTACAACGCGCTGGCGCGCGAGCACGGCCTGACGCCGACGCAGCTGGCGCTGGCCTTCTGCTACACCAAGTGGCAGGTCGCCAGCACCATCATCGGCGTCACCAGCCTGGGCCAGCTCGATGAGTGCCTGGACGCCTGGGGCACGACGCTGTCGCCCGAACTGCTGCAGGCCATAGACCAGATCCGCTGGGAATGCCGCGACCCCGCGGCCTGATCCGCCCCGATTTCTACAGGATTGAATGACGCATGTTTGACTGGACTCCTCTGGCCGCCGTCGTGGTCGCCTACCTGATCGGCTCCCTCTCCTTTGCGGTGATCGTCAGCCGCGTGATGGGACTGAGCGATCCGCGCACCTACGGCAGCAAGAATCCGGGCGCGACCAATGTGCTGCGCTCGGGCAGCAAGAAGGCCGCCGCCGCGACGCTGCTGCTCGACGCTATCAAGGGCTGGCTGCCGACCTGGGCGATGTCGCAATGGGGCCAGGCCTGGGGCCTGGGCGAGGGCACGCTGGCGCTGACCGGACTGGCGGCCTTCCTCGGCCACCTTTTTCCGGTGTTCTTCCGCTTCAAGGGCGGCAAGGGCGTGGCCACCGCCGCGGGCGTGCTGATCGGTTTCGAGCCCTGGCTCGGCGCCGCCACCCTGGCGAGCTGGCTGCTGGTGGCGCTGGTGCTGCGCTATTCCTCGCTGGCGGCCATCGTCGCCTCGCTGTTCGCGCCCGGCTTCTATCTGCTGGCCGGCGGCACCCTGTGGGACAGCAGCGGTCCGGTGGCGCTGGCGATCGCGCTCATGAGCCTGCTGCTGCTGTGGCGCCATCGCGCCAACATCGGCCGCCTGCTCGCGGGCCAGGAATCCAGGATCGGCAGCAAGAAGTGAGCTGCCAGCGGCCGCGGCGCAGGCAGTCCGCCCGGACCTCCCGAAATGGAGTTTTCCATTCCTGCAGTTGCGCCGGCGCGAGCTGGATTTCAGTCATGCCTTACATTCCTGAAGTTCACTCAGGAAGGTCCAGCATGAAAATCCCCGCATCTTTCGCCCCCTGCCTGGCCGGCCTTGCCCTGGCCGCGACAGTCTGGGGCCTCGCGACACCGGCGCAGGCCCAGCAGGAAACGGCTCGCGTCATCAGCAGCACCCCGGTCATGCAGCAGGTCGCGGTGAGCCGCCAGGTCTGCCAGGACGAGACGGTCAGCCAGCCCGGGCCGAAGTCCGGCGCCGGCGCCGTGATGGGCGGCATCGCGGGTGGTGCGCTCGGCAACGCGGTCGGGGAGGGCAGCGGCAAGGCCGCGGCGACCGTGATCGGCCTCGTGGGCGGCGCCCTGCTGGGCAACCGGATCGAGGGCGAGGCCCCGCCCGAGACCCAGGTCGTCAAGCGCTGCTTCCCGCAGACCTTCTACGAAAGCCGCGTCACCGGCTACCTGGTCGTCTACGAGTTCGGCGGCAAGCAGTACAGCGTGCAGATGCCCAGCGATCCCGGCCCGTACCTGCAGCTGCAGATCACGCCGGTGGTGCCGGCCCCGGCACAGCGCCCCGTCTATCCCCGCTGAGCGCAGCGTTCGGCCCGCGGTGCATCGGGTCCGGACGGCCGCCGGGCACAATCGGGGTTGTCATACCACCGGAGCCGCAAGCCTTGAAACGCCTCACGCCACCAGAAGTCCTGGAACTCGCCCGCCAGCAGGGCGAGCGCGCGACCTGCGCCAGCTGCAGTCCCTATGCCAGCCCGGGCTGGGAGTCGTTCCCTTCCACCGAGAGCGAGCAGACGCTGCAGCCGGTGGGCGCGCTGTGGCTGCCCGGCGACGACGAGCCCACGCTGGAGGAGCATCGCGCGCCCGGCGTGGACCAGTGGTCGCCGCAGGCGTCGATCGCGCTGGCCTTCCATCCCTGCAACCGCTGCGAGGTCTGGGCCTGCCGGCATTGCGGCAAGCCCTTCCTGCGCTACACCGAGTACGGCGGCTACTACGAGGACCGCCGCATCCGCGAGCTCGATCCGCGTCTGGTCGTGGCCGGGGAAGCGGACCCGGCCCAGCCTTGAGTCCTGCGCTCGCCTGACATGTCCCGGGCACCGACTCGCCCGGCCTGTCGGCTGGCTAGCGACTGTCGGAATTTTTTCCAGTCGATCCCCGATGTTGCCAGGATTTCGATTCAGATCATTGAATTCAATGAATAAAAAATTCTGGCACGGTTTCTGCATGTACTGACGCAGTCGGAGTGGTTTCCAGCCCGTTCATGTCCCAGGCCGCGGGTTGCCTCGATCCGACGCATCTGACACAGGAGGAACCCATCATGGAGAGGCAAAAGACCGGATCGGTCAGTCGCTGCCTGAGCGCAGCGCTGGGTGGCATGGCGCTCACGCTGGCTTCATGGACAGCCAGCGCCAACGGCATCGTGGCGCCGACTCCCAGGGACACGAGAGGGTATGTGACTGCGACTGACAGTGCGTGCGCCCGAGACGCCGCCTGCGCGCTGGGGCGCGGCGGCATCTCCGACATGCTGAGCATCTACAACCCCGACCATTCGGTGCTGGCGCGCGTCTACGCCTTCGGCAACGAGGAAGCCAATAATCTCTACTACCTGCACGACCCTGGCGGCATCTGGTTCGACGTCACCAAGTTTGGTCAACGCACCACCTTGCTCGAGGAGAATGGTGGGTCGTGGAGCGACACCTTCGGCATTGCCGCCAACGGCATGCTCGCCTTCGTTTCAGACCCCAACAGCGATCATTCGCCCTCCCTGCCTGGCCTGACCTTCAGGGAGGCGCTCGGTTACAACAACCCCTTCCCGGAAGGCGATCCGGACAGCGTCTTCTTCACCATCGCCTACGACGCGACGTGGTATCTCAGCTCCCAGATGCAGGCGCTGGGCTACACGGCCGACTTCCGCTCCGACGTGCCGGAGCCGGGCTCGATGCTGTTGCTAGGCGCTGGCATGCTGGGCCTGGGCGCGCTGCGCCGCCGTCAGCGCGCGGCGCGGGCTGGCTGAGACCCGGCCCGCCCGGTGGCCAGCCGGCGGAATCACCGGCAGGCGGGTCGAACAGTGGCCGCGGGTCGGCGCTCAGGCGGCCTGCGCCAAGGGCTCGGAGATGCCGGCGCAGGCTTCGCCGCCGAGCAGCCTCAGCAGCAGGTCCGCGACCGGGCGGATCTGCCGGCCGAAGGGCAGCTGGCCGGCGCCGCGGAAGAACAGGCCGCGTGCCGTGTCGCCCTCGAAGGCGTGGCCGAGCTGCTGGTCGATGCAGAACTGCCCCATCTCGGGCTTGCCGTCGCGCAGGCCGCAATGCGCCAGGCAGTCGAATGCCATGTTGCAGCGCTCCTTGACATGCGCCACGGCCTTGAGCTTGGGCTCGACGCGCAGGTATTTCTCCAGCCAGGGCGTGCGCACGGCGCGCGCCGGCAGTCCGGCGACGCTGACGAACTCCACCAGGTCCTGCGGGCCGGCGTCGGCCAGCACCTGCTTGAAGGCCGGGTCGGCGTCGCATTCCTGCGTGACGGCGAAGGCGGTGCCGAGCTGCACGGCGCTCGCGCCCAGTGCCTGCAGGCGCAGGATGTCCTCGCGGCAACTGATGCCGCCGGCCGCGATCAGGGGAATCTTGCCTTCCAGCCCGGCGCTGCGGAAGAATTCCAGCACCTGCGGGATCACCTGGTCGAACTCGAAGCGCTCGCTCTGCAGGTCGGCGACCTTGGCCGCGCCGAGGTGGCCGCCGGCCAGGCGCGGATGCTCGATCACGATGGCGTCGGGCAGGCGGCCCTTCTTCTCCCACTTGCGCACGACCAACTGCACCCCGCGCGCGTCCGACAGGATGGGGATGAGCGCGGTGTCGGGGAAGTCCTGCGCGATCTCGGGCAGGTCCAGCGGCAGGCCGGCGCCCACGACGACCGCGTCGACGCCGCTTTGCAGGGCCTGGCGCACATAGGGCTCGTAGGCGCTGAGCGCCTTCATCACGTTGACCGCGATCGCTCCGCGCCCGCCCGAGATCGAGCGCGCGCGCCGGATCTCGCGCGCCAGCGCCTCGAGGTTGGCCGCGTCGATGCGCTCGCGCGCGTCAGCTTCCTTGCTCAGGTGGCCGGTCTGCGCCATCAGGTCGGGGTGCAGTCGGCGCAGATCGACCGAGGAGATCGTGCCCATGCCGCCCAGGCTGGCCACGGTGCCGGCCAGCCGGCCGGCCGAGACGCCCACGCCCATGCCGCCCTGGACCACCGGAATCAGTTCGCGCCCGCGCAGCTTCCAGCCGTGCAGGCCGTCGCTGCGGGCCAGTTGCTGCAGCCGCTGAACCATCTGGCTTGAGCCGGCGTAGCCGGCCTGTCCTTGCAATCTGTCGTCTGTCATGTGTCCACCTGCCCGTCCGGGGCCTGTTGCCGGCAGCCGCGGCGCTCTCAGGCGTCGCGCGACCGGTGTCCAAAACCCAGATTCTGCGCCGATGACCCGGCGCACACCATCCGTCCGAAGGCGGATCGCGACGCATAAAGCAGTCCTGTTGATGCAGGTCAATAGTCCGATCGGAGGGGCCGCGGTGGAGCGGAACTTGTCGCGGGCAACTGGCTTCGCATCCCCAGATTGCGTGGTCAAGGCTGTGGATGAGTGCCTGAAGAAGATTGCAGGTGATTGATTGGACTGGATTTTTTCTGGTTGCCTAAAAATCGGGCAGGGGGCGGAAGGATCTGTCCGCGTTATGCGGGACACTCGGGGGCATGAAATCCTTTTCCGAACTCGGCGGGCTGGTCTACTCGACCGAGGCCGGGCGCATGTGCCCGGCCTGCCGTCAACCCATCAAGCAGTGCCAGTGCGGCAAGCAGCAGAGCGTCCCGGCGGGCGACGGCGTGGTGCGCGTGCAGCGCGAGACCAAGGGGCGTGGCGGCAAGGCCGTGACGGTCGTGCGCGGCCTGGCGCTGGATGCCGCAGGCCTCGAGGCCATGGCCAAGCGCCTCAAGACCGCCTGTGGCAGCGGCGGCACGGTCAAGGACGGGCAGGTCGAGATCCAGGGCGACCACTGCGACAAGGTGCTCGCCTTCCTGCAGGCACAGGGTCTCAAGACCAAGCGGGCCGGGGGCTGAGGCCGGCCCGCAGCTGCAGCCAGCCGGATGAGCGGCGTCTCGGCCGCCGGAGTCAGCGCCGCCAGCACAGGATCGCGGGTGGCTGGCGCGGCGAGGTTTCGGGCAGCGCCGCCGGCACGCCGAGGATGATGGGCGCGACGGCCTCGTAGTCTGGCGCGATCCCGAGTTCGCTGGCGGTGCCGGCCTCGTTGAGCAGCGGCAGTGCCAGGCCTATGCAGCAGCTGCCCATGCCTTCGGCCACGGCGGCCAGCATCAGGTTCTCGGCGGCGAGCCAGCAGTCGGCCAGGCCGTAGGCCTCGTCCCGGCGCCGGTAGATGACGACCAGGGTGCCGGCATCGTAGAAGATGTTGAAGCTGGGGTCGAGCAGCATGGCATGCATCGGGTTGCCGGCGTCGAACTCGCCGGTGGCGCGGGCCTGCTCGACCAGCAGGGCCTTCGCTCGCGTCGACCAGCGCGCCAGCAGCGCGCAGTCCTGGATGACCGAGAAGGCCCAGGGCTCGCGGTGCATGGCGGTCGGGGCCCGCACCGCCGCATCCAGCAGCCGGTGCACGGTCGCCTCGTCGACGGCATCGGCCTGGTAGTGGCGCACCGCGCGCCGCGCGCGTATGGCCTCCAGCACTCCCATCGTGGAATCCTTGCCCATGCTCGCCCCCGTGCCGTTTTCGGTGGCAATACTATTCCACAGGCGTACTCCGGGCGCAATCGCGCGTCGCGAAAAATCCCCAGAAGCCGTGCCCAATCCTGTGGAAAAGCCCGGAGTCGTGCCTGCAAGTGATTGTCAATAAGAGGGTTTTACGAATTGCTTAATAATTGTGCGCATGGTGGCTGGGTGCTGCGAAGGAGGAGGCGGCGGCACGGGCTGCGATCAGGGCCCGGAGTGCATCAAAGTCCGAAGTGCTCGCGCACCCGCTCGAACAGCCCGGACGTCATGCCCCGCACCCTGCGCAGTTCGTCGACCGAGGCGAAGGGGCGCGACGCCACGATGGTGCGCGCCACCTTGTCGCTGATGCCGCGCACCGAGCGCAGGGCGGCGGTGGTGGAGCGGTTGAGCGAGACGGGGGCAGTCGATGTCGGCCGCGGTCCCGCCAGCTGGCGCCAGTCGCGCGTGACATAGCCGTTCGCGGTCCACTCGCGCAGCATCAGCGTCAGGTGCTTGCCGGGCGGCAGTTCGCTGACGCGCATGGGGTGGCGCTGCTGGCTCCAGCGCTGCTGGCCGACCAGGCAGCCGAGCACCAGGCTGGCCAGCGGCGTGCCGCTCCAGTCGCCGCCGTCGCAAGGCGTGTCCAGCGACCAGAGCTCGAGCGCCAGCGTGCCGCTGAGGTTGGCGGCGTCGCGCGGGTTGTGGATGCTTTCGAGCTCGAGGAGCAGCTCGCCGTCGTACAGCCGCCACTCGACCCTGCCTTCCAGCAGCGGTTGCACGAAGCGCTGCGACGCAGCGAAGACCTTGCGGTCCTGCAGCGTGCCGGCGGCCTGCGGCTGGCTGCAAACCAGGGCCATGGACAGGGAGCGCGCCGACCGACCGGCCGGAGGCAAGGCGGGCGCGCAGCCCGATACCCGGACCGAGCCGTTCGCGCCCGGGCGCAGCGGGCCCAGGGGCAGGGCAGCGACCTGGATGGACTCGTCGGCCCAGAGCTGCAGCGACCATTGCGCTGCGTCAGGCAGGGGCGCCAGGCAGAGAATGTGGGCGTGGAGTTCGACGGCATCGCCGGCAAGACGGTAGCCGGTGTCGTCGCCGAGTCGGGCCAGCAGTGGCGAGGCGGAAGGTGGCGGGGCGAAATGTTGCGGCTGGGACATGGTCGGGCAATCTCGATCGACCGATTATCGGCGCCGGCGCGGCCCTGGCTTCACCAGCGCACCCTGACGGTGTAGTCGAGCACCGCTGTGCCAGCGGCCGGCACCGCAAGCCTCCAGGACACGACGCGAGCGGATTCCTTGGTGCCAGGATGGCTTTCCTGGACCAGTTCCCAGTCGCCGGGCAGCGGCTCCTGGACGCGCACCGTGACGGCCTCTTCCTTCGCGTTGCGCAGCTCGATGCGGTAGGCGCTCTCCGCGCTCGTGTCGCCGAGCTTGCGCCAGGACACCTGCCTGCGGTCGGCGGTGATGTCGAAGGCCTCGCCCAGCCTGAGCCTGACGGTCTCGTTCTTCGCGCTGTGGCCGATGCGGTCCTCGCCGACGAACTGTGCGTCGCCCCGGCTGTCGCGCGAGTAGACCCGGATCACCCCGGCGGGCAGGGGCTTGCCGAGCTGTCCGCCCCGGTTGTCGAATTCGACGTAGACGGCCGGATTGAGCCGCTGGCCGATCTGGCCGTGGCGTTCGCGGTAGTAGTAGTCGGCGCCGGCGAGCAGGTATTCGCGGCGCACCGGTATGGCGCTGGCCGTGAGCAGGGCAAGCTGCTTGGTCTGGTTGTCGGCGATCGAGGTCGGCCGCTCGAAGCTGTAGAGGTGGTAGTCCAGCAGCGCCTCCTCGAGCGCCTCGGCGCGGGGGCGCAGTGCGGGCGCCGCCAGTGCCTGCGGCTTGAGCATGGCCGGGACCGGCGCGCGGTTGAGCGTGCCGGCCACGAGCTGCAGCCTGGCGTCGTCGTAGGCCGCGCCGCTGCGGTTGCTCAGCGTGACCCAGCCCGAGAGGTCCATGGCCTTGCCGTCCGTGGCCAGGCTGGCGACATAGTCGGCCTTCCAGGACAGCCCGCCCGTGAGGTAGGACAGCTCCAGCGCCTGGCTGCCGCCCGCAGCTTCGAGCAGGACCGACAGGGTCGGGCGTTCGCGCAGGTTGGCCGGTACGCTGTCGAAGGCCAGCCGCCCCGGCACACCGGTCTCGATGCGGTCGGCGAAGCGCAGCACGGTCCCGTTCTGCGTCGACAGCACGGTGGCCCGCTCGCGCCGCTCCTCGCCGCTGTTCGGCACGGGGCGCAGCACCGTGACCTCGCGGCCGACGTACTTGTCCAGCAGTTTCTGCGGCGTGAGCAGGTCGAAGTCGAAATTCTGCTCGAGCACCGCGACGGGACTGCCCGAGACGGCGCGCAGCAGGGCGGTTTCTGGCCGCATCTGGGCCGAGACCTCGCGCAGGCCCAGGCGCGACTGGCCGGCCGGCAGTTCGACCTTGCGGCGTTCCCTGACCAGGGCGAGGTCGTCGTTGTAGACCGTGAGCGCCAGGGCCTCGCGCTGTGCCGCGCCGGAGGCGACTTCCCGTACCGGCTGGGCCAGCGCCGTGCTGGCGAGCGCCGCGACGGCAGCGACGGGCAAGAGGATTTTCATCGTGAACTCCCTGCAAGGACGGACGAGCAAGGTTAACCCATGGCAGCGCGCGGCACTATCCCCGGCGATGGTGCCCAAACTTGTGGACAAGCCCGCCAGAAACGCTCCAACCCAATGTCGGGAAACGGTTTTTCAGGACTGCCTGAAAAATGGGCGATACGGTTTCGGCATTTAGGGCGTGCTCCCCGCCGCAGCGTCAGCCCAAGCCCGGAAGCGGCATGCGCAGTGCGCCGCCCGGTGCCGCCCAGTCCCACATTTCGTTGGAATCCCCCTTTCAGGCTCATACTGGGTTTGTGAGGGTGCCTGCCTCGTAAATAGCCGGGAGATCAGGCTCAGATCATGAGCTCGATCAGGCCAGCCCAGCCAGTGGAGTAACTGGTGAGTGCGCGCATGTCGTCACACAGGAGCCGACGATGGACTTGCGCAGTGCTGCGATGTGCTCGTCGAGCCAGTTGAGTACGATGCAAAGCAGGCAGAACAGCATGATTGGGCCAGTGAGTGCGGCGCTCGGGTGAGGCCCGCCGCATCCCTTGGGCTAAATTGAGAATTGCTGATTGGACAAGACTGAGTATGGACAAGGGAGATCACAGCTCGCAGAATAAAACATCAAGGCTCTGAAAAGGCTGGACATGGACGTGAACAGAGTCGACCTGTTGCAGAACGGGGGCGGCGCGGCCGCCCTGGCGCAAGCGGCCGGCATCGCTCACGGACAGGGTGGCGC
>JBEEPT010000094.1:0-4579 GCA_041190985.1 Pseudomonadota bacterium
TTGTTGAAGCGGTGCACCTCGTCGACGAAGACGATGGTCGGCTGCGGCTGAAGGCCGTCGCGCGCATGCTCGGCCTTCTCGACCGCGTCGCGGATGTCCTTGACGCCGCCGAGCACCGCGCTGATGGCGATGAACTGGGCGTCGAAGGCCTGCGCCATCAGGCGCGCGATCGTGGTCTTGCCGACGCCGGGCGGGCCCCAGAGGATGCAGCTGTGCGGGCGGCCCGACTCGAAGGCGATGCGCAGCGGCATGCCCGGGCCCAGCAGGTGTTGCTGGCCTATCACTTCGGACAGGGTTCTCGGGCGCAGGCGCTCGGCGAGGGGGGTATGGGGCGGGTTCACGGCCATCGATTATCCGGCCTGCCGGCGCATCGGAGCGGCAGCGGACAGATGGCCGTCGGTCCCTGGCGGAATTGGGCCGAACCAGCCGACGCCGCGGCCGTGAAGCAACAATGACCTTGGACAGAAACGCCGTCTGCTGGTAAAAATGCTGCACCGCAACAATCAATCGCCAGCCATGACCCAGATCGCACCGCTCTCCGTGCTGAAACGACTCGGCGCCGCTGCCAGCGCCGCCCTGCTGGCCGCGGCGGTCCATGCCCAGCCAGCCGCGCTGCCGGCCTACGGCGCCGACCCGACCCAGACCTCGGTCTCCGGCCTGTCCTCCGGCGCCTACATGGCGGTGCAGCTGCAGGTGGCCTACTCGAAGGACATCGTGGGCGCGGGCGTCATCGCGGGCGGCCCCTACTACTGCGCGGCCAACAGCGTCGCCTACGCCGGCATCTGCATGGGCCAGGTGCCCTTCTTCCCGCCGAATCCGGCCATCATGGCGGGCTTCGCCCGGGACTTCGCCAAGGCGCGCAAGATCGACCCGCTGGCCAACCTGGCCCGGCGCCGCGTCTACGTGTTCAGCGGCACCCAGGACACGGTGCAGCGCCAGCCGGCGGTCGACGCCACGGTCGCCTTCTTCCAGCAGGTCGGCGTCCCGCCCGACAAGCTCAGGTACGTGAACGACCTGCCGGCCGGCCACGCCGTGATCACGCCGAAGCAGGGCAACGACTGCGCGGCCAACGAGAGCCCCTACATCAGCCACTGCGAACTGGGCGGCAAGGGCTACGACCAGGTCGGCGCGCTGCTGCAGCACATCTACGGCCCGCTGAATCCGCCGGCCGAGCAGCCTGCCGGCCAGATCGTCGCCTTCGACCAGCGCGCCTTCGCGGCCAAGGGCACCAGCATGGCCGACACCGGCTACCTCTACGTGCCACAGAGCTGCACCGAGGCGGGATCGCACTGCAAGGTCCATGTGGCGATCCACGGCTGCGTGCAGTCGGCCGAATCGGTGGGCGACAAGTTCTACACCGAGACCGGCTACAACCGCTGGGCCGACAGCAACCGGATGCTGGTGCTCTACCCGCAGGTCAACAAGTCCGCGTTCAGCCCCTACAACCCCAAGGGCTGCTGGGACTGGTGGGGCTACACGGGCAACGACTACGCCCAGAAGCCCGGCGCGCAGATGAAGGCCATCATGGCGATGACGCGCCGGCTCGCACAGCCGAAACAAGGGGCTGCCGCCAATTGAATTTCCTGGGCTGGGGTTTCCGGCCGCGGCGGCGTCAGGACCTGCTTGCGGTCCTGGACGGCGCCGGCCTGGCCTTGTCGCTGGCGGGCGCAGCCGGCACGGCCGTGCCGCTGGACAGCGCGACATAGGGCCCCGGGTCGACGCATCCGGCGGCGCCCGCGCCAGCCTTGGCGCCGCGCGCCTTGCGGCCCTGCGCCGCCTTGGCCGCTGCCAGGCAGTCCCGGTAGGCCACGACCTTGAGCTCGTGCGCGGCCCTGGCAGGCTCCTGCGCCACCGGGACGGCATCGGGAGCCTTGGCATGCGTCATGTTGGAAAACAGCATCAGCAGCGCGACGATGTGCTGGTTCATGGATGACGCTCCTTGCGTGGCTGGATGACGATCTTGCGTATATAGCGCAAGCCGCCCGCCGCCGCAAGCCCGCACCGCAACACGAGGGGTGGCCGCGAACAAGCCGCCACCGATCCCGGCGACGGGACCGGCGGCGTCGCGCCTCAGCTGTCCTTGGAGATGGTGATGCTCGGGAACTTGGACGAGAAGTCCTTGGCCCGCTGCGCCACCTTGACCGCGACCTGGCGCGCCACCGATTTGTAGAGGCCGGCGATCTCGCCGTCCGGGTCAGCCACCACGGTCGGGCGGCCGCTGTCGGCCTGCTCGCGGATCTGCAGGTTCAGCGGCAACGCGCCGAGGTAGTCCAGGCCGAACTCGGCCGCCATCTTCTTGCCGCCCTCGGCGCCGAAGATGTGCTCGACATGGCCGCAGTTGGAGCAGACGTGCACCGCCATGTTCTCGACCACGCCCAGGATCGGCACGCCCACCTTCTCGAACATCTTCAGCCCCTTGCGCGCGTCGAGCAGCGCGATGTCCTGCGGCGTGGTCACGATCACCGCGCCAGTCAGCGGCACCTGCTGGCTCAGGGACAGCTGGATGTCGCCGGTGCCCGGCGGCATGTCGACGATCAGGTAGTCCAGGTCCTTCCAGTTGGTCTGGCGCAGCAGCTGGTCCAGCGCCTGGGTCGCCATCGGGCCGCGCCAGATCATGGCCTGGTCGGGCTCGATCAGCAAGCCGATCGAGTTGACCTGCACGCCATGGCCCTGCAGCGGCTCCATGGTCTTGCCGTCCAGGGTCTCGGGGCGGCCGGAGACGCCCATCATGGTCGGCTGGCTGGGGCCGTAGATGTCGGCATCCAGGATGCCGACGCGCGCGCCCTCGGCCGCCAGCGCCAGCGCCAGGTTGGCGGCCGTGGTGCTCTTGCCCACGCCGCCCTTGCCCGAGGCGACCGCGATGATGTTGCGCACGCCGGGCAGCAGCTGCACGCCGCGCTGCACCGCGTGCGCGATGACCTTGCTATAGACATGGACGGAGACGTTGGCCACGCCCGCGACGCCGCGCGCCGCCGCGATCAGGGCCTGGCGCAGCGCGGGGATCTGGCTCTGGGCGGGATAGCCCAGCTCGACCTCGAAGGAGACGTCGTCGCCGTCGATGCGCAGGCTCCTGAGCGCCTTGGTGGAAACGAAATCCGTGCCCGTGTTCGGGTCCTGCACGGTTTGCAGCGCTTGCAGCAGCGCCTGTTGGTCTACGGCCATGGTGAATCTTGTCGGTGGATTAAGGCCACCGAGTCTAGCGATTTGCCTTGCCCTCATTAAAATCGTGGGCTTGCCTTCAAGGACCCCCCACATGACCGAGCGCCGCTTCTTCGTCACCACCGCACTGCCCTACGCCAACGGAAACTTCCACATCGGCCACATCATGGAGTACATCCAGGCCGACATCTGGGTGCGCCTGCAGCGCATGCAGGGCCACGAGGTGCACTTCGTCGGTGCCGACGACGCGCACGGCGCCCCGATCATGATCGCGGCCGAGAAGGCTGGCATCACGCCGCAAGCGTTCGTCGCCGACATCGCCGCCGGCCGCGCCCAGTACCTCGACGGCTTCCACGTCCGCTTCGACAACTGGAGCTCGACCGACAGCCCCGAAAACCACGAGCTCGCGCAGCAGATCTACCGCGACCTCAAGGCCAACGGCCTGATCGCGACCAAGACCATCGAGCAGTTCTTCGACCCCGAGAAGAGCATGTTCCTGCCCGACCGCTTCATCAAGGGCGAGTGCCCCAAGTGCGGCGCCAAGGACCAGTACGGCGACAGCTGCGAGAGCTGCGGCGCGGTCTACGCCCCGACCGAGCTGAAGAACCCCTACTCGGCGCTGTCGGGCGCGACGCCGGTGCTGCGCACCTCCGAGCACTACTTCTTCAAGCTCAGCGACCCGCGCTGCATCGAGTTCCTGGAGAACTGGACCGCCGAGGCCGGTCACCTGCAGCCCGAGGTGCTGAACAAGATCAAGGAATGGTTCCAGAAGGACGAAGACGAGAACGGTAACCTGGTGGGCGGCCTGGGCGACTGGGACATCAGCCGCGACGCGCCCTACTTCGGCATCGAGATCCCGGACGCTCCGGGCAAGTACTTCTACGTCTGGCTGGACGCGCCGATCGGCTACCTGGCCTCGCTCAAGAACTACCTGGGCCGGATCGGCGTCGACTACGACAGCTACATCAACGATCCGGCGGTCGAGCAGGTGCACTTCATCGGCAAGGACATCACCTACTTCCACACCCTGTTCTGGCCCGCGATGCTGCACTTCAGCGGCCGCAAGACGCCGAGCCAGGTCAACGTGCACGGCTTCATCACCGTCAACGGCGGCGAGAAGATGAGCAAGAGCCGAGGCACCGGCATTGACCCGCTCAAGTACCTCCAGCTGGGCATGAACCCCGAGTGGCTGCGCTACTACCTGGCCGCCAAGCTCAACAGCCGGGTCGAGGACGTGGACTTCAACCCGGACGACTTCGTCGCGCGCGTCAACTCCGACCTGGTCGGCAAGTACATCAACATCGCCAGCCGCGCGGCCGGTTTCCTGAGCAAGCGTTTCGGCGGGAAGCTGGGCACGGTCAGCGCCGACGGCCAGGCGTTGCTGGACGGGCTGGCATCGCAGGGCGACGCGATCGCCGCG
>JBEEPT010000095.1:0-28317 GCA_041190985.1 Pseudomonadota bacterium
TCGATGGCGTTGCTGTCCATCACGGTGTCGACGACCTTCTCGTGCTCGGCGAAGGTACCGGACTGGCGCAGCAGCTGGTCGACCATGGTGGTCTTGCCGTGGTCGACGTGGGCGATGATGGCGATGTTGCGGATGGGAGTGCTCATGTTTGGCTTTCCAGGATTTGTTGAATTTCGATGGGGCTCAACAGGCGCCCCGGTATCAGTTCCCCGCCCCTGAGCTGGGCCGTGCCCAGCAAGGCGGCCGGACGGTCGGCGTAGACCGCCACGCGCTCGGCATCGGGCCAGGGACCGCGCCGGCGCATTCCGCTCAGGAAGCGGCCGGCATTGTGCTCGTCGAGCGTGACGCGCGCGTGACCCGCCAGCAGCGTGTCGACCGGCAGCAGCAGGCTGCGACGTTCAGCTTCGGGCATGGCCTCGATGGCTTCGAGCGTGATGCAGCGCGATAGTTCAAATTCGCCGGTGCCGACGCGCTGCAGCGCCGCCAGATGCGCGCCGCAGCCCAGCGCCTCGCCGATGTCCTCGCCCAGGGTCCGGATGTAGGTACCCTTGCTGCACACGACGCGCAGGCGCAGCCAGGGCGCATCACCGTCCAGCTCCATGCCGAGCAGCTCGAGCTCGTGGATCGTGACCTGGCGCGGCTCGCGCTCGATCTCGATGCCGGCGCGCGCATACTCGTACAAGGCCTTGCCGTCCTTCTTCAGCGCACTGTGCATGGGCGGCAGCTGGCTGATGGACCCGGTGAAGCGGTCGAGCAGCTCGACCACCTGGCCTGCCGTGCAGGCCACATCGCGGGTGGAAACCACCTCGCCCTCGGCATCGGCGGTGCTGGTGCGCACGCCCAGCCTGAGCGTGGTCTCGTAGCACTTGTCGGCGTCGAGGTGCAGCTGGCTGAACTTGGTCGCGGCGCCGAAGCACAGCGGCAGCACGCCGGTGGCGAGCGGATCCAGCGTCCCGGTGTGGCCGGCCTTCTCGGCGCGCAACAGCCACTTGACCTTCTGCAAGGCCTGGTTGCTCGAGAGTCCGATCGGCTTGTCGAGCAGCACCACCCCATGCACGGGGCGGCGCTGCACCCGTGCTTTGGGGGCAGTCGTCACGTCAGTCCTCGTTCTTGGAGCGCGAGGCCACCGCCTTGGCGATCAGGGCGTTCATGTCGGCCGCCCGCTCGCTGGTGCGGTCGAAGTGGAAGTGCAGCGTCGGCACGGTGTGGATGTGCAGGCGCTTGAACAGCCCGTTGCGCAGGAAGCCGGCCGCCTGGTTCAGCGCCGCCTCGTTCTCGGCGGGGTCGCCGGTGAGCAGGCTGAACCAGACCTTGGCGTGCGCATAGTCGGGCGTGATCTCCACGGCCTGCAGCGTGATCATGCCCAGGCGCGGGTCCTTGAGCTCGCGGATCAGCTCGGTCAGATCGCGCTGGATCTGATCCGAGACCTTGAACGCGCGGTTGGAGGGCGATTTCTTGGCCGGCATGACTTACAGCGTACGAGCGATTTCCTTGATCTCGAAGAGCTCGAGGATGTCGCCTTCCTTGATGTCGTTGTAGTTCTTGAGCTTGATGCCGCACTCGAAGCCTTCCTTGACTTCCTTGACATCGTCCTTCATGCGCTTCAGGGACTCGAGCTCGCCGGTATAGACCACGACGTTGTCGCGCAGCAGGCGGAAATGCGCGCTGCGGGTGACATGACCATGGGTGACCATACAGCCGGCGATGGTGCCGATCTTGGTCGCGACGATCACGTTGCGGATCTCGGCGGTACCGATGACTTCCTCGCGCTTCTCCGGAGCCAGCATGCCCGACATCGCAGCCTTCAACTCGTCCACGGCGTCGTAGATGATGTTGTAGTAGTGGATGTCGACATCGTTGCCCTCGGCCAGCTTGCGCGCACCGACGTCGGCACGCACGTTGAAGCCGATCACGATCGCCTTGGAGGCAATCGCCAGGTTGATGTCGCTCTCGCTGATGCCGCCCACGCCGGCGTAGACCAGCTGCACTCGGACTTCCTCGGTCGAGAGCTTGAGCAGCGAGGCGGCCAGCGCCTCCTGCGAGCCCTGCACGTCGGCCTTGATGATGATGGGCAGGGTCTTGACCTCGCCTGCCGTCATGTCGGCGAACATGTTCTCGAGCTTGGCCGCCTGCTGCTTGGCCAGCTTGGTGTTGCGGAACTTGCCGGCACGGTAGGTCGCGATCTCACGGGCACGACGCTCGTCGAGCATGACCATGAACTCGTCGCCAGCCTGCGGCACTTCGGCCAGGCCCTGGATTTCCACCGGAATGGAGGGGCCGGCTTCCTTGGCCGGACGGCCGTTCTCGTCGAGCATGGCGCGCACGCGGCCCGAGGTCTGGCCCGCCAGCACGACGTCGCCGACCTTGAGCGTGCCGGACTGCACCAGCACGGTCGCGACCGCGCCCTTGCCCTTGTCGAGGCGGGCTTCGATCACCAGGCCCTTGGCGCTGGCCTCGACCGGAGCCTTGAGCTCCAGGATTTCGGCCTGCAGCAGGACCTGCTCCAGCAGTGCATCGACGCCTTCGCCGGTCTTGGCCGACACGCCCACGAAAGGCACGTCGCCGCCGAACTCTTCGGGCACGACTTCCTCGGCCACCAGCTCGGAACGCACGCGCTCCAGGTTGATGCCAGGCTTGTCGATCTTGGTCAGCGCCACGACCATGGGCACACCAGCCGCCTTCGCGTGCTTGATGGCTTCCTTGGTCTGCGGCATGACGCCGTCGTCGGCCGCACAGACCAGGATCACGATGTCGGTGGCCTGGGCGCCGCGGGCACGCATGGCGGTGAACGCCTCGTGGCCCGGGGTGTCGAGGAAGGACACCATGCCGCGCGGGGTCTCCACGTGGTAGGCACCGATGTGCTGCGTGATGCCGCCGGCTTCGCCCGACGCCACCTTGGTGCGACGGATGTAGTCCAGCAGCGAGGTCTTGCCATGGTCGACGTGACCCATGACCGTGACCACCGGGGCGCGCGGCAGAGCCTCGGCCTGGGTTGCCACTTCCTCGTCGGTGAAGGCTTCCGGATCGTCCAGCGCCGCGACCACGGCCTGGTGGCCCAGTTCTTCCACCACGATCATGGCGGTGTCCTGGTCCAGCGGCTGGTTGATGGTGACCATCTGGCCCAGCTTCATCAGCTGCTTGATGACCTCGGACGACTTGATCGCCATCTTGTGCGCCAGTTCGGCCACGGTGATGGTCTCGGGCACGTGGATCTCGAGCACCTTGGTTTCGACCGCAGGCGCAAAAGAGGCGCCTTGCTTGCGGTCGTCACGGCCGCCACGGCGGCCACCGCCCTTGGGGCCGGCGCGCCAGTTGCTGCCGCCCGGACGGCCGCCAGCGGTGTCGCCGCGGGTCTTGATTTCCTTCTTCTTGCCGGCCTCGTCCTTCCAGGTCGAGGACAGGGCCTCGGACTTGACTTCCTTCTTGCCGGCGCCGGCTGCGGGCGCGGCGGCCCCCGCCTGGCCCGGCTTGGCGGCACCGGCCGGCTTGTGCAGCGTGCCCTTGATCCCTGCCTTGGGCTGTTCCGCCGGCTTGGGCTCCTCGGGCTTCTTGGCGACCAGCACCTTCTTGGGTGCAGCCATCATGGCGCGGATGGCCTCGGCCTCGGCCAGCGCCTTGCGGCGGCGCTCTTCCAGATCCTTGGCGCGCTCGGCCTCGGCCTTCTTGGCTTCGTCAGCCTTGGCCTTGGCTTCGGCTTCCACCTTGGCCTTGGCGGCCGCGAGCTGGGCGGCATGCTCGGCCTGCTCCTTGCGACGCGCCTCGGCTTCGGCCTGCTCGGCGGCGGTGCGCGCGGCGATCTGCTGCAGGTACTCGGCCTCGCGACGGGCGGCGGCCTCCTCGGCCTCGCGCTTGCGGACAGACTCCTCGTCAGCAGCACGCTGGGCGACGGCAACGGCCTCGGCCTCCTCGCGCTCCTGACGCTGCTGGGCGAGCTCGGCTTCCTGGCGCTCGATGGACTCGGCCTGGCGGCGGGCCTCTTCCTCGCGGCGCACCAGTTCGGCGTCCTCGGCGGCGCCTTCCGCGCCCGCTGCCACCTCATCATCACGCTTGATGAAGGTGCGCTTCTTGCGCACTTCGACCTGGATGGTGCGCGCGCGGCCGGTGGCGTCGGCCTGCTTGATCTCGCTGGTGGACTTCTTGACCAGGGTGATCTTCTTGCGCTCGGCGGAAGCGGTGCCGTGGGCGGCCTGCAGATAGCCCAGGAGCTTCTGCTTGTCGGACTCGGTCAGCATGTCGTTGCCGGCCCGCTTGTTGACGCCGGCGTTGCTCAGCTGCTCGAGCAGCACGGAAGTGGGTTTACCGAGTTCGGCTGCGAATTCTGCGACGGTATTGCTAGACATATATGTGGTTCTCCGTGAGGCCTCCGCGATCAGGACTGCTGGCTGGCAGCCGAGTCGCCCTTGAACCAGTGTTCGCGGGCCTTCATGATCAGCGCTGTCGCCTCCTCGGGCGTCTGGCCGGTGATTTCGCTCAGTTCGTCGGTGGCCAGATCGGCCAGCTCGTCACGGGTGTGCACACCCGCCTTGGCCAGCCTGTCGATCAGGTCGATGGTCAGGCCGTCGAGTTCGCGCAGGTCCTGCGAGGCCTCATCGAGGCTCTCCTCCTTGGCGATCTCCATGGTCAGCAGCGCGTCCTTGGCGCGTGCGCGCAGCTCGTTGACGGTGTCCTCGTCGAAGGACTCGATCTCGAGCATTTCCTGCAGCGGCACGTAGGCCACTTCCTCGAGGCTGGCGAAGCCTTCCTCGATCAGGATGTCGGCGATCTCCTGGTCCACGTCAAGCTTCTCCATGAAGAGCTTGCGCACGGACTCGGATTCGGCGGCCTGCTTCTGCGCCGACTCGTCGGCGGTCATGATGTTGATCTTCCAGCCGGTCAGGTCGGAAGCCAGGCGCACGTTCTGGCCGCCGCGACCGATCGCGATCGCGAGGTTCTCCTCGTCGACGACGACGTCCATGGCGTCACGCTCCTCGTCGACGACGATGGACTGCACGTTGGCCGGAGCCAGCGCGCCGATCACGAACTGGGCCGGATCCTCGCTCCACAGCACGATGTCGACGCGCTCGCCCGCGAGTTCGTTGGTCACGGCGTTGACGCGCGAGCCGCGCACGCCGACGCAGGTGCCGATCGGATCGATGCGCTTGTCGTACGAGAACACCGCGATCTTGGCGCGGCTGCCGGGGTCGCGGGCGCAGTTCTTGATCTCGAGCAGGCCCTGCTCGATCTCGGGCACTTCCTGGCGGAACAGCTCGATCATGAACTCGGGCGCCGCGCGCGACAGCAGGATGGGCGCGCCGCGCAGCGTCAGGTCGACCTCCATGATCATGGCGCGCACGCGGTCGCCGGAGCGGAAGTTCTCCTTCGGGATCATCTCGCCGCGCTTGAGGCGACCCTCGACCCGGCCGCTCTCGACGATCACGTCGCCCTTGTCCAGGCGCTTGACCGTGCCGACGAAGATCTTGTCGCCGCGCGACATGAAGTCATTGAGCAGCATCTCGCGCTCGGCGTCGCGGATGCGCTGCAGGATCACCTGCTTGGCGGCCATCGCGCCGATGCGGCCGATCGGCAGGCTCTCGATCTGGTGCTCGATGAAGTCGCCGACCTGGATGCCGGGGTTATCGTCGGCGACGTCGGAGATCATCTCCTCGGCCTCCGGATTCTGCAGACCGGCCTCGTCGGGCACCACCAGCCAGCGGCGGAAGGTCTCGTAGCTGCCGCTGTCGGGATCGATGGCCACGCGGATATCGACCTCGCCCTTGTACAGCTTCTTGGTGGCCGAAGCCAGCGCGGTCTCGACGGCGCCCAGCACCACGTCGCGCTCCACATTCTTCTCGCGCGAGATCGCATCGATCAACATCAACATTTCGCGATTCATTTCACTCGCCTGCCTTTCCGTACTCTGCTGCTTGTGTTTTTCAAACCTGTCCATCGCTTGCCGGCTTGTTGGCGCCGCGGCCCTTGAAGCTCACGATCGGCGCCAGCCGGGCCTCGCGGATCTCGTCCAGCGTGAAGCCCAGCACATGGACCGGGACCTCCTTGGCCTTCTTGCTGATCCGCGCGCCGGGCTTGCGCTCGGGGGCATCGCTCCAGACGATCTGCCAGCCCTCGCCGCTGTCGGGGCGCTCGAGCGTGCCGCGGAACTTCTTGCGGTTGGCCGCCACCGCGCCGCCAGCCGGGCCTATGGGCGCCTTGAGCGTGATGTCGATCAGCTGGCCTGTGTAGCGGATGAAGTCGTTCTCGTGCCGCAGCGGCCGGTCGATGCCGGGCGAGCCGACCTCCAGGCGCTTGTAGTCGACGTTCTCGACCTCGAGCAGGTATTGCAGCTGCCGGGTGATCTTCTCGCAGTCCTCGACCGTGACGAATTGTTCCTCGGACTGCGCCGGATCCCACGGCATGTCTATGGTCACCCGCAACAAACCGCCCGCGGACCGCTCCAGATCCACCAAGTCATACCCCAAACCCGTGACGGTTTGCTCTACGGTTTGCTGCCAGGTCATCGATATCTTGCCGCTGCTGTAATGGCCCTCAAAAAAGGCCAGCCAAAAAAAAAGGGCCGGTAATTACCCGCCCGCTTGGTCGTGAAGTCCGTATTCTAGCACCGCCGAGTCGGAAATGCCAGCGGGCCGGCGCGGCGCAAACCGGGGGACCCAAGCGGCGGAGCCACCTGGCGCAGGCCCCGGCACCAGGCCCGATGCCCCGGGGCGGAAGAGGAAAATATTTCCACCCGTGATGGACAGCGGCACAAAGCCGCCCACTTATCGGGCTACAATTCCGGCTCAGTCGGAGCGTAGCGCAGCCTGGTAGCGCATCTGCTTTGGGAGCAGAGGGTCGCGAGTTCGAATCCCGCCGCTCCGACCATTTCTTTCAAGGCCCACTCGCTGGGCCTTATTTCCTTCTGCAGCACTGCCCTTAGCTCAACTGGATAGAGCAGCTGCCTTCTAAGCAGCAGGTCGGGGGTTCGAGTCCCTCAGGGCAGGCCACCCCCATGCAATCCGGCTTCTTCGCTGTATCCGCAGTCATCCCACGACTGGACGGCACGCGGCCGATCATCGGACCATGGCCCGCTTCCACGGCTGCACCTGCTAGTCCTTCCGGAGAATAGGCAGGCACGCATGCCCGAGGCATGATGAACAGGTGGCCGGCTTGTACGACCGGCAGCATCGAGTCTTCCAGCATGCCAATGTCCCTGCCCCTGCAAGAACCCGCCCCCGAACCAGCGAAACGCTGGGCGCTGTGGGACTTGGGATTCCGCCCCTTCTATCTGCTGGCAGCGGCACTGGCTGTGCTCTCGGTACCGCTCTGGATCCTGCAGCTTTCCGGCTGGCTTGAGCGGCCGCTGCTCATGGGGCCGGCCTGGCATGCGCACGAGATGCTGTTCGGCTTCGCGCTGGCAGTGATCATCGGTTTCCTGTTCACCGCCGGCCGCAACTGGTCCGGCCAGGCCACCCCGACCGGCAAGCGCCTGATGCTGCTGGCAGCGCTCTGGCTGCTGGCGCGCATCCTGGTGCTCACACCCTGGGCCTGGGCCTCGCTGCTGGCCAACCTGGCGCTGCCCTGGCTGGCGGCCTGGTACCTCTGGCGCGCCTTGAGCCGCGCCGGCAACCGCCGCAACTACTTCTTCGTCGCCCTGCTGCTGGCACTGGGCGGCGCGAGCGCGGTGGTGCACCTCAACCAGCTGGGCGCCCTGCCCCTGCCGGCAGGCCTGGGCCTGCCGCTGGCGCTCGACCTCGTGCTGTTCATGGTCGTCGTCATGAGCGGTCGCGTGGTGCCGATGTTCTCGAACAATGGCGTACCCGGGCTGCAGGCGCAGCGCGACCCCGCTGTCGAGCGGGTGGCGCTGGCCTCGATCCTGGCGCTGGCCTTGTGCGACGCGCTTGGCCTGGGCGGCAGGCCCGCGGCGGCGGTGCTGCTGGTGGGTCTGGCGGCGCACGCCCGCCGCTGGTGGCTCTGGCAGCCCTGGGGCACGCGGCGGGCTCCGCTGGTCTGGGTACTGCATGCAGCCTACCTCTGGCTGCTGGTGCATCTGGCGCTGCGCGTCGGCGCCGAGCTGGGCTGGATTCCGGGTGGCCCCGCCACCCATGCCCTGACCGTGGGACTGCTGGGCATGGTCATCCTCGGCATGATGACGCGCACTGCCCTGGGCCACACCGGACGGCCGCTGCGCGCCGGCCGACTCGAAATCTGCGCCTACCTGGCCGTGCTGCTGGCCGCAGTGGTGCGCGTCTTCATGCCGCTGCTCGCACCCGCCACGCTCCTGCTCAGCGCCCAGCTGGCCGCAGCGCTCTGGAGCCTGGCATTCGCGCTCTACCTGTGGCGCTACACGCCATTTCTGCTATACCCGCGCCAGGACGGCAAGCCGGGCTGAACTCGACCCTTCACGAAACATACGATGAACATTATCCATTTCGACGACCTCCTGCAGGCAGCGCGCCAGCAGACCGTCCCGCAACGCCTGCTGCTGGTGTTCGCGCGCGCCGAGCTGCCCGACCACCCCACCGCCGAGCAGCGGGCAGACTTCGCGGCCGGGCACGGCGGCGCACTGGTGCCGGCCGCCTGCGTCGACAAGTCGCCGCACGAAGTCAGCTCATTCGCCGCCCTGGCCGCCGAAGCGGCGCAGATGCTGGACGACTGGACGGTCGTGTTTGCCGCCAGCCTGTCGGGCCGCCAAGGCCAGGCACCGACCACGGATTCGGCTCAGGCGCCACTGGAACAGATGGTGGCAGCCATCCGGGCCGGCCAGATCTCCCCCTACATCCCGTTCGACCGCACAGGCGACGCCATCCGTCTGCAATGATCAGCTCAGCGCGGGCCACGCCTGCAGCCAGCGCTCCAACTCCGCCGCGGGCAAGGGTGGCGCATAGAAATGGCCCTGTACCTCGTCGCAGCCCATGGCTTTGAGCCGGGCGGCAACCGCGACATGCTCCACCCCTTCCGCGACGGTCTTGAGCTGCAGGCTCCTGGCGATGTGGATCATGGCCGCGACGATCGCCGCGTCGTCACCGTCGCGGGCGAGATTGCGCACGAAGGACTGGTCGATCTTGAGCGTGTCGAACCGGAAGCGCCTGAGGTAGGCCATGCTGGAATAGCCGGTGCCAAAGTCATCGATCGCCAGCCTGATGCCGCTTGCCTCCCAGCGCGCCAGCGTCGCCAGCACGGCCTCGTCGTGCTCCATCACCAGTGACTCGGTCAGCTCGAGTTCCAGGCAGGCCGGATCGAGCCCGCTGTCATCCAGCACCTCGATGACCTCCTGCTCCAGTTGCCCGTTGCGGAACTGGACCGGCGACAGGTTGACCGCCATCACCAGCTGCTGCCAGCCTGCCGCATGCCAGCGCGCCGCCTGGCGGCAGGCTTCGCGCAGCACCCAGCCGCCGATCGGGACGATCAGCCCGCTCTCCTCGGCCGCTGCGATGAAGCTGTCGGGCCGGACCAGGCCGTGGCCCGGCCGGTTCCAGCGCAGCAGCGCCTCGACGCCTACCACGCGTGCGCTGCGCAGTTCGACCTGGGGCTGATAATGCAGTACGAACTCGTTGCGCTGCAGCGCCAGG
The DNA here is from genome assembly GCA_041190985.1 of Pseudomonadota bacterium. Classification (GTDB taxonomy): domain Bacteria; phylum Pseudomonadota; class Gammaproteobacteria; order Burkholderiales; family Burkholderiaceae_C; genus Malikia. The sequence goes on from JBEEPT010000095.1 coordinate 9,543, forward strand.
AGCAGCGCATCGCGCGTCTGGACATAATTGACCAGCTTGTCGTTCATCCGGGCGTCGAAGAAGCGATAGCTGGCGCGCCCTGCCCGCTTGGCCTCGTAGAGCGCCGTGTCGGCGTGGCGCAGCAGGGCCTCGCTGTCGTCGCCGTCCCGCGGAAAGAGCGCCACGCCGATCGAGACCGAGGTGTGCAGCTGCACCCCTTCCACATCGAACGGCCTGGCCAGCTGCGCCTGTATCCGTTCACAACGCGCGGCCACTTGCTGGTCGCGCTCGAACTGGTGCAGCACCAGCATGAATTCGTCGCCCGACAGCCGGCACAAGGTGTCTGCTCCGTCCCGGCAGGCGCTCAGGCGATCGGCCACGCACCTGAGCAGGCGGTCGCCTATTGCATGCCCATGGGTATCGTTGACGAACTTGAACTTGTCCAGGCCCAGCGTCAGCACGGCCAGCCGGCTGTCGCTGCGGCGGGCAGCTTCGACCGCGCCCTGCAGCCCGGCCTGACCCTGGAAGCGGTTGGGCAGGCCGGTCAGCACGTCGTGCAGTGCCAGGAACTCGACCTGCGCACGCACCTTCTTCTGTTCGGTGATGTCGTTGAACGCCACATGCAGCAGCACCTTGTCCTCGTCGCGGATCGCGGTCATCACCTCGTGGGAGATGAAATGCTCGCCATCGGCGCGGATGGCCTCCCATTCAAACTCGACCGAACCGTGCTCGAGGGCGATGCGCACCAGCTCCTTCACCCGCTCGACAGAACGCCGGCCATCGGGCTGGAACTCGGGCGCGATATCCAGCGGCGACAGTCCGGTCAGTTGCTCGAGGCGCTCCATGCCATGCAGGGCCAGCGCGGCCTTGTTGGCGGCCACGCAGCGACCGTCCTCGATCAGCAGCACCGGCTGGCGCGTGTCCTCGAACAGGCGCCGGAAGCGCTCCTCGCTGCGGCGCAGCCGCTCCTGGGCTTGCTGGTGAACGGTGACGTCGATGATGACGCCGGACAGGCGCACCGGCCGGCGCTGCGCCCCTTCGCCATGGAACAGCGTGCGGCCCCGGCGCTGCAACCAGCGCACCTGACCGTCAGGCCGGACGATGCGCAGCAGGTCCTCCATCTGGCCGTCCCCCAGCGGATCGGTAGCCCGCGCGAATGACGCACGTACCGTCGCCCGGTCCTCCCGGTGCACGAAATCGGGCACCTGGCCCGGCCGGGTCGCTGCCGCGCCGGGCGACAGGCCCACGATGGAGCGCGTCTCCTCGGACCAGTAGGTGCTGGCGGCGACGAAGTCGTACTCGAAGATGCCGAAATTGGCCGCTTCGGCCGCGTGGCGCAGCCGGGCGTCACTCTCGAGCCGCGCTGCGGTCGCGCTCGCGTCGGCCAGCGCCCGGGCAGCGCGCCGGCGCTCGGTGATGTCGTTGAAGACCGTGTAGACGCCCTGGACCGCACCGGAGTCGCCACCCAGGATCGGTACGGCAAGGACGCTGATCCAGACCCGGCACCCGCACACCGGATTGAAGACGCCCATGCGCACCTCGCGCACGGGCTTGCCCGTCCTGAGGGCCACGCGCGCCGGGAACTGCTCGGCAGGCAAGGTCGAGCCATCGTCCTGCACCACATCCGCCTCCGGATCGAAAGCGCAGCGCCCGAGCATCAGCCCGAGCGAACGCCCCAGGATGTCCGCCGCAGCCGGATTCGCCCAGGTGACCGTGCCGTCCACGTTCTGGAACAGGATGCCGAGCGGCAGCGACTGGAACAGCTGCTCGAACTCCCCCAGCTTCCGTAGATCGTCTTCGACTTGAATACCCATGACGCACTGTGTTCTGGCCGGCATTGGTCCTGACTGGAACAAGCGTGGCGCCACCGGCCTGGCAGCCGGGCGCTATTGTCCACGCAATGGATACAAGGCGCAGCAAGGTTAACCCCAAGCCTGTAACAAAGCGTGAGCCACTCAGAGCTTGAACTCGAACCGCAGCTGGACCGCGCGCCAGCTGCGCTCGCTGCTGCGCTGCGTCTCGCTCAGGGCCGGGCTGGCGTAGGCGCTGGCCGTTGCATAGTCGCGCGGCAGCGCGTTGCTCACGCTCAGCCGCATGGCGGCTGTGGGGCTGTAGCGCCACAGCGCATACAGGTCGAGCACGCGCTTCATGTCCTGCCAGGCGGACTGCTCGGCACTCAGCCGGCTGGCGTAGGACGGGTTGAAGCTGACGTTGCCGCCCAGGGTCAGCGGCAGCCCGGCCAGCCGGTAGTCTCCGCCCAGGTTGGCAGTGCGACCGGGCTGGCGGTCGAGCCGGTTGTCCGGCCCTGGCACGCCCTCGACCCGGGAGTGATAGAAGCTGAGGTTGCCGCGCAGGTCCACCAGCGGGGCCTGGGGCCACCACTGCCTGAGCGCGAGCTTGGCCTCCAGCTCCAGTCCCTGCGTGACCGCGTCCCCGACGTTCTGCGGCCGCGCGACCCAGCGCTGGCTGGCCGGGTCCAGCGCCACGAGTGTGCGGATCAGGTCCGTGATGTCGCGCCGGAACAGGTTGGCGCCGAGCACGCCGCCGGCCGACGGATAGTGCTCGTAGCCGAGTTCCAGCCCGGTCGCGAGCTCGGGCCGCAGGCCGGGATTGCCGCTGCGGTCCGGCGCGGTCGGGCTGTTGAGGTCGCGCGACAGCGTGGTGTGCGCCAGCAGGTTGTTGAGCGTCGGCGTCTTGTAGCTGCGCGTCAGGCTCATGCGCCACTGGTCGCGCGCGCCCTCCACCGGCCGCCACAGCGCATGCAGCAGCGGCGTCCAGACCGCACTGGCGTTGCGCTGGGCGCCGGCGGCATCGTTGCCGGCCGTCACTATGCCCTCGTAGCGCAGGCCGGCGTGGGCCGACCATTGCGGGTTCAGGCTCCATTCATCCTGGCTGTAGAACGCCAGCCGTCCGGTGCGCGCCTGCAGCCTGTCTGTCCCGTCGGCGTTGCCGTCCTCCTGGCGTCGCACCTGCTCCCACTCGAACCCGCTGACCCAGAGCTGATCGTCGCGCAGTACCCGGCTGAGCTTGGCGCCGGCAGTGAAGCTGCGGTCGGTGAAGGCCTGGCTCTGCACCAGATCGGACAGCAAGGTGGTGCCACCGCTGCGCCCGTAGCGGTAGTCGTAGCTCGCCGTCCCGACGCCCAGCCTGGACTCCAGCCGGCTGTCGGGATCGAGGCGCCGGTTCCACTGGCCGTTGAGCCGCAGCATGGAAAACTGGCTGTCGCTGGCGGTCGCAGCCTGCTCGCTGGAGACAGCGCCGGCATCGAAGCGCTGCGCCAGCTGCAGGCTGCCCGTGTTCGCGCCGAGCGAGCGGACCGCGAACGGCATCAGCACCAGGCTTTCGCCGCCGCCCAGGCTCCATTGCATTCGCCCCATCGCGTGCAGACTCCTGGTCGAGCCGTCGCCGAACGCGTGCTTGTCGAGCTCGTAGCCCTGGCCGCTGTCGTGCCGAGTCTGGGCCAGGGTGTCGCTGGCGCGCCGATTGTCGGCCAGCGCCAGCGACACCAGGCCCTGGAGCGCCTCGCCCCTGAGCGGGTGCACCCAGGTGCCGTTTTCCGACAACCGGCCGTGCTCGCTGCCCAGGCCGAGCTTGAGCTCGTCGGGCTGGGCGCGCAGGCCTTCGCGCAGCACGATGTTGATGGTGCCGGCGACCGCGCGCGCGCCGGTCTCTGCGGTGGGCGCGCGCAGGATCTCGATGCGCTCGACCATCTCGGGCGTGAGGCTCTCGACCGCAAAGCCGGGCGGCACCCGCTGCCCGTCGAGCAGGATCTGCGTGTAGCCGCCCATGCCGCGCATGCGCGGCGCGCCACCCCGCCCGGGCGCACCGCCGAGCGTGATGCCGGGCTGGCGCTTGAGCACTTCCGCGATGCTGGCGTCGCCCTGGCGCTCCAGCTCCTCGCGTCCGATCACGATCCTGGTCGCGGTCGACTCGCGGCGCTGTTCCTCGTCGCTGGCACGCTCGGCCCGCACCACGACCTGGCCGAGCTCCTTGACCTCGGCGCCGGAAGGCGCGGCGGTCGCGGGCTGGCCAGCCACCTGAGCCTGAGCCTGAGCCTGAGCCTGAGCCTGAGCCTGAGCCTGAGCCTGAGCCGCCAGCGCCAGCGCGGCGAGCGGCCAGGCAATCAGCCGCGCGCGATGGCGGCGATCGGCAGGATGCGGCATCCCGGATTACTGGCTGAAGGCGCCTGGCTGGACCACGCCGGTGCCGATCACCTGCCCCGCCGGCTGGCTCATCGGCTGGGCCAGCGGGACACCCGGTGCCGGGATCACGGGCGTGAGCCTGACCTGGATGAACTGGCCCGGATCCACTGGCATCTGGACGCCGTACTGCTTGCCCGCGAACTCGTACATCACCTGGTAGCCGGTGATGCGGTTTTCCAGCAGGGTCTGGGGCTGGCAGCGCCTGACCATCTGAGACTGCGGCTGGCCCGGACCTTCGATCTGGTCGCCCAGCATGGCGCCGCCGACCAGGCCCAGCATCGTGGTCGCCACGCGCCCGCCGCCCTTGCCGATGGCGTTGCCCAGCGCGCCGCCGGCGATGCCGCCCATGATGGCACCGGCACCACTCTTCTGGCCTTCGCTGGTCGCCATCTCGTCCACGCAGGCATTGCGCCTGACCGCCACCTGCTGGATCACGGGCGTGCTGCTGATGACCCGGGCGGTTTCGGTCTGGGCCCGCAGCGGCCCCGTCGCCAGCAGGCCGCCGGCGAGCAGGCTGGCGCCGGCCAGCGCCGTGGAAGAAAAACTGTGCCTGAAATCGCGCACCTCAAGACTCCTGAAACAACTTGCCGCCACCGGATCGCGATGCAATCAACCCAGGATATCCCAGGCCAACAGCCATGGGATGCCCCGGTCCCGGCGAAATCCCGGACTATACGCCGCAAACCGGCTGGCACATGGGGCTCCCGGCATTTCCGCCACCGGCTGGTCTGCGGCACGGGCTGCTGGCGGCCAGCCCGCCGGCTCAGATCACGCTCGCCGCGATGTTGATGCTCAGGGCCACCACGGTGGTGTTGTAGAAGAACGCCACGACGCAATGCGCCAGGCCTATGCGGCGTGTCGTGCGGCCGCTGAACGAGACGTCCGCGGTCTGGCCCGAGGTCCCGATCACCGCGGCGAAGTACAGGAAGTCCCAGTAATCGGGCATTCCGGCACCGGGAAAGCTCAGCCCCCCGTCCCTGCCGCGCGCCAGGTTCAGGTAGTAGTCGTGCGCGTAGTGCAGCGCGAACATCAGGTGCATGAACAGCCAGGAAATGGCCACGGTCGAGGCAGACAGGGCAATGTGCCAGAAGCGCAGCGAGCCGCTCATGTCCTTGACGACGCTGAGTTCGTCGACGATGGCCAGCAGGCTCACGAGCGACGCCGCCACGCTCAGCAGCAGCACCAGCCCTTGCCCCTCGTCCTGGAGTTGCGCACGTCGGCTCAACTGCGCCGGGGTCGAACCCCAGGCCATGTGCGCCGACAAGGCGAGGTAAAGCACCACGGCACCGTTCCAGCTCGCCAGGAAGCGGGTGGCGGTGCGCATCGCGATGGCTTCGGGCAGCACGAGATAGCAGACCAGTCCGGCCAGGAAAGACAGCGCCAGCCGGGGACGGGCCCGGATCTGGCGCAGGACGGGCATCGGGGACAGCTTCATGGCGCCGATTCTGGCCCATTCGCCACGATGCGGTGGCATGCGGCGGGATCAAGGCCAGCCGCTGCGTCGCCAGCGCCAGCCGGCATCGACATGGTCAGGGCATGGTCAGGACCTCGGCGGCAAGATCGCCGCACGCGATGCGGCAGACCATTGAACTTGCGGTCGCACGCCTCATCTATCGCAACAGAATGGTGGAACAAGCACGACCATGACTTCGATGATCAACATCTCGCGCCGCGGCAGCCGGGCGGCCTTGCTCGCAGGCACAGTTGCGCTGCCCCTGCTGGCGCCGGCCCAGACCTCCCAGCCGCCGGCATTGCCCGCCGGCTACGAACTGGCGCGCGTCGTCTCCAGCACGCCGGTGGTGCAGCAGGTCAGCGAGCCGCAGCAGGTCTGCACCAGCACGCCGGTGGCCCGCTCCTCGGGTGCGGGCGCCCTGCTTGGCGCAGTCGCGGGCGGCGCGGTCGGCAACGCCATCGGGGCCGGCAGCGGCAACGCCGCCGCGACGGCGCTGGGCGTGGTCGGCGGCGCCATCCTGGGCGACCGGGTGGAAGCCGGCGGCTCGGCGCCCTATGTCCAGGACTGCAGCACGCAAATGGTCACGCGCAGCGTCAGCTCCTACAACGTGGTGTATGAATACGCCGGCAAGCAGTACAGCGTGCTGCTGCCCAGCGACCCCGGCCCGACGCTGGCGGTGCAGGTCGCGCCCGCGGTGCTGAGCGCGCCGCCGCAGGCGGCCGCCCAGCCCGTGATGGTCGCACCGCCCCCCGTCTATCTGGCACCGCCGACCTATCCGCCGACCTATCCGCCAGCCTATGTCTACCCCTATCCCGCAGCCTACCCCTACCGCTATTGGCCGCCGATCGGGATCAACCTCGGCTTCGGCTACTACCATCATTCCTATCGCCATCGCTGAACCGCGCGATGACCAGGATCCAGGCTCATCGGCCGTGACCCGGGGCGACGCGCTTGGCCCCACTTGAATGACCACTCTTTCCCTTCGTCAGACCATGAACCAGACTTCGTCGCGTACCTTCAAGGCCATGCTGCTGGGCGCCCTGCTGTCGCTTTCCACCCTGGCCCTGGCATTGCCCAGCCCCAAGGACATCGAGGCGGACGTGAAGGCCGGCCAGCTGGACCGGGCCGAAACGCAGCTGCGCCAGGTCCTGGCGGAAAAGCCATCGAGCGCGAAAGCCCACTATGAACTCGGCCAGGTGCTGGCCCGCGAAGGCCGCTACATTGAGGCCGAACAGGAACTGCGCCGCGCACAGGCGCTGGAGCCGTCGCTGAAGTTCGCGTCCAGCCCGCAGCAATTCGACGAACTGCTCGCCAAGGTGGGCCAGCGCAACGCCGCGCCCTTGCCCGCGGCCACGACCGCCCTGCCTGCGTCGGGCGCGGCGGGCACGCACAGCCCAGTCCACGTTGCCGCGCCGGCAACGCGCGCCGAACCGTCCCTGCCCTGGGGCAGGATCGCGCTCGTCATCGGCGTCATCGCGCTGCTCGTGGTCTGGCTGCGCCGCGCCGCGGCCGCCAACGCGCTGGCGCGTACCGCGCCCCCCGTCGTCTACCCGGCAGACACCCAGGGTTTCGGACACGGCTACACGCCCGCGCCGTCCTATCCCGGCTACGGCGGCTACCCGCCGGCCACGGCGACCGGCGGCGGCATGGGTTCGGCCGTGACGGGCGCCGTCGTCGGCGGCCTGGCCGGCGTCGCGGCCGGCTATGCGCTGTCCAAGGCGCTCGAAGGAGAACACCACGCGGCGCCCGAAAGCCGCCCTGGCACCGACTTCATCCCCGTCGACACGCCACGCGCAACGCCCGATTTCGGCGCCTTCGACGCCGGCGCGGGCGATGGCTGGGACTCGGCCAGCGGCGACTCCGGCGGAGACTCCGACAGCTGGTGAACGGCTGCCGGACGTCCATGCCAGCTGCGCCGGGCGCGCCAGCGCTCCTGCAACGACCCCGCACGGAGCACAGCTTCCCTGCAGCGGCCGCATCGGGACTCCGGCTTCAAAAGTAGAATCATGCCGATCGCGCCCGTGCGGGCGGACTGGCCGCGAGGCAGGCAGGCCACTGCCGCCCCTGCGGTTTCTGGCGCTGCTGACGCAGCAGATTTGTTTCACGCCCTGCCCCGGATCTCCTGGCCATCCACTGCGCCGGACTCCTGGCGGCAGGCCACACACGATAAGGCCCTCCGGTCATGACCATCACCATCAAGGATGCCGCCGGCATCGCCGCCATGCGCGTCGCAGGCCGCCTCGCGTCCGAGGTGCTCGACTACCTCGCCCCCTTCGTCAAGCCCGGCATCACGACCAACGAGCTCGACAAGCTGGCGCACGACTACATGGTCGGGGTGCAGCAGTGCATCCCGGCGCCGCTCAACTACGCGCCGGGCGGCGGCACGCCCTACCCCAAGAGCATCTGCACCTCGGTCAACCACGTCATCTGCCACGGCATCCCGAACGACAAGCCGCTCAAGAAGGGCGACATCGTCAACATCGACATCACGACGATCAAGGACGGCTGGCACGGCGACACCAGCCGCATGTTCATCGTCGGCGACGCCTCGCCCGCGGCCAGGCGCCTGTGCCAGATCACCTACGAGGCGATGTGGAAGGGCATCGAGATGGTCAAGGCCGGCGCGCGCCTGGGCGACATCGGCCACGCAATCCAGGTCTTCGCGGAAAACTCCGGCTACTCCGTGGTGCGCGAGTTCTGCGGCCACGGCATCGGCCAGAAGTTCCACGAGGACCCGCAGGTGCTGCACTACGGCAAGCCCGGCACCGGACTGGAGCTCAAGGCCGGCATGATGATCACGATCGAGCCGATGATCAACCAGGGCCGGCGCGAGCTCAAGGAAATGGGCGACGGCTGGACCATCGTGACCAAGGACCGCTCGCTGTCGGCGCAGTGGGAGCACACCGTGCTGGTGACCGAGACCGGCTACGAGATCATGACGCTGTCGGACGGCGCACCGCCGCCGCCGGCCTTCGTGAAGGCCCAGGCCACGGCTTGACATTGCCACAATCGAGGGACTGCGTGCAGTCCCTTTTTTCTACGCCATCACCGCCACTGGCGTCGAGTCCATGACCGATACCTCCCTTGCCAAGCTTCCCGCCCTGCGCCAGTCCTACCGTGACGGCAAGCACGCCGTGCTGGCCCAGATCGCGGCCCTGGGTCCCAGCTCGCGTGCGATACACGGCCTGCTGCGCCAGCTCAGCCGCTGCACCGACCAGGTGCTGCAGCAGATCTGGGCCGAGGCGGGCTTGCCCGACGATTTCGCCCTGGTCGCGGTGGGCGGCTACGGCCGCGGCGAGCTGTTCCCCTATTCGGACATCGACGTGCTGCTGCTGATGCCGGACGGCACCGACCCGGGCGCGGACGAGGCACTCAAGGCCCGGCTCGAGGGCTTCATCGGCCACTGCTGGGACGCCGGACTGGAGATCGGCTCGAGCGTGCGCACCCGGTCGGAATGCCTGCAGGAAGCGGCGCACGACATCACGATTCAGACCTCGCTGCTCGAGAACCGCCTGGTCGCGGGGCAGCATGCCGCCTGGCAGGCGCTGGCAGGCGCGCTGGGCTCGGCCGTCGATCCTTCCGCCTTCTACACCGCCAAGCTGCTGGAACTGCGCCAGCGCCACCAGAAGTTCGAGAACACGCCTTACGCGCTGGAGCCCAACTGCAAGGAGTCGCCGGGCGGCCTGCGCGACCTGCAGATCGTGCTCTGGGTCGCCAAGGCGGCGGGACTCGGGCGCAGCTGGGACGAGCTCGGGCGCAACGGCCTGGCCACGCCGCTGGAGGTGCGCCAGATCAAGGCCAACGAGGCGCTGCTGAGCCTGATCCGCGCCCGGCTGCACCTGCTGGCGCGCCGGCGCGAGGACCGGCTGGTGTTCGACCAGCAGGCCGCGCTCGCCGAATCCTTCGGCTTCCGCGCCGAGATTCCCGGCGGCGGCCCGAGCGCGACGACGCGCGGCGCGCGCCGCGCCAGCGAGCAGCTGATGAAGCGCTACTACTGGGCGGCCAAGGCGGTGTCCCAGCTCAACCAGATCCTGCTGCTCAACATCCAGGAACGCCTCGAGGACCAGGGCGGCGGCCAGACGGTGGCGCTGCGCCCGCTCAACGAGCGCTTCAATGACCGCGGCGGCCTGCTCGAGGTCGCCAGCGACGAGCTGTACGCGGAGCAGCCCCAGGCCATCCTGGAGACCTTCCTGCTCTACCAGAGCACGCCGGGCCTCCAGGGCTTGTCGGCGCGCACGCTGCGCGCGCTCTACAACGCGCGCCCGCTGATGAACGCCGCCTTCCGGCGCGATCCGCGCAACCGGTCGACCTTCCTGCAGATCCTGCAGCAGCCCGAGGGGGTGATGCACACGCTGCGGCTGATGAACGAGACCTCGGTGCTGGGACGCTACCTCTGGGTGTTCCGCAACATCGTCGGCCAGATGCAGCACGACCTGTTCCACGTCTACACCGTGGACCAGCATATCCTGATGGTGCTGCGCAACATGCGCCGCTTCTTCATTCCCGAGCATTCGCACGAATACCCATTCTGCTCGCAGCTGGCCGCCGGCTGGGACAAGCCCTGGCTGCTGTACACGGCGGCGCTGTTCCACGACATCGCCAAGGGCCGCGGCGGCGACCATTCCGAGCTCGGCGCGCGCGACGTGCGCGTGTTCTGCCGCCAGCACGGCATCGCCCGCGAGGACAGCGACCTGATCGCCTTCCTGGTGGGCGAGCACCTGGCCATGAGCCAGATCGCGCAGAAACAGGACATCAGCGATCCGGACGTGATCGCGGCCTTCGCCCGGCGCGTCGGCGACGAGCGCCGCCTGACCGCGCTCTACCTGCTGACGGTGGCGGACATCCGCGGCACCAGCCCCAAGGTCTGGAACGCCTGGAAGGGCCGGCTGCTCGAGGACCTCTACCGCGCGACGCTGCGCGCCCTGGGCGGCCGCGCGCCGGATCAGGGGGCGCTGGTGGAGGCGCGCAAGCGCGAGGCGCTGACCCTGCTGGCGCTGCACACCCTGCCCCACATGGCGCACAAGGCGCTGTGGGACCAGCTCGACGTGGGCTATTTCATGCGGCACCAAAGCGACGAGATCGCCTGGCACACGCGCCAGCTGTCGCGCCCGCTGGCCAAGCTGGCGCCGGGCCAGGAGCATCCGACGCTGGTGCGCGCGCGCCTGTCGCCCGAAGGCGAAGGCCTGCAGGTGCTGGTCTACGCCGCCGACCAGCCCGACCTGTTCGCGCGCATCTGCGGCTATTTCGATGCCGCCAACTTCAGCATCCTGGACGCCAAGATCCACACCACGCGCGACGGCCACGCGCTCGACACCTTCCAGCTGGTCTCGCCCGATCTGTCGGAGCACTACCGTGAACTGATCGTGATGGTCGAATTCGAACTGACGCGCACGCTGCAGCAGCGCGGGCCGCTGCCGCCACCGAGCCGTGGGCGCCTGTCGCGCCGCGTCAGGAGCTTTCCGGTCGTGCCCCGGGTCGACCTGCATCCGGACGACAAGGGGCAGCGCTGGGTGCTCAACGTCTCGGCCAGCGACCGCGCCGGCCTGCTCTACAGCATCGCGCTCGTGCTGGCCCGCCACCAGATCAACCTGGAGCTGGCCCGGGTCACGACGCTGGGCGAGCGGGTCGAGGACACCTTCCTGATCAGCGGCCCGACGCTGCAGTACAACCGGCAACAGCTCGAGATGGAGACCGAGCTGCTGGAGGCGCTCAAGGACTGAACCGGGCTGAGCCGATCCGTCCGGTCCCGCTCAGTCCTCGGGCAGCGTGTCCAGGCCGGGAAACAGCACCGAGGTGTAGCCGAACTGCGTGAAGTCGCGCATGCGCATCGGGTAGAGCTTGCCGATCAGGTGGTCGCACTCGTGCTGCACCACCCGGGCGTGGAAGCCCTCGACCTCGCGCTCGACCACCTGGCCCCAGGCATCGAAGCCGCGGTAGCGCACCCGCTGGAAGCGCGGCACCTTGCCGCGCAGGCCGGGCACCGAGAGGCAGCCCTCCCAGTCGCTCTCTTCCTCGGCGCCCAGCGGCGTGAGCACCGGGTTGATCAGCACGGTGCGCGGCACCGGCGCCTGGTCGGGATAGCGCGGATTGAACTGTCCGCTGCCGAAGATCACGACCTGGGCGTTCTCGCCGATCTGGGGCGCCGCGAGACCGGCGCCGTTGGCTGCTGCCATGGTGTCTTCCATGTCCTGCAGCAGCTGGTGCAGCTCGGGCGTGTCGAAGTGCGAGACCGGCAGCGCGCTGCGCAGCAGGCGCGGGTCTCCCATCCTGAGGATTTCGCGTACGGCCATGCGGGCTCCCTCCTGAAAAAAGCAGCCGTGCATCACGGCATCGCTTGCAGTTTACGCGCCGGCAGGCGCACTGGCCAGCAGCGCGCGCAGGCCGTCCTCGTCCAGCACGGCGACGCCGAGCTGCTGCGCCTTCTCGAGCTTGCTGCCGGCCTCGGCGCCCGCGACGACCCAGTCGGTCTTCTTGCTGACCGAACCGGCGACCTTGCCGCCCGCGGCCTCGATCATCGCCTTGGCCTGGTCGCGGCTCAGGCTGGGCAGGGTGCCGGTCAGCACCAGCGTCTTGCCGGCCAGCAGCTGGGGCACGGCGGGCGCGGCCTCGCCCTCGGGCCAGCTCACGCCGCAGGCGCGCAGCTGCTCGACCACCTCGCGGTTGTGCGGCTGCGCGAAGAAGCTGCGGATGCTGTGCGCCACCACCGGGCCGACGTCGCGCACCTGCAGCAGCTGCTCCTCGCTCGCGTCCATGATCGCGTCCAGGCTGCCGAAGTGGCGCGCCAGGTCCTTGGCCGTGGCCTCGCCGACATGGCGGATGCCGAGCCCGAACAGGAAGCGCGGCAGCGTGGTCTGGCGCGACTTCTCGAGCGCGTCGAGCAGGTTGCGCGCCGACTTCTCGGCCATGCGATCGAGCGCCGCGAGCGCGGTCAGCCCGAGCCGGTAGAGGTCGGGCAGGGTCCTGACCACGCCGGCGTCAACCAGCTGCTCGACCAATCTGTCGCCCAGGCCTTCGATGTCGAGCGCGCGGCGCTGCGCGTAGTGCAGCAGCGCCTGCTTGCGCTGCGCCGGGCAGAACAGGCCGCCGCTGCAGCGGTGGTCGACCTCGCCCTCCTCGCGCTCGACCGCGCTGCCGCAGACCGGACAGGTGGCGGGCATGGTGAAGACGGGGCCGCGCGCGGGCAAGGCCGGAGCGCTGAACAGGTCGCTCTGGGCCGCATCGGCCTGATCCGGCGAGTCAGCCTGCGCCGCGTCGGCTGCCACCGCCTCCACGCTGCCAGCGCGCGGCACCACCGCGACCACCTCGGGGATCACGTCGCCGGCGCGGCGCACGATGACCTGGTCGCCGACGCGCACGTCCTTGCGCCTGACCTCGCCCTCGTTGTGCAGCGTCGCGTTCGACACCGTCACGCCGCCGACGAAGACCGGCGCGAGCTTGGCCACCGGCGTGAGCTTGCCGGTGCGGCCGACCTGGACCTCGATCGCCAGCACCTCGGTGAGCTGCTCCTGCGCCGGGTATTTGTGCGCCACGGCCCAGCGCGGCTCGCGCGTGACGAAGCCGAGCTCGCGCTGCCAGTCCAGCCGGTCGACCTTGTAGACCACGCCGTCGATGTCGAAGGGCAGGCTGTCGCGCAGTGCACCGAGCCGGCGGTGGTAGGCAACTAGGCCCTCGGCGCCGGCGCAGCACTCGACCAGCTCCGACACCGGCATGCCCCAGGCGCGCAGCGCCTGCAGCAGCTCGGAGTGGCGCGCGAACACCGGCCCGCCCAGCTCCGGCGGGCTCAGGTCGCCCAGGCCGTAGGCGTAGAAGCTCAGCGGGCGCTCGGCGGCGATCGCCGGGTCGAGCTGGCGCACCGCGCCGGCGGCGGCGTTGCGCGGGTTGACGAAGGTCTTCTCGCCCTTGACGCCGGCCGCGATGCGCAGGCGCTGGCGCTCGTTCAAGGCCTCGAAGTCGTCGCGGCGCATATAGACCTCGCCGCGCACCTCCAGCACCGGCGGCACGGCGGGCGCGCCGGCATCAGTGCGCAGGCGCAGCGGGATCTGGCCTATGGTGCGGATGTTCTGCGTCACGTCCTCGCCCTGCTCGCCGTCGCCGCGCGTGGCCGCCTGCACCAGCACGCCGTGCTCGTAGCGCAGGCTGATCGCGAGGCCGTCGAACTTCGGCTCGGCGACATAGTCCAGCGGCGCGTCGCCCTCGGCCAGGCCGAGCTCCTTGCGCACGCGCACGTCGAAGGCCTGCGCACCGCTGGCCTCGGTATCGGTCTCGGTGCGGATGCTGAGCATGGGCACGCGATGGCGCACCGCGGCGAAGCCCTCCAGCACCTTGGCGCCCACGCGCCGCGTCGGCGAGTCGGGCGTGACCCAGTCGGGATGCGCGGCCTCCAGCGCCTCCAGCTCGCGGAACAGGCGGTCGTACTCGGCGTCGGGAATCTCGGGCGCGTCCAGCGTGTAGTAGCGGTAGGCGTGGTGATGCAGCTGCTGGTGCAGCTCTCGCAGGCGCAAGGCCTGCGCGTCGGCAGACGACTCCATGGTGTGGATCCGGGGCGAAGATGAAGGGGAACAAGGGGAATGCCGGAACGCGGCGCTGGCCGGCATTATCCCAGCCACGCCGCAGCCTTCCGCGCGCACGCGGCAGCGCTTCGGCTGGCTGTTGTATGCTCGAGGGTTTTAGCTCTATTGAACAGCTAGCCCCATGACGAATACGCCCGCTTCCTCCGCGCGGCGCGCGCTGCTGTGCGCCGCCCTCCTGTCTGCCGCCGGCATCGGCCACGCCCAGAACGCCCAGCAGGTGCTGCGCGTGACCGCCATTCCCGACGAATCCCCGACCGAGCTCGCGCGCAAGGCCGCGCCGCTGGTGAAATACCTCGAGGGCAAGCTGGGCATGAAGGTCGAGTACACGCCGGTGAGCGACTATGCCGCCGCGGTCGAGACCCTGGTCAACAGGAAGGTCGACCTGGCCTGGTTCGGCGGCTTCACCTTCGTGCAGGCCAGCGTGCGCTCCGGCGGCAAGGTCGTCCCGCTGGTGCAGCGCGAGGAGGACGAGAAGTTCCGCTCGGTCTTCATCAGCGCCGACCCGTCCATCCACGCCCTGGCCGACCTCAAGGGCAAGGACGTGAGCTTCGGCTCGCAGAGCTCCACCAGCGGCCACCTGATGCCGCGCAGCTTCCTGCTGCAGGCCGGCCTCACCCCGGAGAAGGACTTCCGGCGCGTGGCCTACAGCGGCGCGCACGACGCGACCATCGCTGCCGTGGCTTCGGGCAAGGTGCACGCCGGCGCGCTCAACATCTCGGTCTGGGACAAGTTCGTTGCCGACAAGAAGGTCGACACCGCCAAGGTGCGCGTGATCTACACCACGCCGGCCTACTACGACTACAACTGGACCGTGCACGCCGACATGCCGGCCGCGCTGCGCGACAAGATCGCCCAGGCCTTCCTGGGCCTGAGCAAGGCCACGCCCGAGGGCAAGGAAGTGCTGGAGCTGCAGCGCGCGACCCGCTTCGTGCCCACCAAGGCCGAGAACTACAAGGGCATCGAAGCCGCCGCACGCAGCGCCGAGCTGCTCTGAGCGACAGGCGGTCCAATTGGAAGTGATGCTGGAGGGCGTCGGCGCCCGCCATCCGCAGGCGCGACCGGGCATGGCGCCCGCGCTGCGGCAGCTCGACCTGAGGCTTTCGGCCGGCGAGCAGGTCGCGGTGATCGGCCCCTCGGGCGCGGGCAAGACCACGCTGATGCAGCTGCTGGCCTGTGCGCTGCCGCCCAGCGCCGGGCGCCTGACGCTCGACGGCCGTTCGCCCTGGGAGCTGCCCCGGCGCGAGCTGCAGGCGCTGCGCGGCCGCCTCTTCCTGGCGCCGCAGCTGCCGCCGCTGCCGCCGCGCCAGCGCGTCGTCACCGCCGTGCTGGCCGGCCGGCTGCCCGCGCTGGGCCTGCTGGCGAGCGTGCGCGCGCTGCTCTATCCCGACGACATCCCGGCGGCCTTCGCCGCGCTGGAGCGCTTCGACCTGGGCGACAAGCTGTTCGAGCGCGTCGACCGCCTCTCGGGCGGCGAGCGCCAGCGCGTCGGGCTGGCGCGCGCGCTGCTCGCGCCCGCCAGCGTCTGGCTGCTCGACGAGCCACTGTCCTCGCTCGACCCGGCGCGCTCGCGCCAGGCGCTGGCCACCTTGCGCCAGCAGGCGCGCGAGCGCGGCGCCACGCTGGTCGCCACGCTGCACCAGGTCGACGCCGCGCTGAGCCACTTTCCGCGCATCATCGGCCTGCGCGACGGCGCGCTGGCCTTCGACCTGCCCGCCGAGCGCGTCACGCCCGCGCATCTGGAGCGTCTCTACGAGCAGCACGAGCAGGAGCTGCTCGGCCAGCCCGCGTTCGACAGCGAGCCCGTAACGGACGCGCCGGCGCCGGTCATCATGCAATGCCGCTGATACCGTGATCACGACCGCCCCCAGAACCGCCACGCCAGCGCCGCGGCGCGACCCCGCCTTCGCCGCGCGCCTGGGCTGGAGCGCCTTCGCCCTGCTGCTGCTGTGGCCGCTGCTGGTGGCGACCGAGTTTCGGCCCTGGCTGCTGTTCGACCGCGAGAGCCTGCGCGTGAGCGGGAATTTCCTCGCCAGCTTCTGGCCACCGGCGCACCAGCCGGATTTCCTGGCCCTGGTCGCGCACGAGACCTGGCGCACCGTCGCGATGGCCACCGCCGGCGTGAGCCTGGGCCTGCTGATCGCCGCGCCGCTGGCGCTGCTGGCGACGGGCACGCTCTCGGTCTCGGCCCTGGGCGGGCGCATGGCGCCGTTACCCCTGGTGCTGCGCCAGGCGGTGCGCGCCCTGCTGGTGGTGCTGCGCAGCGTCCCGGAGCTGATCTGGGCCCTGGTGTTCGTGCGCGTGGTCGGCCTCGGTCCGACCGCGGGCGTGCTCGCGATCGGGCTGAGCTACGGCGGCATGCTGGGCAAGGTCTACGCCGAGATCCTGGAGAGCTCAGAGACGCACGCCGCCACCGCGCTGCTGCGCAACGGCTGCGGCCGGATCCAGGCCTTCCTCTACGGCCTGCTGCCGGCCAGCGCCGCCGAGCTCAGCTCCTACACCGTCTACCGCTGGGAATGCGCGATCCGCTCATCGGTGGTGCTGGGCTTCGTCGGCGCTGGCGGCCTGGGCCAGCAACTCGACAACTCGGTCAAGATGTTCGCCGGCGCCGAGGTCGCGACCATGCTGCTGGTGTTCGTCGCGCTGGTCGCGCTCGCCGACCGCGCCAGCGCCTGGCTGCGCAAGTCCCTGGGCTGATGCCATGTCCGACCCTAGCGCCACCCCGCCCTCCCGGCTGCCACCGCTGCAGCGCCAGTCGCGCCGCCAGGGCTGGCTGTTCGCCGCGCTCATGCTGGGCCTGGTCGGCGCCAGCCTGCTCACGCTCGACCTGCGGCTGTCCGAATTCCTGAACCGGGACGCCGCCGCGCGCATGGCGGCCTTCTTGGCGGAATTCTTCCCGCCCGAGCACTCGGCGGGCTTCCTGCGCAAGGTCCTGCTCGGTGCCTGGGAGACGCTGGCGATGTCCGGACTCGGCACGCTGCTGGCGGCGCTGGCCGGCCTGGCGCTCGCCTTGCCGGCCGCGCGCCTGCACGGCCGCGACCGGGCGCTGCTGCGGCGGCCGACGCGGCTGCTGCTCAACGCGCTGCGCTCCATCCCCGAGCTGGTCTGGGCCGCGCTGCTGCTGGTCTCGGCCGGGCTCGGCCCCTTCGCCGGCACGCTGGCGCTGGCGCTGCACACCACCGGCGTGCTCGGACGCCTGTTCGCCGAGGCGCTGGAAAACGCGCCCACCGGCCCGGCCGAGGCGCTGCGCGTGCAGGGCGTGGACGAGCCTCGCATCCTGCTCTACGCCAGCCTGCCCCAGGTGCTGCCGCAGCTGCTGAGCTACACGCTCTACCGCTGGGAAAACAATATCCGCGCCGCCGCCGTGCTCGGCGTGGTCGGTGCCGGCGGCCTGGGCCAGATGCTGGCCTTCCACCTCGGCCTGTTCCACATGCCCAAGACCGCGACCATCCTGATCGCGATGCTGCTGCTGGTCGCGCTGGTCGACGGCGCCAGCCTGCTGAGCCGGCGCTGGATGACGCGCTGAAGGCGGCTCTCGGCCGCCGCCGCCGGACTCAGCCGCCACGACGCTGCTGCGAGCGCAGGTAGTCCAGCACCTCGGCCTGCGTGCCGGCGAACACCACGCGCGCGGTCTTGCTCTCGCGCTGGTAGGCGTACATCGGGTCGTAGTAGTCGCGCAGCAGCTCGGCGATCCAGGCGCGGTGGCCATCGACCGCGCCGCTGCTTTCCTGCTGCGCCAGCGCCGCCTGCATCACGGTCGCCAGCTGCTGGTGGCGCAGGCCGCCGAGGCGCTTGGCGATGCGCTCCAGGCTGCCGAGCAGCTGCTGGGCATACAGCCGGAAGCCCAGCTCCTCACCGTGGGCGACGACATAGTCGGCCTGCTGGTCGAGCACGTAGTCGCGCAGGATGCGCTCGACCCGGTGCTCGAAGCTGTCCTCCAGCCACACCAGCGGACACTGCTGCATCGCCTCGTTGAGCTCAAGGGGCAGCGTGCAGCTGCCGATGAAGCGGCCCTCGTCCTCCAGCACGAACTGCGACCAGCCGGCCTCGCGCTTGCGCAGCAGGTCGATCGCCAGCCGGTTCTCGAAATCGATCGGCGCCGGCTGCGGACTGCTGCGCCGGCCGAAGGCCGAGCCGCGGTGGTTGGCGTGGCCTTCGAGGTCGATGGCGTTGGCCAGCTGGACGATGACATCGGTCTTGCCGGTGCCGGTCAGGCCGCCGAGCACGACCAGGCCGCACTGCTGCACCGCCTGCTGCGTGGTCTCGATCAGGAAATTGCGCATCGCCTTGTAGCCGCCGATGACGCGCGGATAATCCAGCCCCGCTTCCTCCCTGAGCCAGCGCTGCACCGTCTGCGAGCGCAAGCCGCCGCGGAAGCAGTAGAGCAGGCCGTCGGGATGCGCGCGCATGAAATCGGTCCAGGCCGCGATGCGCGCTTCCTTGATGGCGCCCGACACCAGCCGGTGGCCAAGCTCGATCGCGGCCGCCTGCCCATGCTGCTTGTAGCAGATGCCGACCTCGTGGCGCTCCTCGTCGTCCATCAGCGGCAGGTTCACCGCGCCGGGAAACGCCCC
>JBEEPT010000096.1:0-6170 GCA_041190985.1 Pseudomonadota bacterium
CGCCGGTCAGTACCCAAGCCCCCGCGCAAGCCGGGGCGACGGTGGCCGCCGCGCCTGCCACCACCCCCACCGATCCCGTCGCCAAGCGGCGCGCTGTGCTCCAGGCGCTGCGCGACTGCATTGCGGGCTGATCGCCGCAACCGTCATCGAAAGGAGCCAGCACCATGGCCGCAACTGTCCAGCTCATCGAGAAGAACGGCGCCGGCGGCACCGGCACCGACAAGACCAGCGGCAACATCCGCTTCAAGAACGCGGACGACGCCACCGTCGACCTGAACAACCCGCTCGTGAAGCCGCCGTCGGGCAACGACTACAGCTTCGAGAAGTGGCTGCGGATGAACGTGACCGGCGGGTCCTACTCGCAGATCACGAACGTCAAGGTCTACTCCGACGGCGCCAACGGCATGGGCACCGGCGTCGAGGTGTACGCCAAGGCGGTGTCGAGCTACGCCACGCCGGCAGAAGCCACCTCGGTGACGGGCTACACCAACTTCTTCAGCTACACCAGCGGCTCGGCCCTCGCCCTGGGCGCCGGGCCCTACACCAGCACCGGCGAGAAAGGCGACCACGCCGTGCTGATGTGCCGCATCGACAACACGGTCAGCGGCGGCCTGACGCCCAGCGAGACCATCACGCTGGCGTGGGACGAAATCTGATGGACCCGACGCCCTTCGAGATCGTCGAGCGCGACGGGGCCAAGCACGCCAGCAACGGCGCGATGACCCTGTCCGTGCTGGACGGCGACGGCCTGCTGTTCCGCCGGCGCGCCGTCAAGACGACATCCACGCCGCCGCCGACCGAGGCCGTTTTGCCGCGGCTGAACGAGCTTGCCGGCGAACTGCTGGCCAACCCCGACATGGCGCCCGACGCGATCACCCGCCGGCTGCTCGACCTGGCCGAGACCCTCGGGCCCAAGCCGTCGCAGCGCATCGAGTGGGCCGTCGCGCGGCTGGACGGCGTGTCCGTCTACGTCGACGGCGCCAACGTCATCGTGACCCGACAGGACCTGAACCCGTGACGATCACCTCCGACGACATCGCCCGCATCCGGGCCATCATCGACGCGCTCGACCCCGTCGCGCGCGCCACCACGGCGCACGCGCTGACGTTGCACGAGCAGGTGCTGGCGCTGAAAGCGCTGGTCGCTGCGCCGCCCCCGCCGCCGGACCCCACCTACACGCTCGAGGCCTCGGCCCGCGAGGTGCCCGAGGGCGGGTCGGTCACGATCACGCTGCGCACGACCGGCGTGGCGGCCGGCACGGCGGTCGGGTACACCATCACCGGCATCGCGGCGTCGGATGTCGACGTGCCGCCGTCCGGCGTGCTGAGGGTCGGGCAGGACGGCACCGCGCGCCTGCCCATCCGGCCCACGCTGGACGCGGCGACCGAGGGCCACGAGGTCATGACGATCGGCGCCGGCCCTGCCGAGCCGGTCAAGGTCCTTGTGCTGGACACGTCCATCGCGCCCCCGCCGGGGCCGACCTACTCGCTGGTGGCGGACCCGCCCATCGTCGATGAGGGTGCGGTGGTGACGTTCCGCCTGTCGACGACGGGTGTGCCGGCCGGAACGACGCTGCCGTACCGCCTCACGGGGATCTCGGAGGCGGATGTCTCGGGGCCCCTGAGTGGCGTGATGACGGTGTTCGACGACGGGTCGGCCGTAGTCGGCGTCGCCTTGCGCGCGGACGGCGCAACCGAGGGGATCGAGACGATCCGCTGCTCGGTCGGCGACGGGTTGGCGACGGTGACGGCGACAGTGCGGGACACCAGCACGGCGCCCCCGCCCCCGCCGGGCACCAGGGTCGAGGTCCGCGGCCCCAACGTGTTGCGCAAGCCGCCCGGCGGGCTCAACAACTTCGACAACGGCATCCTCGACTACCTCGACGTGTCGGACCTGCCGCCGCCGGCGCCGTGGGAGGTCTACGCCGACGACCGCCAGACCATCGCCCCGTCGCGCGGCGGCGTCGAGGCGCTTCACCTGTGGCAGCGCTTCCACGTCTTCGGCCACACGCAGGGCCTGTACCAGCCCATGCCGCGCATGGTCGACGGGCAATTGCGCCAGATCTACCCGAACGCCGGCAACTTCCCGGACCATGCCGCGCTCAAGCTGCGGCTGGGTCCGTCCGCTGGTGGCGAGCACCTGGTGCACGGCCCGCGCGGAGTCAGCGTGCCGACCCCGTACACCACATGGCACGGCCACACCCGCCGCGAGGGCGCGGTGGTGCACGAGTCGCCCGAGATCCCGCTCTACGTCGGCATCACGCTGCACGGCCACATGGTCTATGCGATGCGTGACGGCTCCATGCGCCTAGCCGGCATCGTGCCGGTCGAGTCGTGGTCGAACGATTTCTCGTTCTTCGACGCCGATCGGAAGGTCTTCTTCTACACGGACACCGGCAAGGGCCGCGTGATGCGGGTGGATCGGCGCACCACGCCATGGACCGTCACCACGCTGGCCGAAGGCTTCCGGCAGGCCGACTCCTGCCGCGCCGTGGGCAGCACGCTGTACGTCACCGACAGTGTTGCGGGCGAGGTCTGGGGAGTTGATACGGCCACCGGGGCAAAGCGCCTGGTCTGCCGACTGCCGCAAGCCTTCTGGGTGGACTACTTCAGCGACGGCACGCTCGCCGTGGCGAAGACCACGCTGGCCGTGCACCGCATCGACCCGGCGACGGGCACGGTCGGGCCGAACATCACGCCGAGCGGCTACGTGCAGCCCGCGCAGGCGTGGGTCACGGTCGACGTTGACCGCTGGGGCCATATGGGCGAAGTCGACACCTTCGTGGTGCTCGGCGTCACCGCCAGCTCGGGCGGCTTCCATCGCGTCAGCAAGACCGGCGCGGTGCGCATGCCCGAGTACGGCAAGTTCGGCAACGCCGCCGGCCCGGTGAAGTGGGTTGGCGAGCCCTGGGGGCACTACCCGTGGACAGGCGCGCATCACCCCGACGAGGCGCTGCTGCTCACGCAGGGCATGGCAAACCTCGTGCCGCAGATCGTGGCCGTCGTCGAGCGTCCGGGCTGGGTCGGGATGAAGAACCCGGACAGCCATGCGGGTTGGTACGCGCTGGGACGCAATATCGCGCTTCTCGGCGACACCGGCCCGCGCTTGTCCACGCGCTACACCACGCTGCTCCCGCAACTCGCGGCCGGCGGCGGCGGCCTCATCACGGCCGACCACATGGCGCACTGGACGCATGACCGTCTGCGCGAGTTCCTGCTCGCCGGATGCCTCGGCGTGCAGCCGCGAGCCTTCGACCGCGACGCGGTGCAGGGCTGGGGCATGTGCATGCTGATGCACTCGCAACGCTACCTGCTCGAAGGCTGGCCGCTGGTGCAGCGGTGGGTCGACTACTGCCGGGCGCTGCCGGCGTGATGGAGGGAGCCATGCGACGCATCATCGCGATCCTCGCGCTGCTGGCATCGGCGCTGCTGCCCGCGCGGGCGCTCGATCTGGCCGCCGTGCTCAACAGCATGCCCGAGGGCGGATGGGCCCGGGTCAGCGGCGCGAACACCTGGCCCTCGCAGTGGCCGAGCCCGCGCGCAGCGGGCGACCCCGCGGCCGTCGTCTACGCCTGGTCGTCGTTCGCTTGGGACTCCCAGCGCTCGCAGCTCATGCTGTGGGGCGGCGGGCACGCGAACTACGCCGGGAACGAGATGTACTTGTGGAGTGGCACGTCGGGCCTGTGGAGCCGCGGCACGCTGCCCAGCGCGTACCAATCTGGCACGTCGTTGATCGTCGGCAACGGCGCGCCGCAGTCGTCGCACACCTACGACAACAGTCTGTACCTCCCGATCAGCGACCGTTACGTCACCTTCGGCGGCGCGGCCTGGAACTCGGGCGGCAACTTCGACAGCGCGGCAGGGCGAGAGGGCCCCTGGCTGTGGAACCCCGCGCTCGCCAACCCCAACCGCGTCGGCGGGCAGGACGGCACCGGGCTGGTCGGTGGCAGCCTCGGCAGCAACTCGTGGCAGAGCCGGCGCGGCTCGATCACCGGCACGCTGCCGCCGACGTTCGTGGAGGCTGCCACCGGCTACCGCAGCGAGGGCGGGAAGGATGTCGTCTACATCGCGGGCGACACCGGGGCCTCGGGCTTCCCGTCGCTGTACCGCTACGAGTTCAACCTCGGCGGCAACGACGTGGTGCAGAAGGTCGGCGTGATGTCGAGCAGCACCAACGCCTACGAGGGCACGGCCACGGTTGACACGCAGCGCGGGTGGTTCGTGCGCACGGCCTGGGGCGGCGGCGTGTCGAACGACCTCGCGGTGTGGGACCTGGACCTGAACAACGCGGGCAACCCGGCCGCGAACACGTCGTTCTCGGTGCGGCTGCGTCGCGCCGACGGCAGCGACTACAACATCGTGCAGCCCGGCACCGGCAGCGGGCACAGCACGGGCATCGAGTTCGATCAGCAGTCGGGGCTGTACTACCTCTGGAACGGCAGCACCATCGTGCGCCTGACGCCCGGAATCAACCTCGACGGCACGCCGACGAGCGAGTGGCTGGCCGAGCCGATCCCGTACACCACGCCAACGTGGCCGACCTCTCTGGGACAGGGCATCTTGGGCAAGTGGCAGTACCTGCCAGAGCTGGGCGCGTTCGCGGCGCTGTCCACCGTCGAGAGCGGCGGCGACACCGGTGTCTGGCTCTACAAGCCGCTGGCGGCAGTGCCAGAGCCGGCCACCGTCATCCAACTTGCCGCCGGCCTCGCCGTGCTGGCAGGCGTCGCCGCGCGGCGACGAATCAAGGAGTCCTGAAACATGGCACTGACCAAGGCCGACGCGACCCTGATCGCGCGGGGCACGAGTAACGCGGCGTTCACGCAGCTCACCGGCTGCTCGGTGACGCGCAGCGGCACGACGGCGACGCTGACGAAGACAAGCCACGGCCGCAGCAACGGCGACAAGGTGCTGATTCAGGGCTTCAGCCTCGCTGAGTTCAACGGCATCTTCACCGTTGCCAATGCCGCGGCCAATACGTTCGACTACACGATCAGCGCCGACCCGGGAGCGAACCCGAGCGGCACGCCAGGCACAGTCGATCTGGTCACGCTTGGCAGCCGCGTCGATCTGACGGGGAGCTATGGCGGCTCGTTGGCCGGCGGCCTGCAAAACGGAACCACGGGACCGACCATCGCCCCGCAACTGTGGATTGGCGTTGCTCTGTCAGACTCGGAAGCAGCCTACGTCTGGCGCCGCGTGCTGGATGGCGACTCGGTGGCGAACTCGTGGACCGCGCTCAGCATGCTCATCGACCAGTCCGTGCAGTACCTGAACGTCGCCGTGGCCCGCAACACAGGCCAGGCGGTGGACTGCTGGGTCGAGTGCAGCCACATCACCGCAGTCTGACCTAGAGGGCCTGCCAGTGTCCATCGTCGAGCGCATGCTGCCGTGGGACCGGCAGCCGCCCGGCCCTGCCGAGCTTGCGAATCAGCGGCAGGTCTTCGGCTACTCGCGCAATCGCATCTTTCTAGCGCGGCCTGGTGGCACTTCGGTAATCGAGCCGACGCTGTTTGCGGCGACCCCCGACAGCGCCGGCCAGAACAGCGTGGCCGGTTCGTACGACGGTAGCACGAGCGGGTGGTACTGCTCACCCGTTTTCACAGTCATCCCAAGCGACGCGACGCTGATCGCAATGGTTCGCCCGGCGGTGGCGGACAGCGCCGAGCGCACGGTGCTGAGCCTGTCGGACATCGCCGACGAAAACCCGCTGTTCCGGCTGGAGACGAACAGCAACGTCTGGCGCTTCCAGATCCGCGGCTCAACCACGGCAGCGAACATCGCCGGCACCACCGCAGTCGTGGCCGGGACGATGGCCATCGTCGGCGGCGTCTACCGCGACAGCACGCGGGAGAAGTCGCTTTGGGTCAACGGCCGAAAGGAGGCCACCGACACCACCAGCCTGGGCAGCGGGACGTTCTCGCGGACGACTTTGGGCGTGTTGTCGCGCAGCGGCACAGGACAGTTCTTCTCCGGCCTCATCTACGAAGCCCACATCCTGCCGTTCGCCGCCAGCGACGCCTGGATGGCGGACGCGACCAAGTCGCCCAAGCAACTGTTTGCCGCGATCTACGCCCCGCGCCGCATCTGGGTGCCCGTCTCGTCTGGTGCCACCCCCCGCACCGAAACCGCCTCGCTCTCCGCGGCCGTCCAGGCTGCACGCACCGCGGCCGC
>JBEEPT010000097.1:0-5643 GCA_041190985.1 Pseudomonadota bacterium
TGAAGCGCTCGCGGTTCTCGGCCTTCATCAGCGACATGCAGAACTGGTTCAGCCAGTAGCCCTTGCGGCTTTGCTCGGCATCGAAAATGATGGTGCCGGGCACGTCCTTGTACGGTTTGTCCAGAGCCATTGCAGCCTCCTTGGTTTCAGTGGATCAGCGCTCTTCGGGCCAGTACAGGCGCATCGGGTTGTCGACCAGCAGCTTCTTCTGCAGCTCGGCCGTCGGCGCGATCTGCGGGATGAAGTCGACCAGCAGGCCGTCGTCGGGCATGTGGTCCTTCAGGTTCGGATGCGGCCAGTCGGTACCCCAGAGCACGCGGTCCGGGAACTCCTCGACCACGCGGCGCGCGAACGGCACCACGTCGCGGTAGGCGGCCTGCTCGCCGTCGAGCGCCTGGGGGCCGGTCACCGACAGGCGCTCGGGGCAGCTCACCTTGCTCCAGACGTTCTGGTGCTCGCGCATGAACTTCAGGAACAGCTCGAACTCGGGGCCGTCGACCGGCTTGGAGACGTCCGGGCGGCCCATGTGGTCGACCACCACGGTGGTCGGCAGCGCGGTGAAGAAGTCCCACAGCTCGGGCAGGTCGACCGCCTCGAAGTAGATCACCACGTGCCAGCCGAGCTTATTGATGCGCCCGGCGATCTCCATCAGCTCGTCCTTGGGCGTGAAGTCGACCAGGCGCTTGACGAAGTTGAAGCGCACGCCGCGCACGCCGGCGTCGTGCAGGGCCTGCAGCTCCTCGTCGCTCACGCTGCGCTTGACGGTGGCGACGCCGCGCGCCTTGCCGCCCGAGGACAGGCAGGCGTCGACCATGGCGCGGTTGTCGGCGCCGTGGCAGGTGGCCTGCACGACCACGTTGCGCGCGAAGCCCAGGTGGTCGCGCAGCGCGTAGAGCTCGTGCTTGGACGCGTCGCAGGGCGTGTACTTGCGCTCGGGCGCGTAGGGGAACTCGGCGCCAGGGCCGAACACGTGGCAGTGCGCGTCGACCGCGCCTGCGGGCAGCTGGAACTTGGGGCGGGACGGGCCGCTGTACCAGTCGAGCCAGCCGGCGGTCTTCGTGAATTCACCAGAAGTGGGTTTGGACATCTTTAGTCTTCCAATCGTTCATGAGCGGTGGCGGGATGGCTGGGCTGGGCGATTTCCGTCCGAAGGACAGCATGAGCCCGGGCCCCGGCCACCCTGGCGCCGCGACAAGGCGGCGATCGAATGCCGAGGTCAGTCGATGTAGCGCAGGCCTGCGGCCGCCAGCGGCTCGCGCATCTTGTACATGTCCAGGCCCAGCACGCCGGCGGCGAGCTTCTCGCGCTTGGCGGCCTCGTTGGCCTCGCGCGCCTGGGCGGTCGCCAGCGTCTTCGCGGCCAGGGCGGCCGGCACGCAGACCACGCCGTCGTCGTCGGCCACGATCACGTCGCCCGGGTTGACGCTCATGCCGGCGCAGACCACCGGGATGTTGACCGAGCCGATCGTCGCCTTGATGCAGCCCTTGGAGCTGATGCTCTTGCTCCAGACCGGGAAGTTCATGCGGGTCAGTTCCTTGACGTCGCGCACGCCGGCGTCGATCACCAGGGCGCGCGCGCCGCGGGCCTGGAAGCTGGTCGCCAGCAGGTCGCCGAAGTAGCCGTCGGTGCATTCGGCGGTAATGGCCGCGACGACGACGTCGCCGGGCTGGATCTGCTCGGCCGCGACATGCATCATCCAGTTGTCGCCGGGGTGCAGCAGCACGGTCACGGCGGTGCCGGAGACCTGGGCACCGGCATAGATCGGCCGCATGTAGGGCTTGAGCAGGCCGACCCGGCCCATGGCCTCGTGCACGGTGGCCGAGCCGAGGGCGCCGAGCGCGTCGGCCGTGGCGCGGTCGGCGCGCTGGATGTTGCGGTAGACGACTCCGAGTTCGTACATCTCGATCTCCTTGAAAACGGTTTACAGGCCCTTGGCCTTGAGCGCGGCGTCCAGGCGCGGGAAGACGCGGCGGGCGTTGCCTTCGAAGACCTTGAAGCGCTGCTCCTCGCTCAGGTTGGGCGTGGCGGCGACATAGCGCTTGGTGTCGTCGTAGTAGTGGCCGGTCTCGGGGTCGATGCCGCGCACGGCGCCGATCATCTCGGAGGCGAACAGGATGTTGTCGACCGGGATCACCCGGGTCAAGAGATCGATGCCCGGCTGGTGGTAGACGCAGGTGTCGAAGAAGATGTTGTTGAGCAGGTGCTCCTGCAGCAGCGGCTTCTTCATTTCCTGCGCCAGGCCGCGGAAACGGCCCCAGTGGTAGGGCACCGCGCCGCCGCCGTGCGGGATCAGGAACTTCAGCGTCGGGAAGTCCTTGAACAGGTCGCCCTGCAGGCACTGCATGAAGGCGGTGGTGTCGGCGTTCAGGTAATGCGCGCCGGTGGTGTGGAAGCAGCTGTTGCAGCTGGTCGAGACGTGGATCATCGCCGGGATGTCGTACTCGACCATCTTCTCGTAGATCGGGTACCAGGAGCGGTCGGTCAGCGGCGGGCTGTCCCAGTGGCCGCCCGAGGGATCCGGGTTGAGGTTGATGCCGACGAAGCCGTATTCCTTGACGCAGCGCTCCAGTTCGGGGATGCAGGTCGCGGGATCGACGCCGGGCGACTGCGGCAGCATGGCCGCGCCGATGAAGTTGTCAGGGAAGAGCTGGCTGACGCGGTAGCAGAGTTCGTTGCAGATCGCGGCCCAGGTCGACGAGGTCTGGAAGTCGCCGATGTGGTGCGCCATGAAGCTGGCGCGCGGGCTGAACACGGTCAGGTCGGAGCCGCGCTCCTTCATGAGCCTGAGCTGGTTGGTCTCGATCGACTCGCGCAGCTCGTCGTCGCTGATCCGCAGGCTCTTGGGATCGGGCTTCTTGCTCGGATCCTTCAGGCTGGCGATCTGCAGGTCGCGCCAGGCGCCGAGGGCGGCTGGGGCGGTGGTGTAGTGACCATGCACGTCGATGATCAACGGCTTCTTGCTCATGCGGGGACTCCTCTAGTCGGGGGGTGGACTCTTGCGTCGCGGCACGATTGTGCGCCCCCAGTGCAGTCGCCACAAGCGCATATGCCGCTAGCTGCTATCTCAAAAAGGCATACCAGGCCTGCGGCCATCTTCAGGACACATTTCACCCCAGCCAGCCCGGCAGCTGACGCAAGCCCAGCAGCAGCCCGCTCAAACTCAGGAAGGAGGCCGTCGTCGCTGCCAGCATCGCGGCCGAACTCACACCCTCATGACCGTGGCGCTGCGCCAGGATGGTGTAGATCCCCATCATGGGCATGGCGCAGCTCAGCAGCACCGCGGTGCGCAGCTGCGGATCGTCGATCGGCACCAGCCACAGCAGCACCGCCAGCATCACCAGGGGATGCAGGATGAGCTTGCCGACGCTGATCTGCGCCACCTCGGAGCGCATGCCGCGCACCTGCAGCCCGAGCAGGCTGCCGCCGATCACCAGCAGCGAGAGCGCGCCGCTGGCCTGCGCGAACAGGTTGACGGTGCGCGCCACCGGCGCCGGCAGGCGCAGCTCCAGGAAGGAAGCGGCCATGCCCGCCACGATCGCGATGATCATCGGATTGCGCGCCAGCCCCTTGAACGTCTGCCAGGCGGCGCGGTGCCAGGCGCCTCCGCCCTCCTCGCCCATGTCCGACAGCGCCAGCAGGATGGGGATGATCAGCAGGTTCTCGATCACCATGTTGAGCGCCAGGCTCACGCCCGCGACCGATCCGCCCAGCACGAGCACGGCGACGGGATAGCCGACGAAGCCGCTGTTGGGGCAGACCATGCCCATCGCATAGGTGCTGCTGTAGCTCATGGAGCGGCGCGCGCCCCAGCGGCACCAGGCGAAGCTGGCGGCCAGCAGCAGCAGCCCGGCCAGGGCATAGGCCGCCAGGTACTGGAAATTGAGGATTTCCGCCACGCTGCGCTGCGACAGGGCATTGAACAGCAGCGCCGGCAGCGCCATGTTGATGACGAACTTGCCGAACACCCGCATGTCGGGCTTGGCGAACAGGCCCCAGCGCGTCACGAGGTAGCCGAGCAGGATGACAAAATAGATCGGCCCGGTGATGGCCAGGATGTCCCACATGGTTGCTTCTTTCTTTCGAACGAAAATTTCTGCTCGCGGTGCTGCGTCCCCCGCCCAGCCTGTCGATTGTCCCTGCGCCGTCGGCAATGCTGCGACGCACGCCCCGCTAACTGCTATCGCAAAACTGGATAGCGGCAAAAGCGCTATCTAGAATCCGCAGATGGACCTCAAACAGCTCGAATACTTCGTGCGCGTCGCCGAACTCGGCAGCTTCACGCGGGCGGCGCACGCGCTCAACATCGCGCAACCGGCCCTGAGCCGGCAGGTCCGCATGCTCGAGGTCGAGCTGCGCCAGAACCTGCTGGTGCGCAACGGCCGCGGCGCGATTCCGACCGAGGCCGGCAAGGTCCTGCTCGACCACGGCCGCGGCATCCTGCACCAGGTCGAGCGCGCGCGCGAGGACCTCGGCCGGCTGCGCGGCGCCCCCTCCGGCCGGGTGGCGATCGGCCTGCCGACTTCGCTGAGCCGGGTCCTGACCGTTCCGCTGACGCGCGCCTTCCGCCGCCAGCTGCCCGAGGCACAGTTGTCAATCAGCGAAGGCCTGTCGACCTCCTTGCAGGAGGGGCTGATCCAGGGCCGGCTCGACCTCGCGGTGCTGTACGACGCCGCGCTGCTGCCGGAACTGGAGAGCAGCCCCCTGTTCGAGGAGGAACTGGTGCTGGTGCAGGCCCGCGAGCCCGGCCTGCAGGAAGATCCGCCGCCACCGCCGCTGGCGCTGCGCGAGGTGGCCCGGCTGCCGCTGGTGATCCCCAGCCGCTCCAACGCCATGCGCGCCCATGTCGAGCGTGAAATGGCTGCCATAGGCGTGCGCCCGACGATCGCGCTCGAGATCGACGGCGTGCCCGCCATTCTCGACCTGGTCGCCGAGCGCATGGGCTGCGCCATCCTGTCGCGCAACGCGGTCGCCAGCTCGATCCGGCCTTCGGCCTACAGCGTGCGCGAGATCGCCGAGCCGCGCCTGCGCATCCGGGTCTCGCTCGCCTGCAGCGCCCAGCGCCCCGCCACGCTGACGCAGCAGGCGACCAGCGAGCTGATACGCCAGCTCTGCGGCGCGATGTTTCCCGCCCTCGCAGCGCCGACACCGCCAGCCCAGGCCGGGCAGCAGGGCGGGGGCTGAGCCCCGCCTCCGCACCACGCTCACTTCTTCTTGGCTTCGGCCTTCCTGGCAGGCTCGGCGCCCTTCCTGGTCGCGGCCTCGACCTCCTTGGTCTGCTTCTCGATCAGTGCGCGGGCGGTCTCGAGCAGCTTCTTGCCGTCGTAGCCCTTCTTGTTCATGTCCTCGACCCAGGACACCTCCAGGCTGCGCGAGGCACGGCGGAATTCCTGCGCGTCGGCCGCGCTGATCGTGGTGATGGTGTTGCCGTGCTCGAGCGCCATCTTGCGGCCCGGGATGTCGTTGTCGCCCTGGACCTTGCCCAGCCAGCCGGAGGCCAGCAGGCCCGAGTTGTTGTCGATGACCTTCTTGAGGTCGGGCGGCAGCGAGTCGTACCTGGCCTTGTTCATCGCCAGCACGAAGGTGGTGGTGTAGAGCGCCCCGCCGGCCGGATCGAACTCGGAATGGAACTTGGCCAGCTCGTGC
>JBEEPT010000098.1:0-3124 GCA_041190985.1 Pseudomonadota bacterium
CAGGAGCAGATCGTCCGGGTGCTGAGCGTCAACGACGGCACGGGCGTTCTGACCATCGCCGAGACCAACGACTATGCCTGGGCGGTCAGCTACGCGGCCGGGGACTACCAGGCCAACTACACCGAGGCCAACCAGACCGTCATCCGCAAGCTGGTCTCTTGCATCGCCCAAGCCGACCTGAGCATCGGCCAGAACCTGGTCACGGTGCGCAGCGGCGACATCGGCAAGCTCACCGAGGGCGATCTGGTCCTGGTCGCGGACGAGCTGAGGAGCGACCAGCTCAGCGGCACGGCCGGCTCGGCCTCGGTCCGGATCAACCACGAGACGCGGCCGATCGGGCCGTCCGTTCCGGGCGATGCGGCGGCGAGCTACCGGCTGGCCGGCCGGGTCGAGCACGATTTCACCACGGCCAAGAAGCTGCGGCTGATCAAGCTCAACCCCTCGACGGGTGCCGTGGTGAGCGGGGCGCGCGCCCTGTTCGCCGAGGCGCCGGACCTGACCCCGCTGCGGCATGTCTTCGTCACTCGCCTGGCGCGCGGCGCCAAGATGATCTCCTGCGACGTGCCCAACACCGACCAGTACGGCCGTCGGGGCAACGCGTTCCGGCAGGAGTTCTGCTTCGACTGCGGCGGCGAGGATGTGTCGGCCGCCGGCGCCAAGTACTACGCGGCCGGCGAGGGCTATGGCTGGGTCTGGGGGCCCGGCGCCACGGACGGCTGGCTGCGCGGCGCCCGGTTCGACGGGATGCGCCACAGCGTGCTGGCGATGGGCGGCACCAACTGCCACGACCACGAGACCCGGATCAGCAACCCGCGCTCGACCGCCTGGGACTGCCACGGCCAGGGCGAGGCCGGGTGCTGCTACCACGACATCGTCATCGACGGCAGCACCGCGGCCGAGTCCAGCCCGGGCCGGGCGCCCAACCCGATCAGCTTCGGCAACACGACGTGGCTGGGCGGGACCCGGAAGTGCGGCGGGTTCGGCGGCCGGGTGGTGGGCTTCACGGCCGATACCGGCGCCACCCTGGCGGCGGTGCGGCTGGTCCCCGGCTATCGCGACTGCTTCATCGACGGGACCGAGTTCGTCAATGTCGGCCAAGTCCTCTCCGCGGAGGATGTGACCGGCTTCGGCACGGTCACGGGCTCGGGCTTCCGGCTGGTCGCCAAAGCCGATGGCGTGGCCCTGGCCAAGATGTTCGACGTGCATGGCCGCAGGAACGGCGCCTCGGTCGACACGATCCGCGACCTCCGCATCGCCGTCACGGCCCGCAACATCAATGGCGGCGGCATCTTCCGCTACGTCACCGAGCTGGAGCTGGAGCTGAACAAATGGGACGAGGTCACGCCCGACGCCTCGTTCACCTATGCGGTCGAGGCCGAGAACATCACCGGCTTCAAGCTCAGCCGCAATGACTTCGCCAGCTTCAGCCGGGGCGTGAAGCTCACCAACGTCACCGAGCTGCGGGCCAACTTCAATGTCCTGGCCGACCAGGCGAACGCCACGGTGCTGAACGACGCAGGCGGCAACACCGGGTTCTGGCACGAGAACGTCGCCGAGGGCTTCAACCCGCTCTTCCAGAGCAGCAACAGCCTGATCGCCTTCTGGCCGCGCCTGCCGGCCGCGGTGGATCTGGCCGACGATGCGGTGCTCAAGGTGCTGCCGGCCGCCAACCGCGGGCAGGCGTTCTTCTACAGCCTGTCGGGCGCCGCGTTCGAGGCGGCGTTCACCTACGACACCACCGTGCCGAGCATCAACGTCGGCGGCGCCAGCTCGCCCATCGTCGACTTCACCACCGGTGCCCTGACCGGGACCACCGGCGTCGACGGCAAGATCACGATCTCCGCGCACACCGACGGAACCCTGCAGATCGAGAACCGGACGGGTGCCGTCCTCAAAGTCGATGGGACGCTGAGCTGATGCCGATCGTCACCGCCAGAATCCATGCGTTCTACGACCGTCAGTTCCGCAACGTCGCTGGCACGTGGCCATCTCAGGTGTGGACCAGCCTGCTCCGAAGCGAGCCGGACCTCGACGGTCTCGGCGCCACCGAGTTCACCTCCGCGGATTTCGTCGAGTATTCGCGGATCGCCACGACATACGGGTCGCCGGCCAGCCGCGCAATCTCGAACTCGGTGGCGGCTCTGTTCGCCAGCGCGGCGACCATGGGCGTGCAGCGGGTCGCCACGCACTTCGGGGTGCACAGCTCCCTGACGCCGACAGCCGGCGACATGATCGCATGGGGCAGGCTCACCTCGCCCTACACCATCGGCGCCGGCTCGCTGGTCAACTTTCCGATCGGCTCTCTGATCATCGACGACCTCGGGACCGCATGAGTGCGCCTGACCGGAGCGTCCAGCGCCTCGCCGCGCGCCGAGCGGGACCGCCCGCTGCGCGGCCGCGCGCTGTCGAACATCCGCTGCCGCGGCACGCTCGACACCTCGGGCGCCGGCAACCTGAGCGGGGCCGCCCATTCCAACGTCAGGCTGCGCGGGCAGCCGCAGCTGGCGCACCCGATCGCCACCAACTTCCGCTGCCGCGGCACGCTGGCGATCCTCGGAAGGATCAGGTCCAACATGCGGGCTAGGGGCACCCTCGACCTCACCGACTTCGCCTACGAGCGCGACTTCGTGCTGCGGGCGCTCTCCGAGCTGCCGGCCGAGACGCTGACCGACTTCGTCGTGCTGGGCTACGAGCTGGCCGGCGCTTGGCTCAAGACCGTGGCGAACGGCGGGCGCATCCAGCATGCCAGCGCCTTCGACGTGCTGCTGCTCGACGCAGCCGGATCTCCGCTCGACCACAACGTCGTGTTCTACGACGGCACGAACGGCGTCCTACGGCTCGACTTTCGCATCCCGACCCTCGCCTTAGGCTCCGATTTCCGCTGGCGCATGCGCTACGGTCGATCGGGCGTCTCCACCACCTATGCCAACCCCGCCGGCTGCTTCCGGCGCGCCCTGGCCGCCTGGGAGTGGTCAGGGGGCTTGGATCTGACCGGGCGCAACCGTGACTTCAGCAGCATCTCCGGCGTTACGCAGGGCCAGCTCAAGGGGCCGTGCGGGGTGCTGGCCGGCAACAGCGCTGCCGTGGCCAATCTCGCGAGCTGGGCCAACGGGCTGAATGCCGC
>JBEEPT010000099.1:0-19789 GCA_041190985.1 Pseudomonadota bacterium
CAGGGCTTGCGCATCCCACTTTTTGGCTATGACCGCGGCCTGGCCTTTCTTCATCATGCACCCTTGTCGTGGCTGATGGCCCTATTCTCTCAGAACTTCATGAGATCCGTATGAGGCCAGCAAAGGTCAAACCCCGACAGGAACGAGTCCTGCCGGGGTTGACGGTGGGTCGCAGACCCGGGCCGGATTTGACCGCCGGAGATTGCCGTCCGGCCGGTCTGGAAGCAAGAGATTGCTCCCAACTGACACGCCAGGCGACAGGGACGAACCCTGCTGCGGGCGCTGTGCCCGCCTCTCGGCCGGCCAAGGCAATTTACGCCCGCCCGGCGGCCGGCGCAACCGCATTTTTTCAATCCGTTACACCGAGTCGATTGAGTCCTTTTGAACCCTCAAGGCGCCCTTGTCCTGGCTTGCTCCCCAGCTCTATATTCTATTTTTTATATAAAAACAATACTTTAAAGTATTGACTGATTATGTCGAGCCACCTAATATTCGGTCCAAGCCTCCGTTAAAGAGGCTGCTTCAGACGCTGCCGAACCCGGCTAAGTCGATGACCCGAATAGGGTTTTCGATGGCGACCCCCAATCAAGGCCCACTTCCACCCCTGGTGGCAGCGCGGCGTAGAAAGGAGTGTGCTATGACAGCGCAAAACCCCACTTGGCAAAGCCAGCCCAACGTGTATCTGCGACGCTTCGCGGATCGCGTGATCAAGCTGACCTATGCCGTTACCCACAACAGCATGGCCCTGCTCGGACTGGGCCTGGCCCTGGTGGCCTTGCTGATGTTCACCCGGCCCGACCTGCGCGGCGATGCCGAGCAAAAGCTGCTGGGCTGGCTGCTGCAGCGCCAGTCGGTCGAGACGACCGACAGCGATGACGACGACGGCGAAACCTCCGCTCGTCCGGCAAATGCCCAGGCGACCGCACTGCCCAGGGAACAGGCCCAGGTCGCAGCCTGGATCAGCCGCAAGTACCGCGTGGCGCCAGAGCCAGTCAGCGCCGTGGTCGCCGAGGCGTTCGAGCTTGGTCGCAGCATCAAGCTCGATCCGACGCTGATCCTGGCCGTGATGGCGATCGAATCGGGCTTCAACCCCTTCGCCCAGAGTCCGGTCGGGGCCCAGGGCCTGATGCAGGTGCTGACCCGCGTGCATGTCGAGAAATACCAGGATTTCGGCGGCAAGCAGGCGGCCTTCGATCCGGTCTCCAACCTGCGCGTCGGCGTCAAGGTGCTGCAGGACTGCATACGCAACGCCGGCTCGGTCGAAGGCGGGCTGCGCCTCTACGTCGGCGCAGTCAGCAACGACGGCGGCGACTATGTCGGCAAGGTGATGGCCGAGCAGCAGCGGCTGCGCAGCGTCGCGCGCGGCGCCAAGGTGCCGGCGGCTTCGACCGTCGTGCGCGCCAAGCCGGCCGGCCAGCCCGGCCAGGGCCACCAGCTCGAGGCCGAAGCCGAGCCTCCCGCACGTCCGACCCGGCACTCCTGATAAAATCCCGCCGGTGCGCAACTGGCGATAGGCCGGGGCTCCGCGACGCGGATCGCCTCCGGCCGAGGTGGGCTTTACCACCGGGGAGCGCACAAGCCATTCAGCCGTTCGCCTGGGCAGCCCCTGTCGTCGTGACGACCGCGCGGGGAGCCACGTCTCATTTGAGGACTGCCATGTACGACCGCAACATCCTGATCGAACAAACCGACCCCGAGCTGTTTGCCGCCATCCAGGCCGAGAACGCGCGCCAGGAACACCACATCGAGCTGATCGCGAGCGAGAACTACGCCTCGCCCGCCGTCATGGCCGCCCAGGGCAGCCAACTCACCAACAAGTACGCCGAAGGCTACCCCGGCAAGCGCTACTACGGTGGCTGCGAGTACGTCGACGTCGCCGAGCAGCTCGCGATCGACCGCATCAAGCAGCTGTTCGGCGCCGAAGCCGCCAACGTGCAGCCGCACTGCGGCGCCTCCGCCAACGAAGCCGTCTTCCTGGCCTTCCTCAAGCCGGGCGACACCATCATGGGCATGAGCCTGGCCGAGGGTGGCCACCTGACCCATGGCATGCCCCTGAACATGTCGGGCAAGTGGTTCAATGTCGTCTCCTACGGCCTCAACGACAAGGAAGACATCGACTACGACGCGATGGAAGCCAAGGCGCGCGAGCACAAGCCGAAGCTGATCGTTGCGGGCGCGTCCGCGTTCGCGCTGCGCATCGATTTCGAGCGCTTCGCCAAGATCGCCAAGGAAGTCGGCGCCATCTTCATGGTCGACATGGCCCACTACGCCGGCCTGATCGCCGCCGGCGTCTACCCCAACCCGGTCCCGTTCGCCGACGTCGTGACCTCGACCACACACAAGAGCCTGCGCGGCCCGCGCGGCGGCATCATCCTGATGAAGGCCGAGCACGAGAAGGCGATCAACTCCGCCATCTTCCCGGGCCTGCAGGGCGGCCCGCTGATGCACGTCATCGCCGCCAAGGCCGTCGCCTTCAAGGAAGCCCTGACGCCCGAGTTCAAGGCCTACCAGCAGCAGGTGCTCAAGAACGCCCAGGTGGTCGCCGAGACCCTGACCCAGCGCGGCCTGCGCATCGTCAGCGGCCGCACCGAAAGCCATGTCATGCTGGTCGACCTGCGCGCCAAGGGCATCACCGGCAAGGAAGCCGAGGCCGTGCTGGGCGCCGCCCACATGACCATCAACAAGAACGCGATCCCGAACGACCCCGAGAAGCCGTTCGTGACCAGCGGCGTGCGCATCGGCACCCCGGCCATGACCACCCGCGGCTTCAAGGAAGAGGAAGCGCGCCTGACCGCCAACCTGATCGCCGACGTGCTCGACAACCCGCGCGACGAGGCCAATATCGCTGCCGTGCGCGCCAAGGTCGCGGAACTGACCAGCCGCTTCCCGGTCTACCGCTAAGCACCCTGCCCCGGCCTTGAGGCCGGGGCTTTTTCTTTACCCCGCACCGATGAAGTGCCCCTTCTGCGGCCACGCCGAAACCCAGGTCGTCGAAACCCGCCTATCCGAGGACGGCGGCTTCGTGCGCCGCCGGCGCCGCTGCGGATCCTGCGACAAGCGCTTCACCACCTACGAGCGGCCCGAGGTCAGCTTCCCCAACGTGGTGAAGAAGGACGGCCGGCGCATCGAATACGACCCGGCCAAGCTGCGCGCCAGCCTCGCGCTGGCCCTGCGCAAGCGCCCGGTCAGCACCGAGCAGGTCGACGCGGCGATCGAGCGCATCGAGGAAAAGCTGCTCAACCTCGGCGCGCGCGAGGTGCCCACGCACCAGCTCGGCGAGCTCGTGATGCGCGAGCTCAAGAAGCTCGACAAGGTCGGCTACGTGCGCTTTGCCAGCGTCTACCGCAGCTTCGAGGACATCGACGAGTTCAGGTCCGTGATCGACGAGGTGCGCTGAAGCACCGGCGGGCGGCACAATCGCCGCATGCAAGCCCGAATTCCCTGGCTCGCCTTCGCCAGCCTGGCCCTGAGCATGGCGCTGGTGGGGCTCTGCCTGGCCCTGTCCAGGCCGCTGGCCCAGCTCATCCCGCCCCTGCTGCTGACCTGGCTGCGCTTCGCGCTTGCCGCCATCGCGATGGTGCCTTGGCTGCGCAAGCCCGAACTCGAGCCACCGCTGTCGCGGCATACCCGGGGCCTGCTCTTTCTCGGATCCTTCTTCGGCAACGTCCTCTACACGCTCTGCATCCTGGCCGGCTTGCGCTGGGCCTCGGCGGGCACTGCGGGCATGGTGATGGCGGCGCTGCCGGTGACCGTCGCGCTGCTGGGCTGGCTGCTGCTGCGCGAACCGCTGACGGGCCGCCTGGGCCTGGCGACTGGCTTGTCGACGCTGGCGCTGCTGCTGTTCGCCCTCGGCAGCCCTGAGCGCGGCCATTCGGCGCCGCGCGGACATTGGCACGGCATTCCCCTGGACTGGCTGGGCGTGCTGCTGCTCGCCGGTGCCCTGCTCTGCGAGGCTGCCTACCTGGTCATAGGCAAGCGACTGACACAGCGGCTCGCGCCGCGCCGGATCGCGGCCCTCGTCAATCTGTGGGGGCTGGCGCTGAGCACTCCCTTCGGGCTCTGGAGCGCGGCCGGCTTCGACTTCGCCGCCATCCGCTGGCCGCTCTGGGGCTCGGTGGTGCTCTACAGCCTCGCGCTCGGCGTCTGCTCGGTGTGGCTCTGGATGGAGGGTCTGCGGCACGTGGCAGCCAGCCATGCTGGCGTGTTCACCGTCATGCTGCCCCTGGCCACGGCCGTCGCTGGCGCGACACTGCTGGGCGAAACGCTGACGCCGCTGCAGCTCGTTGCCTACGCGCTCGCGCTGGCCGGATTGCTGCTGGCCGTGCTGCCGGCGGCATCCGGACACAGCCGTTGAAACCGTGGCAGCATGGGGACCGTCTCAGGCGCACCACAGGCCGCTGGGATGGCTCAGCCCCTGCCACAGGGCCCAGCCCGATGTCAGGACCAGCGCCAGCCCGGCCAGCCTCATGCCCCAGCTGCCCGAGCCGCCATCCCTGAGCCGCAGCAGCAGCCAGGGGCCGAGCACCAGCGCAACCATGGTTCCGGCAGCGAATGCCGCCATGACCAGCGCGCCGCTCAAGGCCCCCGCCGACAGCGAGGCGACCAGCAGGGCCGAATAGAGCAGGCCGCAGGGCATCAAGGCCCAGCCCAGCCCGAGCACGACCGGCGCACGCGGTCCCAGCCGGGCCAGCACCGGACGCGCCTTGCGCCAGACGCCCTGGCCCCAGCCATCGATGAAGGCAGGCTGGCGCGCCTGCCACAGCAGCACCAGCCCGAGCAGCAGCGCCGCGACATGCAGCATGGTCCAGAGCGGGCGTAACAACGCCGTCTGTGCGCCCATCCAGCCCAGGCCCTGGACCGTGCCGCCGGCCAGCGCCCCGAGCAGGCTGTATCCCAGCAGGCGGCTGAGCTGGAAGCGCCACAACGCCGCCGTGCCCGAGCCAGCCGAGCCGCGCACAATGCCGGCGCAGGCAGCGCCGCACATGGCCACGCAATGCGGGCCGCCAACCAGCCCCATCACCAGGGCCGAAACCGTCATGGACGCTAGCATGGCGGCACTTTAGCAGCCGGCTGCGCCAGCCGCTCAGATGATCTTGGAAAAGCGCGCCCGGTCCTGGTCGTGCTGCAGGTACTTGTCGAACACCATGGCGATCGCACGCACCAGGTACCAGCCGGCAGGCGTCAGCTCAAGACTGCTCGACGTGATCCGGAGCAATCCGAGCGCCTCCATCTCCTTGAGGCGCTCGAGCTCGCGCGCGAAATAGGCCTTGAAATCGACCAGATGCGCAGATTCGACCGACTCGAACTCAACCTCGCCCTGGCACATGATGGCCATGATGACCGAACGCCGCAGGATGTCGTCGCGGCTCAGCGCCAGGCCGCGGACGATGGGCAAGCGCCCCTGGTCGAGCGCGTCGTAGTACTCCTCCAGCGTCTTGGCGTTCTGGCTGTAGGTGGCACCGATGCGGCCGATGGCAGACACGCCGAGCGCGATCAGGTCGCAATCCGGCTGGGTGCTGTAGCCCTGGAAGTTGCGGTGCAGCCGCCCCTGGCGCTTGGCCACCGCCAGCGCGTCGCTCGGGAGCGCGAAATGGTCCATGCCCACGTAGTCATAGCCGGCATCGCTCAGCAGGTCGAGCGAGTTCGACAGCATCGCCAGCTTCTCGGCCGCGCTGGGCAGCTCGGCGCTCAGGATGCGGCGCTGCGGCTTGAAGCGCGCCGGCAGGTGGGCATAGGCATAGAGCGCGATGCGGTCCGGGCGCAGCGTCCTGACCTGCTCGAGCGTGTGGCGAAAGGATTCGGGCGTCTGCAGCGGCAGGCCATAGATCAGGTCCACATTGACCGACTCGAAACCGATCTCGCGCGCGGCCTGCACCAGGTCGAATACCTGCTGCGCCGGCTGGATCCGGTGCACCGCCTTCTGCACCGTGGGATCGAAGTCCTGCACGCCGAAGCTCAGCCGGTTGAAGCCCAGCCGCCACAGGTGCTGCAGGCGTTCGGCCGTGACCGTGCGCGGATCGACCTCGATCGAGAACTCCCCGCCCGGCGCCAGGTTGAAATGGCGCCGCACCATGTCGAGCAGGTCCTCGAGCTCGCCGTCGCTCAGGAAGGTGGGCGATCCGCCGCCGAGGTGCATCTGCGAGACGCTGTGGCCGCGGCCGAAATGCTCGACCTGCAGTTCGAGCTCGCGCGACAGGTAGCGCAGGTACTCGGCCGCCTTGCTGTGGTGCTTGGTGATCACCTTGTTGCAGGCGCAGTAGTAGCACAGCGACTCGCAGAACGGGATGTGCACGTAGAGCGACAGCGGCAGCGCCAGCGAACCCGCCCGGCGCTGCTCCAGGGCCCGGACATAGTCCTCGGCGCCGAAGGCCTCGACGAAGCGGTCTGCGGTGGGATAAGAGGTGTAGCGCGGCCCCGGCACGTCGAAGCGCCGCAGCAGTTGCTCGTCGATCACATGGCTCACGGAATGATTCTCCATTTTGGGCTCGACTGTGCCTCAAGGCGGCAACTCTGCCCTTGATCTGAGTCAACTACGGGAGTCGTAGGCCTTGCGCGGCAACGGCGGCACGGCCGCTGTCAGCCAGGCGACACCGCAACTGGTTAAACTGTGCGGTGATCTGCACATCGATATGGATATCCACAGCATCAAAGTCGCCTGCTCCAGTTGCAACCTGCGTGAGCTGTGCATGCCGATGGGCCTGAGCCCGGAGGAAATGGGCCGGCTCGACTCGGTCATCAGCACGCGCAAGCGCATCAAGCGCGGCCATGCGCTGTTCAACAGTGGCGACCGCTTCACTTCGCTCTACGCCGTCCGCTCGGGCTTCTTCAAGACACGCGTGACCAGCGCCGACGGGCGCGACCAGGTCACGGGCTTCCAGATGACGGGGGAAATCCTGGGCCTGGACGGCATCGTCAACGATCGCCACACCTGCGACGCCGTCGCGCTCGAGGACGCCGAAGTCTGCGTGATGCCGTTCGAGCACATCGAGGCCCTGTCGCGCGAGTTCAGCGCCTTGCAGCACCATGTGCACAAGATCATGAGCCGCGAGATCGTGCGCGACCATGGCGTGATGCTGCTGCTGGGCAGCATGCGCGCCGAGGAGCGGCTGGCAGCCTTCCTGCTCAATCTCGTGCAGCGTCTGCACTCGCGCGGCTTCTCGCAGTCCGAGCTGGTGCTGCGCATGACACGCGAAGAGATCGGCAGCTATCTCGGCATGAAGCTCGAGACCGTCAGCCGCACCTTTTCGAAATTCGTCGAGGAAGGCATCATCGAGGTCAAGCAGCGCTATGTCCAGATCAAGGACACGGCCGGACTGCGACGCCTCGTCAACCCGCCGGCCTGCGAGTAGGACGCGGCGGCCGCTGCGCTGGCCCCCACCGGCCGACAGGAGCCAGGCGACTCAATGGCCGCCGGCTTGCTGACCGTGCCTGCCTTGCGGTGCCGGCTGCGCCAGCAGGGCGGTCAGTGCACTGGACGCCAGCGTGACGATCCAGAAAAAGAAGAAGGACAGGCTGTAGAAGGCCGAGCGCGAGAGCTCGGAATGCCAGCCCAGCCAGTGCAGCTCGTGGGGATCCACCAGCGCAAACACCACCATTTCCAGCACGCCCGCGACCAGGAATGCCGGCCAGACCACCCAAAACAAGCGTTGCGCCAACATATCCACCTCCTTGTAGATGTTGACCTACGCTTGCATTATGGGCCGTTTCAGCGCTCGGGGGAAGCCACGTGATTGCGGGCCTTGATCGCGGGCGCCAGGCTCTCGCGCTGCTCGTCCGTGAGCGCCTTGCCCACGCGCTGCGCCTCGGCCTCGGCATCGCGCTCGACCAGCGGGTCGGGTCGGCTTGCGGCCAGTCCATAGGTCACCAGCGAGGCCACGACAACCACCGCCGGGCCACCCAGGACCAGCCACATATAGGGCTCGCGCCACCAGGGGCTACCCTTGCTGCTCGGGTTCATGAGGGATTTCCTTTCAACGGGGCACCAGGAAGACCGACTTCTCCTCGACCCGGATGGACGGATCGCTGCTCGAGCGGACCTGGAACTGTATGGGATGCGAACCCCGCTCGGCAGTTCCCGGCGGGACCTGCACCCGCAGGACGATCGAGCGCCCCTCGGTAGGCAGGACCTCGAGCGCATGCTCGGAAGCGATCGCTATCCCCTGCATGCCCTGCACCGCGACTTCGAAGCGCTGGGCGGATTCGGTGGCGTTCATCAGCTGCAGCCGGAACACGTTCTCTATCCTGCCAGCTTCCACCATGCGCGCGAGCGCGCCGCGGTCGCGGATCACGTCGACCTTGAGCGGCGTGCGCAGGTAGAGGCTGACGGCCAGCGCAGCGCAGATCGCCAGCAGGATGCCGCTGTAGACCAGCACGCGCGGGCGCAGCGCGCGCTGCACCATCCGCTCGCGGCTCCAGCCGCCGGCCATGCCGTTCTGCGTCGAGTAACGGATCAGGCCGCGCGCATAGCCCATCTTGTCCATGATGCCGTCGCAGGCGTCGATGCAGGCGCCGCAACCTATGCACTCGTATTGCAGGCCGTGGCGAATGTCGATGCCGGTCGGGCAGACCTGCACACACAACGTGCAGTCGACGCAGGAGCCCAGCCCCCGGGCACGGTGGTCCACCTTCTTGCTGCGCGCGCCGCGCGGCTCGCCGCGGGCCTCGTCGTAGGTCACGATCATGGTGTCCGGATCGAACATCGCGCTCTGGAAGCGCGCGTAGGGACACATGTGCAGGCAGACCTGCTCGCGCAACCAGCCGGCGTTGCCATAGGTCGCGAAGCCATAGAACAGGATCCAGAAGGTCTGCCAGGGGCCGAGTGTCAGGCCCGTCACTGCGGCGCCGAGCTCGGGTATCGGGGTGAAGTAGCCGACGAAGGTAAAGCCGGTCCAGCCAGCGAAGGCCACCCAGACCAGGTGTTTGAGGAGCTTGCGGCCGAACTTCTCGAACGTCAGACCGGAGCGATCCAGGCGCATGCGGGCCGCGCGGTCACCCTCGACCTTCTTCTCTATCCACAGGAAGATCTCGGTATAGACCGTCTGCGGGCAGGCGTAGCCGCACCAGAGACGGCCGGCCACGGCCGTGAACAGGAACAGGGCCAGCGCCGAAATCACCAGCAGCCCGGTGAGATAGATGAAGTCCTGCGGGTAGAGCACCAGCCCGAACAGGTAGAAGCGGCGGGCCTCGAGGTCGAACAGCACCGCCTGGCGGCCGTTCCAGACCAGCCAGGGGAGTCCATAGAAGATGATCTGCGTCAGCCACACCAGCGCCCAGCGCCAGCGGTTGAACAGCCCCGAAACCGAACGCGGATAGATTTTCCTGCGCGCCTCTTGCAGCGGCCCTGCCCCGGTGCCACCAAGCCCATGCGGGTCTGCTGCGGGAACGATGGGAATGACTTTGGCGGCAGTGCTGCTCGCGGGGGGAACTGGACTCACGACGATTCTTGCTGCGACGCGCACGCCGGGATGGCGCGCGCGTCGCGTATCTTACTCGCGCCAGGCTTTCGCCTTACTTGCGCGACAAACCCCAGACGTAGCCGGCCAGAACCTGCAGCTGGTCGTCGGTCAGCTTGGACTTCTGCGCCGGCATGACGTTGGTCTTGCCTTCGGTGATCATCTTGACGATCGCGTCGGCACCGTAGCCGTGCAGCCAGGTCTGGTCGGTCAGGTTGGGAGCGCCCAC
Source organism: Pseudomonadota bacterium (assembly GCA_041190985.1). Taxonomy (GTDB): domain Bacteria; phylum Pseudomonadota; class Gammaproteobacteria; order Burkholderiales; family Burkholderiaceae_C; genus Malikia. The sequence continues at coordinate 9,682 of JBEEPT010000099.1, forward strand.
GGCCGGGTTGCCCTTGCCATCGGCGCCGTGGCAGGCGGCGCAGGCGGCGAACTTCGGCTTGCCCAAGGCGGCCTGGACCGAGTCGTTCGGGCTGCCCGACAGGCTGAGCACATACTGAGCCACGTTGCGCACGTCCTCGGCCGAACCGACGGCGGCAGCCATCGGGGGCATCACGCCCTGGCGGCCGTTGGCGATCGTGTTCTTGACATGCTCGAAGCTGCCGTCGCCCAGCCAGTCCTTGTCGGTCAGGTTGGGGAAACCCTTGCTGCCGCGCGCATCCGAGCCATGGCACTGGGCGCAGAAGTTCTGGTACAGGCGATCTCCGATCACCTGAGCCTGCGGATCGCCGGCCAGCTGCTCGGGGCTCATGTCCTTGAACTTGGCATAGACCGGCGCAATCGCTTCGGCCATCTTCCTGCCCTCGGCCTCATGCTGGCTGCGAGAGGACCAGCCCAGCTTGCCCTGGCTGGAGCCCAACGCCGGGTAGAGCGCGACATAGGCCAGCGCGAAGACCACGGTGATCACGAACAGCCACACCCACCATTTGGGCAGCGGGTTGTTCATCTCGCGCAGGTCCACGTCCCAGACATGGCCGGTGGTGTTGTCGGCATGCGCCTTGACCTTGGCCTTGCTCGCGATCCACAGGAAGATGGCGCACAGCAGGATGGAGAAGATCGTGAGCCCGGCCACGTACCACGACCAGAAGCTGCTGATAAAGTCACTCATGATGGTTCTCTTTCTCGTTATTCATCGCGGAAAGGCAACCGGGCAGCCTCGTCGAAAGCGGCCTGGTTGCGTTTTGACCAGGCCCAGGCCAGGATGCCGAGGAACACCACGAAGCTGATCAGGGTGACGCCTATGCGCACGGTGGTGATGTCCATGTTGCCCCTCCGGCTTACTTGACGGTGGTGCCGAGCACCTGCAGGTAGGCAATCAAGGCCTCGAGTTCGGTCTTGCCCTTGACCGCGTCGCCGGCATTGGCGATTTCCTCGTCGCTGTAAGGCACGCCGAGCTTGCGCATCACGGTCAGGCGCGGCGCCATGCCGGCGGCGTCGACCTGGTTCTTCTCGAGCCAGGGGTAGGCCGGCATGTTGGACTCGGGCACCACGTCGCGCGGGTTGTTGAGGTGGACGCGATGCCACTCGTCGGAGTAGCGGCCGCCCACGCGCGCCAGGTCGGGGCCGGTGCGCTTGGAGCCCCACTGGAAGGGGTGGTCGTAGACCGACTCGCCGGCCATCGAGTAGTGGCCGTAGCGCAGCGTCTCGGCCTGGAAGGGACGGATCATCTGCGAGTGGCAGCCGTAGCAGCCTTCGCGGACGTAGACGTCGCGGCCGGCGAGCTGCAGCGCGGTGTAGGGCTTGAGCCCCTCGACCGGCTGGGTGGTGGACTTCTGGAAGAACAGCGGGACGATCTCGACCAGGCCGCCGAAGACCAGCGTCACCAGGATCAGGACGATCATCAGGAAGTTGTTCGTCTCGACCCGCTCGTGCGTGAAGCCCTTGATGGGTTCGTTGTGGTTTGCCATTTTGTTCTTGCTCCTCAGGCTTGGGCGGCGACGGCGGGAATCCGCACCGGGCTCACGGTGCCGGCCTTGACGCCCTCACGCGCCGTCATGACGGTGTTCCACAGCATCACGATCATGCCGCCGAGGTAGAGCAGGCCGCCGAGCAGACGGATCACGTAGAAGGGGAAGGACGCCTTGACCGCCTCGACGAAGGTGTAGGTCAGGGTGCCGTCGGGGTTGACGGCGCGCCACATCAGGCCCTGCATGACGCCGGCGATCCACAGTGCAGCGATGTAGAGCACGATGCCGATGGTGGCGGTCCAGAAGTGCAGCTCGATGGCTGCCACCGAGTGCATCTGCTTGCGGCCGAACAGCCTGGGGATCAGGTAGTAGAGCGAGCCCATTGTGACCAGGCCGACCCAGCCCAGGGCGCCGGAGTGAACGTGGCCCACGGTCCAGTCGGTGTAGTGCGACAGCGCGTTGACGGTCTTGATCGACATCATCGGGCCTTCGAAGGTCGACATGCCGTAGAAGGACAGCGAGACGATCAGGAAGCGCAGGATGGGATCGTCACGCAGCTTGTGCCAGGCACCCGACAGGGTCATGATGCCGTTGATCATGCCACCCCAGGACGGCGCCAGCAGGATCAGCGAGAAGACCATGCCGATCGACTGGGTCCAGTCCGGCAGCGCGGTGTAGTGCAGATGGTGCGGGCCCGCCCACATGTAGGTGAAGATCAGCGCCCAGAAGTGGACGATGGACAGGCGGTAGGAATAGACGGGACGCTCGGCCTGCTTGGGGATGAAGTAGTACATCATGCCCAGGAAGGCGGCGGTCAGGAAGAAGCCGACCGCATTGTGGCCGTACCACCACTGCACCATGGCGTCCTGCGCGCCCGAGTAGGCGGAATAGGACTTGAACAGGTTGACCGGCAGCGCGGCGCTGTTGACGATGTGCAGCAGGGCCACGGCAATGATGAAGGCGCCGAAGAACCAGTTGGCCACGTAGATGTGGCGCACCTTGCGGATGCCGACGGTGCCGAAGAAGACGATCGCATAGACCACCCAGATCACGGCAATCAGGATGTCGATCGGCCACTCGAGTTCGGCGTATTCCTTGCCGGAGGTGTAGCCCAGCGGCAGCGAGATCGCCGCCAGCACGATCACCAGCTGCCAGCCCCAGAAGGTGAACTCGGCCAGCTTGTCCGAGATCAGACGGGTCTGGCAGGTGCGCTGCACGATGTAGTAGCTGGTCGCGAACAGCGCGCTGCCACCGAAGGCGAAGATCACCGCATTGGTGTGCAGCGGACGCAGGCGCCCGTAGGTCAGCCAGGGGATGCCGAAGTTGAGCTCGGGAAAGGCGAGCTGGGCGGCAATGATCACGCCCACCAGCATCCCCACCACGCCCCAGACCACGGCCATGATGGAGAACTGCCTGACGACTCTGTCGTTATAGACCCCCGCTGGGGAGGCCGTTGTTGTCACGGTCATACAAACACTCCTCGAAATAACACCACATTGAAGTATCGACAATTAACCATAAATGACTATTGACCTGCGTCAATCGCCATGAAGAATGCGTTCGCCCTCGCGCTCGATGTTGTCGAACTGGCCGCCGTTCAGGGCCCACCAGAACAGGCCCATGATGCCGAGCACGAGCAGGACCGAGAGGGGAACGAGCAGATAGAGCGATTCCATGACGTTCAGGCCTCCGGAAAATTCAGATTCGTTCCAGGCATGTGCGCCAGTCTCATCGCATTGCCTATGACCAGCAGGGAGCTGGCCGCCATGCCCAGGCCAGCGAGCCAGGGCGGCATCCAGCCGGCCAGGGCCAGCGGCACCGAGACCAGGTTGTAGAACGTCGCCCACCACAGGTTCTGGCGCACGACCGCCATGGTCTTGCGCGCCAGCGCTATGGCGCCAGCCAGTTCCGTGAGCTGGCCGCCTTGCACCACGAAATCGGATTGTGCCTGCGTCAGGGCAGCCCCATGGCCGAGCGCGAAGGAACAGTCGGCGCGCGCCAGGACCGGCCCGTCGTTCAACCCGTCGCCGACCATCGCAAGTTTAGTCCCCTGAAGCTGCAGTGCAAGCACTTCGGCGAGCTTGCGCTCCGGACTGGCCTGCGCCACCACGTCGGTGATGCCGAGCTGGCGCGCCACGCGCGCCGCCGCCTCGGCCCGGTCGCCCGAGAGCAGCCGCAGGCGCAGGTCCATGGCGCGCAGGCTGGCGAGCACGGCCGCAGCCTCCTCGCGCACGCCCTCGTCGAGCACGAAGGTGGCGAGCCAGCCCGAGGCATCGCAGAGGTAGGCGCAGGGCGCATCGGGCACGGCCCGGCCAGCGCCGACCAGCAGCGATTCGTCCAGGCCGCAGAAGGCGGCCGAGCCCAGCCGCAGCATCGCAGCGCCCTGCCCGGCCTGCAGGCCCTGTCCGGCGACCTCCTGCACCTCGCAAAAGGCCTCCGCAACAGCATCCCCGCCTTCATGGGCCCGGGCGATCGCGCGCGAGACCGGATGCAGTGAGGCACGGGCCAGCGGCGCGGCCTGCTGCAAGGCCTGCAGTTCGGAAATACCGGCCCGCGCGATGACCTGGCGCAGCACCACGCGGTCGCGCGTGAGCGTGCCGGTCTTGTCGAAGACGACCGTGTCGATGCCGGCCAGCGCCTCGAAGGCCTGCAGCCGCCGCACCAGCACGCCGCGCTTGGCCAGCGCTCCGGCGGCGGCGAGCATGGCGGCCGGCGTCGCAAGCGAGAGCGCGCAGGGGCAGGTCACGATCAGCACCGCGACCGCCACCGAGATCGCGCGCTGCGGGTCGGTCTGCCACCACCCCAGGCCTGCCGCTGCGGCCGCCAGCAGGACCAGCAGCAGGAAGGGCACCGCGACGCGGTCGGCCAGCTGCGCCAGGCGCGGCTTCTCGGTCGAGGCGCGCTCCATGAGCTGCACGATCTGCGCGAAGCGGGTGTCGCGCCCGAGGCGCTCGATGCGCACCAGCGCCGCGCCAGCGAGGTTGTAGCTGCCCGCGACCACCGTCTCGCCCTGGCGGCGCGTGACGGGGTGCGACTCGCCGGTCAGCAGCGCCTCGTCGACCGTGGCGCCGGCGCTGAGCACCACGCCATCGCCCGGAAAGGCCTGGCCGGCCTGCACGCGCACGACGTCGCCGACCAGAAGGCGCTTGAGCGAGACCGCCTCGAAGCCGCCGTCGGCGTTCTGGCGCTCGCAGCGCTCGGGCAGGCGGTTGATCAGCGCGTCGAGCGCGCCAGCGGTGCGGTCGCGCGCCTTGAGTTCGAGGTAGCGCCCGCCAAGCAGGAAGAACACGAACATCGTCAGCGAGTCGAACCAGATCTCGCTGCCCCAGGGGCCGGCCGGATCGAAGGTGGCGCCGCTGCTGGCGACGAAGGTCACGAGTATGCCGATCGACACCGGCGTGTCCATGCCCACGCGCCCGCGCCTGAGGTCGCGCCAGGCATTGGCAAAGAAGGGGCCACTGGCGAACAGCAGCACCGGCACGCTCAGCAGCCAGCACGCCCAACGCAGCAGGTGCAGGTAGTCGGGCGCAATCTCGCCCGGCTCGGTGAAGTACATCGGCGTCGTGTACATCATCACCTGCATCATGCAGAAGCCCGCCACGAACAGGCGCCACAGCGCCTTGCGCGTCTCGGCCTGGCGCTGGCTGACGCCGAGCGCCTGCTGCAGCGGCAGCAGCCGGTAGCCGCTGGCGCCGACCGCGCGCGCGATCTCGGACACCCTGGTGAGTGCCGGATCCCAGCGCACGATCAGGCGCCGCGTGGCGGCGTGCACCTGGGCCGAGACCACCCCCGGCCGACCGGCCAGCGCCGACTCGACCGCGTCCGCGCAGGCGGCGCAGTACATGCCCTGCACCAGCAGCACCGACTCGCAGCCCGGGCGGCCGTCGAACTCGCAGGGCTGGGTGAAGTCCTGCTGCTCGACCGGATCGTCAAGCACGCTGAAATCGTCGCTGACGGTCAGCGGCCCCCGATGAGCGCCCAGCAGCCATCCTCCCACGCCCGGTTCGGGCGCAGGACGACTTTCGATCGCCGACGCATCAGACATGGCGCGAGTTTATCCGAGGGTATTCCCTAAACGCTTGATCAGAGTCAAGCGAAGCCATATCGGTAGTGGCGCCGTCAGGCTTAAACTGTCAGATGCCATTCCGTTGCAGCATCATGGACAAGCACAACCCAGGAGGTCTCATGTACAAGCGCATACTGGTCGCGACCGACGGCTCCAAACTGTCAGAGATGGCGGTGGAACATGCCCTGAAACTGGCCGACATCACGGGAGCCGAACTGGTCGCGCTCAAGGTCGTGCCGCGCTATCCGCAGACCTACTTCGAAGGCGGCGTGGGTGTGCCGGCGGACGAGATCAAGCGCATCGAGGAGCAGTGGCAGCAGGAGGCGCTGCAGGTGGTCAACGGCATCAAGTCCGAGGGCCAGAAGCTGTCGGTCAAGGTCAAGGCCACGACCGCCAAGTCCGACCTGGTGGCCGAGGCCATCATCGCCGCCGCCAAGCGCAACAAGTGCGACCTGATCGTGATGGCCTCGCACGGCCGCAAGGGACTCAAGCGCCTGCTGCTGGGCAGCGAGACCCAGCAGGTGCTGACGCACTCGCACATTCCGGTGCTGGTGCTGCGCTGAAGCGCCGCAGCAAGCCGGGTCGGCGACCCGGCACGCCCATCAGGAGAACAGCCGCTGGTGCTGTTCGCGCAACAGGTTCTTCTGCACCTTGCCCATGGCGTTGCGCGGCAGGTCGGCGGCGACAAAGCAGCGCTTGGGCACCTTGTAGTTGGCCAGCTGGGTCTTGAGGGTGGCAAGCAGTTGCTCGGGATCGGGACTGGATCCCTTCTTGGGCACCACGATGGCCACGCCCACCTCGCCGAAGTCGGGATGAGGCACGCCGACCACGGCGCTCTCCTCCACGCCGGGAAGCGCGTTCAGGCAAGCCTCGACCTCGGCCGGGTAGACGTTGTAGCCGCCGCTGATGATCAGGTCCTTGCTGCGCCCGACGATGGTGACATAGCCGCGCTCGTCCTGCTGGCCGACGTCGCCGGTCCTGAACCAGCCGTCGGCGGTGAACTCCTCGCGGGTCTTCTCGGGCATGCGCCAGTAGCCCGAGAACACGTTGGGGCCGCTGACCTGGATCGCGCCGATCTCGCCGGGCGCAACGGGCTGTCCATCCTCGCCCAGGATGCGCAGGCCCACGCCCGGCAGCGGAAAGCCGACCGTACCGCCGCGACGCTCGGACTGGCCGTCGTGGCGCTCGTCGGCGCGGTAGGGGTTGGAGGTCAGCATGATGGTCTCGCTCATGCCGTAGCGCTCGAGGATGGTGTGGCCGGTGCGCTGCTGCCAGGCACGGAAGGTCTCGATCAGCAGCGGCGCCGAGCCCGAGATGAACAGGCGCATGTGGCGCGCTGCCTCGGCCGTGAGCGCGGGCTCGGCGAGCATGCGCACGTAGAGCGTGGGCACTCCCATGAAGACGGTGGCGCGCGGCAGCAGCGCGATGACCGGCTTCGGATCGAAGCGCGCCAGCCACAGCATGGGGCTGCCGTTGAGCAGCGCGGCATGGATCGCGACGAACAGCCCGTGCACATGGAAGATCGGCAGCGCGTGGATCAGGACGTCGCCAGGCTGCCAGCCCCAGTAGTCCTTGAGCATGGCGGCGTTGCTCAGCAGGTTGCCGTGCGTGAGCATGGCGCCCTTGCTGCGCCCGGTGGTGCCACTGGTGTAGAGAATCGCGGCGAGGTCGTCGGCCTGGCGCGGCACGGGTGGCTGCTGGTCGCCGCAATGCGCGGCGCGCTCGAGCAGGCTACCCGTGAGGTCGTCGTCGAGCGTGAACACATGGGCGGTGCCGGCCTGGAAGGCGATCTTGCTGACCCAGCCGAAGTTGGCGCCGGTGCAGACCACGACCGCGGGCTCGGCGTCGCCGATGAAGTAGCTGATCTCGCCCTTCTGGTAGGCGGTGTTGAGCGGCAGGAAGACCAGGCCCGCGCGCAGCGTGGCGAGGTAGAGCATCAGGGCCTCGACCGACTTCTCGACCTGGACCGCGACGCGCGCGCCAGCCGGCAGGTCCAGCGACTGCAGCAGGTTGGCGATGCGGGCGCTGCCCTGCTCGAGCTCGCGCCAGCTGTAGCGCACGACGGCACCGTCGGCCGCGAAGGCTTCGACCGCGAGGTCGTCGAGTTCGGCCGGGAAGGCCGCGCGCAGGTGGGTGTAGAGGTTGTGCTCCATGCGGATCTCGTCGCAGAAAAGATGGGGGTCAGGCAGCGGGCTGGCGGCGCGCCCAGAGCCACAAGGCCAGGCCGGCCAGGATCATGGGCAGGGACAGCCACTGGCCCATGCTCAGGCCCAGCTGCAGCAGCCCGAGGTGGGCGTCGGGCTCGCGGAAGAATTCGGCGGCGAAGCGCATCGTGCCGTAGCCGGCCAGGAACGCGGCCGAGACCTCGCCGCGGCGGCGCGGACGTCTGGCGTAGACCCACAGCAGCGCGAACAGCAGCAGGCCCTCGAGCCCGAACTGGTAGAGCTGGGAAGGGTGACGCGGCAGTTCGCCCGCGCCACGGAACACCATGCCCCAGGGCAGCGCGGGGTCGGCCACGCGGCCCCACAGCTCGCCGTTGATGAAGTTGCCGATGCGCCCGGCCGCCAGGCCGGTCGGCACGCAGGGAGCAATGAAGTCCATCACCTGCAGCCAGGGCTTGCGGCGCGACCGCGCGAACCAGGCCATCGCGAGCAGCACGCCGAGCAGGCCGCCGTGAAAGCTCATGCCTCCTTCCCAGACCGCGAAGATCTTGAGCGGATGCGCCAGGTAATCCAGCGGCTTGTAGAACAGCACGTAGCCGATGCGCCCGCCGAGCACGACCCCGAGCACGCCCAGGAACAGGATGTCCTCGACATCGCGCCCGCTCCAGGCCCCTTGCCCTTCGATGCCGGCGAAGGCGGGATGGCGCAGGCGCCGCCGGCCCAGCCAGAGAAACATCAGGAAGGCCGCGAGATAGGTCAGCCCGTACCAGTGCACGGACACGGGACCTATGCGCAGCGCGACCGGATCGATTTGGGGATGGATCAGCATGCGGCGATTGTGCCAGCGCCGCCGGGGCGTCCACGCCCCTGCCCTGTCACTTGCGCCGGTCCCGGGGCGGCAGGCCCATGTGCCTGCGGTTGTCGTCGATGCGGCGCTGCCTGCGCACCTGCTGCCTCTCGTCCTCCTTGCGCCGGGTGTAGCCGGAGCGGTCGGCCCACCACCACCAGAGCGCGGTGGCGACGAAGGGCGACAGCACCCACCACCAGCTCCAGGCCGCGACGGGCGCGACCTCCAGGTACTTGAGCAGCAAGAGGGCCAGGCCCAGCAGCAGCAGATACATCCCATCCTCCGCAGATGTTCGGGTGCCGGCGCGGCCACGGGGCCCATGCCTACAATGCCGGCGGACTCACACCCATTCTGACGCAAGGACGGCGCGCATGAAACCCTCGACCTGGCCTTTGGCATTGACCATGGCCTGCCTGCTGGCCGCACCGGCCCGGGCTGATCAGGCCCAGCTCTGGAAGGACAAGCGCTGCAACGCCTGCCATGCGATCGAGCGCAAGCTGATCGGCCCGGCCTTTCGCGACATCGCCGCGCGCTACGCGGGCAGCCCGGCCATGGTCGAGCCGCTGGCGACCAAGATCCGGCACGGCGGCGCGGGCGCCTGGGGCGCCGTGCCGATGACGGCCAACCCGCAGGTCTCCGAGGCGGAGGCACGCACGCTGGCGCGCTGGGTGCTCGAACTCAGGCCCTGAGCGCGGGCACTGACGCCCCCAGCGAAGGGGCCCGCACCCGGCTTCAGTCTCAGTTGCTCCGGGCGAGCTGATCGAGGATGTGCGGGTTCTCGAGCGTGGAGGTGTCCTGGGTGATGGACTCGCCCTTGGCCAGGGCACGCAGCAGGCGGCGCATGATCTTGCCCGAACGGGTCTTGGGCAGGTTCTCGCCGAAGCGAATTTCCTTGGGCTTGGCGATCGGGCCGATCTCGTGCGCGACCCAGTTGCGCAGCTCGGTCGCCATCGCCTTGGCCTCGTCGCCGGCGGGCATCGGGCGCTTGAGCACGACGAAGGCGACGATGGCCTCGCCGGTCAGGTCGTCGGGACGCCCCACCACCGCGGCCTCGGCGACCAGGTCGGTCTTGGCGACCAGTGCCGACTCGATCTCCATCGTGCCCATGCGGTGGCCAGAGACATTGAGCACGTCGTCGATGCGGCCGGTGATGCGGAAGTAGCCACGGTCGGCGCTGCGCACCGCGCCGTCGCCGGCCAGGTAGTAGCCCTTGAGCTCTTCGGGGAAGTAGCTCTTCTTGAAGCGCTCGGGATCGCCCCAGATGGTGCGGATCATCGACGGCCAGGGCTTCTTGACGACCAGGATGCCGCCCGAGCCGTTGGGCACGTCATGGCCGGCCTCGTCGACGATGGCGGTCGTGATGCCCGGCAGCGGCAGCGTGCAGGAGCCCGGCACCAGCGGCGTGGCGCCCGGCAGCGGGGTGATCATGTGGCCACCGGTCTCGGTCTGCCAGAAGGTGTCGACGATCGGGCAGCGCTCGCCGCCGACATGCTTGTAGTACCACATCC